>CANEVR010000028.1 GCA_947442505.1 Flavobacteriales bacterium | reverse complement strand
ATGAATACAGAAATCAATGGAGTAATAAAATGCACCTGCGGATGCTCTTGTAAAGCCGCTATGGCCTTTCTGACTTTGTCATCATCCTTTGAAAACAAATCATCCATGACTTTATTTTCCCATTCTTTATTCACTTTGGCCATCGCAATCTTTTTTGCAAAAATAATTGCAATTGCCCGAGAAATCTCCTAATATTGTATGAAACAAAAAAAATCCAAGTGAAAAATTTCATCACCTTAGTGCTCGCTTTAATTACCTTCAATGCTTTTGCACAAAGCAACAATCCCATTCAAATCACCATCAATGGACAAACTGATCGTGGCGCTTTATGGCAAATTCATGAAGATCTCAAAGGGCAAGGTTTAAATTTCATTTATACACCTGAGTTTGACAACCAACGTCGTTTGGTAAAACTCTCCTACGGTATTAAAGATACCGCTGGTAATGAAATCGTTTCTATGACAGATGTTCCCGGCAATTTCCAACAAGGAGCAATGGCTTTAATTAAATTGAAAAAAGAAAATAACCATTGGGTGAAAGAATAATTCATCCTCATCATAATTTTTAGAAAACCGCATCTGCGGTTTTTTTTATTTATCCCTACCTTTGAAAGGACATGTTAAAGCAAAACTTACAACTCAAATTACAGCAAAAACTATCTCCTCAGCAGATTCAATTGATGAAGTTGTTGCAAGTATCAACCATGGACTTGGAACAGCGCATCAAAGAGGAGTTGCAAGACAATCCGGCGTTGGAAGAAGGTGATGAGGAAATAGAGAGAGACGATCAAGATGAACTGGATCAGGATGACAATATCGAAAATGAGAATGACGATATTGAAATCAATCTTGAAGATTATTTTGATGAGGACACCCCTGACTACAAAACACAAGTCAATAACCAAGGCAAAGATATTGAGGAACGTCAAACCCCCATTGGTCAAGGAAGCTCATTTCAAGATTTACTGTATCAGCAATTGCATTTTCTTGAATTGAATGAGGAAGAAATGATGATCGCAGATTATCTCATTGGGAACCTTGATGATGATGGGTACTTAAGACGCGACTTGGCTTCTATTGGCAACGATTTGTTGTTTGCTCAAGGCATCACAACGGAAATCCAACAATTGGAAAATGCTTTACAACAGATTCAGTCTTTGGACCCTCCTGGTATTGGAGCGCGCAACTTGCAAGAATGCCTTTCCATTCAAATAAAAAGAGCTGAAAAAAAAGACAACGCCAATGCGACTGCCCGAATCATCGTGTCCAAATATTTTGAGGAATTCACGAAAAAACATTTCGAGAAAATAGCTACTCGATTGAATCAAACCTTGGATGATATCAAACCCGCGATAGATTTAATTCTGCACCTTAATCCCAAGCCTGGCAACGCTGGTTCTGATTCCAACAAAGAGGTTCCTCACATCACGCCGGATTTTTTGCTCTCCATTGACAATGAAGAATTAAAACTCAGCTTGAATGGCAAAAATGCACCTGAGTTGAAAATCAGCCCGCAATACAAAGACATGCTGAGCCATTATGCAAAAGTTGGTAAAAAAGACAAAACGCAGAAAGAAGCTGTTCAATTTGTCAAGCAAAAAATTGACGCCGCAAAATGGTTCATCGATGCCATCCATCAGCGGAACCAAACATTACTCGTTTGTATGGAGGCCATTATTGAACACCAACGTTCATTTTTCTTGGATGGGGATGAGTCCAAATTGAAACCCATGATTCTGAAAGACATTGCGGACCGGGTAAACATGGACATATCCACCATCAGCAGAATGGCCAATAGCAAATACATTCAAACACCATTTGGTACTTACTTATTGAAGTACTTCTTTTCTGAAGGACTAACCACTGATGATGGCGAAGAGGCCAGCTCAAGGGAAATCAAGCAAATTTTGAAAGATGCCATTGAACAAGAACCCAAGAGAAAGCCACTCCCAGACGAAAAGTTAATGGAAATCCTCAATTTAAAAGGGTACAACATCGCACGAAGAACGGTTGCCAAATACCGAGAGCAATTGGGCATTCCCGTTGCCAGATTAAGAAAAGAACTATGACATTTATCTATCGCTTAGCCCAATTTTTATCCATACTTTTTCATCCACTTTGGATGCCCTTGTTGATATATGTCATTGTCCGATGGATGGATCCATATTTCATTGCGCCTACAAATGCAGATGCTTTTGTATTGGCTTTGCTTATCATCAACATCATTGCACCCGCCGTGAGTATTTTGTTCATGATCAAATACGGCATGGTCAGTGGAATTGAACTCAGAGATCGCAAAGAGCGCTTTGGACCTTATCTATTGGTGATTTTTTATTATTGTATTTCCTACTCGTTGTTGAGATGGCAAGGTCCTATTCTTCCCAAAGAAGTATTTTCATTTGTATTGGCCGTTATTATCTCTTTGATGGTTTCACTGCTGATCAACCAATATTGGAAAATCAGTGTCCATATGTTGGGACAAGGAGGTGTATTTGGCAGTCTGCTTGCACTCAAATCTGTGCACATGGCTGATGTTACCATGATTGCCATTTTTACCATTTTAATGGCGGCCTTAACAGGATACAGTCGAGTAAAATTAGATGCCCATACCCATGCACAGGTGTATGCTGGATTTACATTGGGCACCATCATCAATTGGGTTATCATTTCTAATCATTGGGCGATATGAGTATTGAGAAGAACATCTTGATTACCGGAGGCGCCGGATTTATTGGATCACATACGGCTGTTGCTTTGCACCAAGCAGGACTCAGGCCCATCATCGTCGATAACCTTAGCAATACAAGAATGGAGATGATTGAAGGCATTGAAGACATCATTCAACAAAAGCTAACCTTCTATCCATTTGACTGTTGTAACAAAGAACAAATTCAATCCGTTTTTATCGACCATGTTATTGACGGCGTTATTCACTTTGCGGCCTTTAAGTCTGTTGCAGAGTCGGTTCTTGAACCACAAAAATATTTAGATAACAACATGGGTTCTCTCCAGGTCGTTCTTGGATGCATGCAAGAATCAGGAGTAAACAATTTGGTATTTTCAAGCAGTGCTACTGTATACGGTGAACCCGATATCAATCCTGTAACTGAAGAAACGCCCTTTAAAAAAGCCGCATCTCCATATGGGGAAACCAAGCAGCTTGGTGAGGAATTCATTCAATCTCATTGCAAGGAAAACATTGATTTCAATGCCGCACTTTTGCGTTATTTCAATCCCATCGGCGCGCACCCTTCCTCAAAAATTGGAGAATTGCCATTGGGTATCCCCAATAATTTATTGCCGCTTGTCAATCAAGCTGCGAAAGGAGAAAGAGTTTTGAAAATCTTTGGAAATGATTACAACACACCGGATGGTACATGTTTGCGTGACTACATTCATGTCATGGATTTGGCTGAAGCGCATGTTGCAGCTTTGAGATGGTTGTTTAATCAAAAAGGAACTTGCGAAGCATTTAACTTGGGACAAGGAAAAGGAGATTCGGTGTTGTCAGTTATTCAAAATTTTGAATCCATTAATGAGGTCACAATACCTTTTGAATGGAGCGACAGAAGACCTGGTGATGTTGAGCAAATCTGGGCCAATCCAAGTAAAGCCAAAAGTATGTTGGGCTGGAACACACAGCGATCAACAGCTGACGCATTGCGGGATTCCTGGAATTTTGCAAAAAAATAATTATTTTTGAAACCTTATTATTTCTCTACACGTACAATCATTGTATTTGGATTAAGTACAACGTTTAAAATACTTTAGTGAGATTGAGATGGTGGAGGCCGCCGGTGAATGAACCTAGTTCTTCCCGGCGGTTTTATTGTAAATTTGATACCTATGCAACTAAGTGCTGAAGACATAAAAAATATTGAGCAAAGAGAAATAGAGCCATCTCGATTTGTGCAAAACCTCAAACAAATCCTTGATTCCATTTCAGCTACTAAAATTGAAAAGCCTTGTACTTTAGGTGATGGAATAGAATCACTATCCCCCATTGAATGCAATTTTTACGTTGGTCTTTTTGAACAAAACAAATCGCTGCAAAAATCGCTTTTCATTCCAGCCTCAGGGGCCGCAACCAGAATGTTCAAACACCTCAGCGCCATCCAAGCATTTGATACGGACACATTGGCTGAAGAATTCATCATCCGGTTCAAAGAGTTTCCTTTCTATCAGAATCTCTTAAATTTATTCAGTGAACACGGGAGGGACTTAGAGGCCATGGTTGACAAAGACCAATGGTCTGAGATTCTTACTTTTATTTCCGAGGAGATCAAATTCACTCAATTACCCAAAGCACTTATTCCGTTTCATCTTACCTCTGAAGGTCATCGAACAGCATTTGAAGAACAAGTGAGAGAAGGACTAACCTACATTGAAAATGGAGATGGTTCCTATGACTTTCATTTCACCATTTCTTCTGATATATCCGAATTATTTGAACGAGCCAAATCAAGACTCTTGGCGTTTTATGGTCATTCAAACATCAATATTCAATTTAGTTATCAAGACCCTAAAACTGACACGCCAGCTTTGAAAGGCGAGCATCATTTTGCTCGAGATAAAAACAATAAAATCATATTTAGACCAGCGGGTCACGGCGCGCTCATCAACAATTTACAGCGCCTTGATGGTGATCTCATTTTCATCAAAAACATTGATAACATTGCGCATGAAAAATGGATGGATCAAATCATTTTTTATAAAAAGGTATTGGGAGGACTGCTCATTGATTTAAAAAACAAAACCCATCAATTGTTGTTGGAATTGGAGTCCAAAGAAAAAAATTCCCTCCCCAATGCCATTGAATTTTTATATCAGCATTACGGTTACCGCAGTATTGAAGAGCCAACAGTGGGGCAAGTATATGCAGCATTGAACAAACCCATTCGGGTTTGTGGAATGGTGAGAAATGAGGGAGAACCTGGGGGTGGTCCATTTTGGGTTTTGCACAATAACGGTCAAATCAGCAAGCAGATTGTCGAGAAAAATCAAATTGATGTTGCAGATCAACAACAGTCCACCC
This sequence comes from Flavobacteriales bacterium, assembly GCA_947442505.1. Classification (GTDB taxonomy): domain Bacteria; phylum Bacteroidota; class Bacteroidia; order Flavobacteriales_D; family Sanyastnellaceae; genus CAMCTV01. The sequence goes on along the minus strand of CANEVR010000028.1, from coordinate 25,958 downwards.
ACATCAGCACCTCAACACACTTCAATCCTGTAGACATCGTTTGTTGTATCAAAGACCATAATGGCAAAAAATATGATCTAGCAAAATTCGTCGATCATTCAACATCTTTCATCAGTGACAAATTTCAAGACGGTCAGATTGTTAAAGCGCTTGAATTACCTGGGCTTTGGAATGGGTCTATGTCTGGATGGAATAGTGTTTTTGTCGAGGTGCCCTCTCAAACTTTTCATCCGGTAAAAACAGTCAATGACTTATTGCGGGCGGGACACAAGTAGCAACGTCCAACATTTGATTACAAAAAAAAGTTTCGTCGTTGTTGCTATTTGACGCAACAAAAATGACGTCGTGTTTGGCATTTTGAACAAGAGTTGAAAACCACTCCACACCATTTTTATCCAAGTGCGCTGTTGGTTCATCAAGAATCAATATATCGGCGTGAATAGCAAAAGCCAATATCAACTTTACGCGTTGTCGCATACCAGAAGAAAAGGACTTCAGCGGCTGGTTGCGGTACTTTTCCAAACCCATCAATCTCTCCATCTTATCGACGGACCAGTCTGTATGAAACCCTCTTAACTTCTCTACCTGGAGAAACAACTCTAAATAGCTCAACTGCTCCGGGATAAGCAAAGCTGGAGAAGTCCATGAAATGCATCTCCAATGATCTTGCTCCGCAACTACTACATCTTTGTTTTTAATGACAACTTCACCCTCAGTTGCTGTCAGATAACCAGCAATCAAACTTGTTAGGGAGCTTTTCCCTGAACCATTGGCACCTATGATGGCTACCCTATCTCCTCTTTTCCAAGAAATATCCACATGGCGAAAAAGCCATCTCCCATTGAATCGCTTGCCAATATTGGATAGCACTATTTCCTCAGCCATTCAAACCTTTTACAATTCCTTTCTCTGAACTGTTGATAAAGGATAAAATTTCCTCGGTAAAAGGAGTTGACTCCATGGCGGAGATTGCTTCAACTCCTTTTCCCACCGTGGGAGATTGCACAAACAAGGCGCGGTAAATGTCTTCAATATGTTGAACTGAGGCGTCGTCGTATCCTCGGCGTCTCAACCCAATGGCGTTGACACCAATAAAGTTCAAAGGCTCTCTGGCAACTTTGATATAAGGCGGCACATTCTTTCTAACCAAGGAGCCTCCTGCGATGAATGAATGTTGACCAATGCGCACAAATTGTTGTACGGCAACCACACCTTCGATAATCACCCAATCTTCAATGGTGACATGGCCCGCAATATTACCAGAATTGGCGATAATACAATGATCACCAACAAAAGCATCGTGGGCAATGTGAACGTAGGCCATCAATAGACAATGCTTTCCAACTTTAGTGGTCATTCGATCCTTGGTTCCACGATTGATGGTAACGCACTCTCGAATGGTGGAGTAATCTCCCACTTCAGCCGTTGATGGCTCGCCATCAAACTTCAAATCCTGAGGAATAGCAGAAATCACTGCTCCTGGAAATACTCGACAATGCTCACCAATCCTTGCACCATTCATTATAGTGACATTGGGACCAATCCAAGTGTTGTCTCCAATAACAACATCGTCTTCAACAGTCGAAAATGCACTGATGGTTACATTATGGCCAATCTTAGCCTTTTCACTAACGACACTAAAGGGGTGAATCATACCGTTTTGATTTCTTGTACAACTTTATCTTTTACTACCTGAGCCAACATGGTAGCTTCAGAAACTACTTTACCATTGACGTATGCTGTTCCTGCCATGTTCACCAGTCCTCTTCGAATGGGTGATCTTAATACCAATCGGAAAACAACACTGTCTCCCGGAATGACCTTTTGCTTGAACTTCACCTCATCAATTTTCATGAAATAAGTACTATAATTCTCTGGATCTTCCACTTGGCTCAATGCAAAAATCCCTCCTACTTGCGCCATTGCCTCAATCTGTAGAACGCCCGGCATTACTGGGTTATCAGGGAAATGTCCTTGAAAAAAATGCTCATTCATGGTTACATTCTTCACCCCAACGATTGACTCTCCATCCATCTCCAATATTTTATCTACCAATAAAAACGGATATCTATGGGGCAACATCTTAGAAATGTCATTGATGTCATACAGCGGTGGTTTGGACAAATCAAATTGAGGACCATCTGATTTCTCTTTTTTGATCATTTGCTTGATCAATTTTGCAAACTCCACATTTCCAAAATGCCCCGGTCTACCGGCCAAAATGTGACCTTTAATGAATCGACCTGTCAATGCCAAATCACCAACAATATCCAACAGCTTATGGCGTGCGGGTTCGTTTTCATATTGCAATTTTATGGTATTGAGAACGCCAACACCTTCCACCTTAACGTCCTGTTCTTCCCTACCTAATTTCTTCAAAATGGCTTTGATATCATCCTCCGCGTACGCCTTATCAACCATGACAATGGCATTGTCTAGACTTCCTCCCTTTATCAATCCATGTTCAGCAAGAATCTCCAATTCTCTCAAGAAAACGAAAGTTCTGCACTTGGAAATCTCCGTTTTGAAATCTTCCAATTTGTACATGTGTGCATGCTGCGTTCCTAGGATTGGACTATTGTAATCAACCATTACCGTCACCCTAAACTCTCCTCCCTTGGTGGGGACTGCCAACATCTCTATTCCCTTCTCGACATCCTCATAAGTAAGGTTGTCCTTTAATTCAAAATACAAACGATCTGCATTCTGCTCGACATAACCAACGGTTTCAATGGCTTCTACAAATGGCTTTGAGCTACCGTCCATGATGGGCATTTCTGGCCCATCCACTTGAATCAAGACATTGTCCACTTCACAACCATATATTGCAGCCAAAACATGCTCTGACGTATGAATCTTGGCCCCGTTGTATTCCAATGTTGTACCGCGCTGTGTGGTGGTTACCAAATCACAATCCGCCGGAATAATAGGTTGTCCATCTAGGTCTAATCGTTGAAATTGATAACCATGATTCTCGGGTGCTGGACATAATTTCAAATTTACCTTGGCTCCTGTATGCAAGCCTACGCCTTGAAGCTCTATGGCCTTGGCCAATGTTCTCTGTTTAACTGACATAAAGCAAAAATAAAGCAAATAACCCCCAGATGAGGCTTTTGTACATTTAGTTTCGACGGGCAATTGTTAATCCATCCCTGATGGGTAGGATGATGGTCTCCCAAGATGAGGATTGCGCCAAATATTGATTCAACTCTTGCAAAACAATGGTGTCAATATCCCCTTCAACAGCGGGCTCTAAAACCTTTCCACTCCACAATACATTGTCCAACAACACCCAAGCCCCAGACCGAAGTCCATCCTCTAGGATGCGCAGATAATTCATATAGTTTCTTTTGTCGGCATCGACAAAAACCAAGTCCACCTCTGAAAGTGCGATTAAGGGCAGCGAATCTAGTGCATTGCCATACCTCAGCTCCATTCGGGTATCTTTCAAATACTTCTCGTGAATCCAACTCAATTCTTCATTCAACTCCAAGCTCACCATCTTTCCATCCAGCGCCAATCCCTCCATGAGACACAACGCACTGTAACCGGTGAAAGTCCCCAATTCAAGAATGCTCCTCGGATTAATCATTTTAGATATCGCGGACAACAATCGTCCTTGGTATGCTCCGCTGCACATGCGGGGATTGATTAACTTCTGCCATGTCTCTTTCTCCAACTGCACCAACAAATCGGGCACGGCGGACATGTTTTGGCTTAAATATTCTTCCGTTGTCATTTTTTACAATCCGCCTTTTCCTTGATACAACTTAACGGGACCATCCAAAGTTAACTTAATGACCGGAATGGTTTGCTTGCGCAACTTACGTTTGTTATTCCAACTCAAAAAAATCAATCCTGGTTTCTGACTCCAGGAAATCTTCCCTACGACTTTGGCTTTCACCTCATCCCCTCCGTCTAAAAATTCAGCTTTTACGACCTTGTTCAAAAGCCCCTTTATTTGAATTGGACCAGACTCATTGCCGTTCAAATACAGGTAAACACAAGTTGAATCTTTGGAATACGTTGAACCTCCGTAATAGTGCCCCAAAGGCAATCCTGCAACGGTTCCAAAAACAGCCTCGCCATTCTTTTTATTCCAGTCTCCCAATTCTTTCAAAATTCTTATTTGCTTCTTTGGAATTTCACCACTCTCCATTGGTCCAATATCCAATAACAAGTTTCCGCCATTGCAAACGACATCAGCAAAAATGGCAATAATCTCCTCAGGTGTTTTCCAATTTTTATCATTGGGCTGATATCCCCAATTGTTGTTGGTGGTCAAACACAACTCCCAAAACTTTTCATCCGGCCGCTGAATAGGAAAATTCTGTTCAGGGGTATCATAATCGCCCTCTCCATTCAAACGCGCATTGATAATCACATTGTTCCTGTACGACCTTAACATCTGTCCTATTTCTGGCGCATGCCATTCTTCCGCAGAATGTTCCCACCCGCCATCAAACCACCATAAATCTGGATTTTGCTGCACCATGAGTTCCTGCAATTGGGCTTTATTGAATTGAACAAACCGCTCCCAACGCTCTGGATTGTCTTTGATTTTGTATCTTGAACTATCATTGGTAAAACCGTTATAATCCGGATGTGACCAATCCAAAATGGAATAATAAATGCCCAATTTCAAACCTGCTGACTTTACTGCACTTGCAAAAGGTGTCAGTACATCGCGCCCGGCAGGTGAATGTTTGGGTATGGACCAATGTGCTTCGTTGGTATTCCACAAGGCCACTCCATCATGGTGTTTTGAGGTTAGTACAGTATATTTTGCACCACTCTCTTGAATCAATTCCACCCATTCATTGGGGTTATAGTTAGCAGCCGTAAATCGTTTGATTTGATCCATGTATTGGGCGTGTCCCATCTTTTTATTGTAAAATGCCCATGATTCATCTGTTCCATCCACCGCATAAATTCCCCAGTGAATGAATATTCCCAACTTGGCATCGCCAAACCACTGCATTTTCTCATTTTGGCTAAAACCTTTGATACAAATCAACTGTACAACCAAGAATATAACCTGTGCGTTCTTCATCTTGCTAAGGTAAACTTTTACCTTAAATTGCAGACATGCAAAACAAAGTGTCTCATCTGGTATTAGGGCCATTGCTTTTTGGCTTGGTATATATTTTACTACCATCCACTTTTACTTTTGAGATGCGCACAAGTGCTGGCATCATGGCCTGGATGTTGGCCTGGTGGTTGACAGAGGTGGTTCCAATGGCCATAACCGCCTTACTTCCCATTTTGATTTTTAGTGCAACAAAAATTTTAACGTTAGACGCTTGTTACAAAGGATATAGTGACCGATTTGTCTTTCTTTTTTTAGGTGGTTTTCTTCTGTCATTGGCTTTTGAAAAAAGTGGATTACACCGGGTGTTGGCTAAAAAAATATTGAATAAATCAGGAAACTCAAATCGTTCCGTTCTTTTCGCATTCATGATTACGACATACATCATCAGCATGTGGATCAGCAATACTGCTACGGCCATAATGATGATGCCTCTTGCCGCTGGAGTGATTCACCTTTTTCCAAAGGACCAACATTTTCATCGCAATTTGGTATTGGGTATCGCCTATTCCGCCAGTATCGGAGGAATGGCCACCTTGATGGGTTCACCACCCAATGCAGCTGCCGCAGGTATTCTTTCGAGCAACTTTGGTATCGAAGTCAGTTTTTTGACTTGGCTAAAATGGGGGCTCCCATTTTCATTGGCATTGTTGTTCATTGGCTATTTCATTTTATCCAGACACATGCCCAAAGTATTTCGGTCTCACAACATCATCGAACATGAATTGAATCTCAATCAAAATCTATTGTCCAATCATCAAAAAAGAACGCTAGGCATTTTCATTGCGGTATGTCTTTGTTGGATTTTTCAAGCTGGATTATCCGTTTTTATTGGTGAATGGTTCAATGACACAGCGATTGCTTTGATTTTTGCCAGTTTGTTATTTGTATCATTTAACAACGACCCTCTTTTACGATGGGAAGACACTGCGCAATTGCCTTGGGGAATTTTACTCATGTTTGGCGGCGGACTCACGATGGCCAGCGGACTTAAAGAAGCAGGCTGGATGAATTGGCTGGGCGATGTTTTTGCGGCATGGAGTTATGGACAATCAAGTCTGTTGGTATTGATTGTTGGCATTAGCATACTGCTCACCGCCCTCATGAGCAATCTGGCCATGGTAGCTGTTTTCATTCCCATAGTGGCGCAAATTGCCACGGAGTTGAATTACCCCATTCTTGGACTCGCTATCCCGGTTGCTTTGGCTTCCAGCTGCGACTTTATGTTTCCCATGAGTACTCCGCCAAATGCAATTGCCTACTCATCTGGCCATGTCACAGCTTCGCAAATGTTTAAAATTGGATTTCTGGTTAATGCCGCAGCATTTTTTGTCCTCATCGCCTGGATGACGATTATGCACTAGCGTTTAACCACGTAAACCACTTTTTTTGTTTCGAAAAAAGGGTCTGAAAAGTCATTGGATATTTTGTGTTCTTCAACAATATATTGACTTCTTACTTGTGCAATTTCGTCCTTTAAATCCCCACCCTTGAGACATATCAATCCATTTGGAAGAGCGTTTCGTTGCTCTCCAGAATACTTTCCCTTGGTCCACATCAAAAGTTCAGAAAGCGGAGCCACTGCCCTACTTACGATAAAATCAAATTGCCCCTTAACTTCCTCTACACGCGCGTGCTGGGTGGTAACGTTGGTCAATCCAAGAGACTCCTTTACCCCTTCAACAACCTTGATTTTTTTACCAATGGAGTCTACCAAATGAAATTGAACATCCGGATAGAATATTGCCAGAGGAATGCCCGGAAAACCTCCTCCTGTTCCCAAGTCCAAGATTTTGCTACCTGGTTGAAATCGGATGTACTTGGTTATCGCCAAACTATGCAAAACATGATGGACCAAAAAGGAATCCATGTCTTTTCGGGAAACAACGTTGATCTTTTGATTCCAGTCATCATACAGCTCCTTCAACAAGATCAATTGATTTACTTTTTCCTCACCCAGCTCAGGCCAATATTTGGAGAACAAATTTTCACTCATCGTTTCATAATTTCATGAAGCAGATCTCTGGCTCTAAACAATTGCGCCTTTACGGTTCCCAATGGCAAATCCATTTCATCTGCAATCTCCTCATAGGATTTTTCCTCAAAATAACGCAACTCTATCATGCGCTTGTACCTGGGCTTCAGTTGGTCAACCACACCTCTGATCTGCTGAATAAGCTCATTCTTCTGCATTCTTTCGGCAGGATTCAATTCCATATCCTTTACCGGAATCTCATAAGATTCACCATAGTCTCCCTTAGAAACTTGATGAATGCTAATGGCTTTGATTCGCTTTTTTCTTAAAAAATCGATACAATGATTGGATGCTATTTTAAACAACCAAGTTGAGAAGGCAAATTGAGGAGTATAGGCTTCCAATTTAGCAAAAGCTTTGCTAAAGGCTTCGATGGTTAAATCCTCGGCATCCTCCGGATTTTGGACCATTTTAAATACAGTATAGTACAAGGAATCTTTGTACCGCGACATTAAAAAAGTAAAAGCCTGTTGATCATTGGCTTTTGCTTTTTGTACCCAATGAAAATCTTCTTGAGCCTTGGCGGACAGATGCGCTATCAATTCCATTTCTGGGGTTTTCTAATGAGGTTACTAAAATAAAACCCAACATGCAAAAACTGCATTTGAAATTCAATAATAGGGGCTAAGAAAGCAATATCCACTGGCTGTTGGGTGTGCTTTAGAAAACGATAGGTTCCCACAACCATCCATATCCATCTCAATGGAATTAGAATTAAAACAGGATACATGATAGGCTGAAGAACTACAATTAACACGCTTAAAACATTCATCAAGAACCAACTGATTGGCAACATCATCAATCTTCTTTTATCTGATGATCTGTACATAGGAGATGTCGTGAAGTGCCTTCTCTTCTGTAGTTTCCAATCCTTAAAATTCCTTTTGGGTTCAGAAATGGTCTGAGCATCTTTTGAGAAAGTAACCGTGCAGTTTTGCTTGGTTGCTATTTGATTAATCAACAAGTCATCATCACCAGACAAAATGGAGTAGTTGGATTTAAACCCGCCTACTTTAAAGAACAGTTCTGTGTAATAGGATAAATTTCTACCGACACCCATATATGGCTTCCCTGATTTGGCCATTCCAAGATAAGTCATGGCCACAATTGTATTGTCTAATCTAACCAACTTGTTGAACCATCCCTTGTACTTCACAAATGGCGAGTACCCAAGTACGATCTTTTGCTCATTCTTATACGCTGCTGCAATTTCACTGATCCATTGATTCGTTCTGGGGTAACAATCCGCGTCTGTTAAAAGTACGATATCATTCTTGGCTGCTTTTATTCCTAACGTCAACGCAAATTTTTTCCCTTGCATGTTTTGCTTGTCCTCATCAATATGAATGACATGCATTTTTGGATAATTGATGGACAATGCCTTTAAGATATCAGCGGTATCATCATAACTTGAATCATTGACAACAATCAATTCAAAATTGGGATAATCCTGCTCCATGATTTTGGGTATGTTCATCATGAGATTCTTCTCCTCATTTCTAGCACAAACGATAACACTAACCCCACGTTGTTTTATGGCTCTTTCTTCGCTCCTCTTTGAAACCAACGGAAAATAATAGGCTACCCAATAGAATAGCTGAATAAGCCACATCAACAGAGCCAAAACAGAAAGCATCCAAATCCATACTGGAACTTCATAATAAGTAACCGCTAGCCAATCCCAAGTCATGATTGCAAAAGTAACTTCATTCCAAGTAATCCAACAAAAAAGGGCCCCACATGGAGCCCTTTTTATTCACAATTTCAGTTGACCTATCGCTTAACAATCCAACGGATATTCTCATTGAAATCTCCGAGTTGAATAGACACCACGTAAACTCCTTCAGCAAAGTCACCGTTAATTTCCATTTGGGTAGCTGCTCTGCCCACTGATTGACGGTGAACGATTTCACCCAAGGCATTGTATACAGTGACAGAGGCATTCTCTTTCAAACCCGTCCCAAAATTAAGCGTCGCTTGTCCATTTGAAGGATTAGGAAACAGGCTTATTTCAGCATCATTCAATTCCATGATTTGGGTAGTGCCTCCTGAACAATCTTGATTGACCAACTCTATATTATCAAGATAGATGTTATTGCCATAACCATTGTACCCTTTGAATTTGACATACAAAGTAGCGAAAGCCAAATCATTCAAATCAACGCACTCTTGTCTAAAGTCACCTGCAACAGGCGCTGTATAATCCGCCGTGCTGGCTGCGATGCTGGCCAAATCTGGTCCACCTTTGCGATACACCTCTATCCATGAGTTCTGACAATCGGTTGAAATCAAAACAACCAATGAATCATCATAAGTTCCGTTATATTGACAATGCGCCACCTGGAATTTCAAAGATGCCGCATTGGTTGGAACTGAGAATGCGGGCATAATAAATTCATCAACCTCTCCTTCTGCATTATAATTGTAGCAATCATATTTCAACATTCCATTGCCACCAGTTGAAACCCTTTCCCAAGTAGTAGCATTATCTGAATTGGACAATTGCCAATTGGCATAAGGAAAATTGGCCATCGCAATATCATTGTTGTATGGCAAAGCAGCCGCAGAGGCATTGTCCACAAAGGTTATTGAAACTGAAGTAGCATTGTTGCTTGCGTTCTCATCTGTGCCATTATTGGGATTAACCACAGTGATGGTGATGGTATTATTTCCTGATGCCAGTGTTAATGCAGGCAAATTGACATTGGAGGATGCGCCTTGAGACAAGTTGCCACTCCAGCTATAAGTCGACGCAGCTCCGCCATTGATTTGGTATTGAATACCACAAGACGTAAGATTTTGCAGACCGTTGTTGGTCAAAGACACAACGGGCGAAACGCTGTTGTTACATGATACAACAGGAACATTGACAACTCCACCAACAGCTGCATCCAAATTGGCTTGGACAAATCCTTCCGGATATCCATCAACAACCAACACACCTGTATTTCCGGGGTCCAACCATTCCTTTAATCTTGCAGCAGCAGTCGCTCCATTATCCCAAGACACGCCAAATCTACCGTAAGAATCACCTTGACCATTTTCGACATTTCCATTACAAGCAGAACCTCCGCCATATAACTGTCCAATGATTCGGTGATTTTGATCAAACAAAGGTGAACCAGAAGATCCCGGCTCAGTAATTCCATCATCCCATTGGTCAACATCCCATGTTTGTGCACCACCCCAATTGCCTTGGGTAAGGGGATCATTTTCAAACGAAATTTTCTTCAAGTCACCACTTGGATGATGAATGCCAACAGCCGAACTTACTGTATTGGCGTCAGAAGCGTCCCAACCTGAATACTGCACATTATAACTTGCTGGGGGAACTGAATTCAACTCCAACAAGCAAAAATCACTTCCGGCATTCTTTGCTCTTAAAACACTTCCTGAAACCGTTTGGTTGGTTGGCCCTGTATTTCCTGTGCATCCTGTAGTCTCGTGATTAAAAACAAAAACCCAACTTCCAACATTGGCTGCGTAGCAGTGATTGGCCGTCAAGAAATAAGGCGTTCCATCATTTGCCGTGTTGTTCACCAAAGCGCCAGTGCATGAGGAAAAGCCGCCATCCAGAATCAAAGCAACCGACTTCTTCTCGATTTGCCAGTCCGCCCCAACAGCGCAGTTCACATTGTTATTGCAATTTCCACTGGTACCATAAGGCCCCCTTTGCGCCAAATCATCCGAAAGATGGCTGCTCAATACAGTGCGGTATCCATGAACAATGGTCCCTAAACTCAATTGAACCTCATGCATGCGTGACATGGGCACAGACAATTCAATCACTGCTTGATCATCGTGAATCAAAGTAGTACCCAACACTTCAGCTTCTGAATTGTTCCTCTCCGTGATTTTACCGATGAATTCATCTCTACTGCCAGACCAAATAAAAAGTTCTGAACCTTTGACTAAATGGAATTGATTGAAAATAAAGTTGATTGATTTTGCCCCTGGGCAATCGACACCCAAAAACCAAGTTGCTCTGTTGTTGGCTTCGTCATAAATCCAAATCCCACTATTCTGCAAATTATAATTTACGTTGTATTCAATACCAAAACGATAAGGTGCTGATTTATCGAGGTCTGTTAATGCATCCTCCATCTGAACCACTGCCATATCAGGTGTTGCTGTTTGAACAAATGGTATGATGGATGGAACTTCTTTCATCTGCCATCTTTGCGGCTCACCACCAAATGTAACTTGGGCCTCCGCCGGAGTTAGTTGAAGCAAACCACCTACCAAAAGGGAAAGGATAAATTTTCTTTTCATATCAATAATTTGATGCAATATAAAAAACCATTGGCATTGATTTTCGTTTTTAATTCTTGAAATGATTTTTTTCAGCAAAAAAAAACTGCACCAAGTGGTGCAGTTTAAATAAGGATCAAAATTATTTCAGATTACTGCTTGCTAAAACGAGTAACCACATTTCCGTTCTCGCTCTTTATTTCCATAAAATACATTCCAGAAGATAGGTCAGAGATATCCAATGCATAATTGATTTGCCCTTGATTCCATTGACCTTGGTTAACCAATTTGCCTTCTGCAGAATAAATATGGAATTGAAGATAATCTCCTTCGTTCCATTCCAATCCTTGAACAAAAACATTAATGCTTTGAGATGCAGGATTGGGGTACACTTTAACTGCTGCTGTTGACAATACCATACCGGGATTCTCTTCTTGTGGATTGTTGTCATTGTACATGCAAGAACCATCATCTTCTGTTGCGTCAGCCATATAGTTCAAGGCTGTTGAGTCCATGCATCCCATGATTGCAGCGCCACAATTGGAAAGAATGCTGTACATTGCTTCTTGCTCACTCCCCCAATTCAAACCACCATAAAATTCTCCGTATCCCAAACTGTTGGCGATGAATACATAACCACCATTCCAGCCATCACCCCAACTGTCTTCCATTGCAACGGTGTAACAATCTGGGGTTAGGCAAACAAAGTCTGTTGAAGTAGCATTATTCAGATCTCCTTCAAATTCAAACAACACATCACCATTTGAAGCAACAATGGAATAGGACATTTCATCTGCCCAAAAACCTGTTGCGGTTTGAATGTATGACCATCCATACTGACAGTCTTCGCTGTAAATACATGAACCATCCTCAATATTGGCAACAGCATTATAATTCATCGCCATAGCATCCATGCAACCTGTGATAGACATTTGACAATCGGTTGTATTGATAGACACCATCATTGAATCAGACATACCAACATTCAAAAATGGGGATAACAATGGCGTACTGCTACCATTTAAATAAATATTTAATGTGGTACCTCCCCAACCGTCTCCGAAGTTATCGGTTAAGGTGGTGTAGTAACATCCATCGTTGATACATGCATAGGTATCACTGCCAGAAGAATATGCTACATAATTTCCCGAATTGTCATACAAAGCAATCGAACTTTCAAAAGCGAAAGCATCACCCGTCCAATCAAAATAAATCAAATTCATGGCGCCACAAACATCAGCCATGACGCAAGATCCATCATTGTAGGTAGCAGCTGCGTTGTAGTTCAACGCATTCATCTGGGTACAACCGTAAATGGGATAAATACAAGAACCATCATTGACATCTGCATCTGCATTATAGTTAATAGCGCTAGGATCTGCACAACCGTAGGAAATTTCATTACCACAAGATCCATCAACACTGAATATTTCATTTTCTGAAGAAAGCGTGGCATCCAAACTTTCATGGATAATTTGCACGCCCCCAACATTGATCCAAAAATAACCATTGTACCAACCTGGATTCCCAACATTATTGGTCATCACTGCAGTGTAGCACATGTTGGGATCAAGACAAATATCCGTGTTGTAGATGGCCACATTGTTCAATACTGGATTGGTGAATACGACAACACCATTTGAATCTACTATTGACAAACTGACTTCGCCTCCATTTCCAAAAGTGCAGATGTACAAATGGGCGTTGGCGCCATTGTCACAATACACGCAACTACTATCTAAAACGTCAGCGTTTGGATTGAAATTGATTGCATAAGCATCAGTACAACCACCATACAAACAACTTCCATCATTGATGTCTGCAGCAGGGTTAAAGTTAGCTGCTGATGCGTCTGTGCAACCATAATCAATGGTGGTTGTTGTACAAGCAGAAGTATTCAATGCCAGATTAAACATCAAATCTGAACCCGTACTTAATGTACCAGAGAACATGACTGCAGAATCAACAGCAATGGAAATTGAAGCACCATTCCAACCATCACCAAAAGTATCATGAAGATGAACAGTGTAGCATCCATCAGATAGACATGCTGTATCAAAATAATTACCATTATTTTGATAAGTATTGCTTTGCATAGAGATTTCACCTTGATCATTGAAAATAGACCATTGCACCTCATTTCCAAAAATGGAAGTCGTAGTATTCACACTAACATGATTCAATCCATCTGGACAAGCCGTTTGGGCCACGGAGGACTCCGAATAGCCAAAAAACAAGGACACAATAAAGATCAGTAAAAGATTCTTTTTCATAGGTTTAGTTTGTTGTGTTCGAAACTAAATGAAAATTATTAAACAAAATCAGAAAAACCTGTTTTTAACATTTAAAGTTTTAACCAGGACATTGCGCCACTTCCTATCAAACGATAATCGGCATCATTCAAGCGCTGATAAAACGCAACAAACTGTCCCTCAGCAATGGCGCGTTGAGGCACATCAAAGCAAAAGATGACTCCCCAATCAGACATCCAAACAGTAGCAGGTTCCAATGCTTGGCGATAGCGCACTTGCGCCCAAACGCGCTGTCCAGAATGCAATTCATCTGCATTGAGTAAATGTAAATCTTGTTTCTGAACCAAAACACAAGGATTGTATAAGGCCTTATGATGCTCTCCTTGGCCAACATAGACAGTATTGCTCACCGTATCTGTATGGAGGATAAACAACGGCTGAGCAAATCCTCCAATGCTGAGTCCTTTGCGCTGCCCCACTGTATAATAATGTGCTCCTTGATGCTTCCCTATCCATTTCCCCTTTATAGCATTCCAATCTCTAGCTGAAACCCTTTTGATCATCAAATCCCAATTTCCAGAAATAGCGATCGAATGATCTTCTTCTTGATCAAAGTCTTTCTCTTCCAACAATATAACGTTTCCTTCTTTGGGCTTTAATTGTTGTTGCAAAAAATCTGGCAATCTAACCTTTCCCACAAAGCAGAGTCCTTGAGAATCTTTTTTGGCCGCTGTGGGCAATCCTATTTCGGTAGCAATGGCTCTCACTGCTGATTTTTCCAAATGACCAATTGGGAAAAGCGCCTTGGACAGCTGCTCTTGAGATATCTGAGATAAAAAATAACTTTGGTCTTTATTCACGTCCAAACCATTCAACAATTCAAATTGTTGGGTATCGGCATTCCACTGTTTTCTGCAGTAGTGACCGGTGGCCACAAAATCAGCACCAAGCTGCTCTGCGGCCTTTAGAAAAACATCAAACTTAATTTCACGGTTGCACAGAATATCTGGATTGGGCGTGCGCCCTGCAGCATACTCTTGAAACATGTAATCCACTATTCGCTCTTTGTATGCCTTACTCAAATCCAACACCTGAAAAGGAATACCCAAATGCTGCGCAACAAGCATTGCGTCATTGCTGTCATCAATCCAAGGACATTCATTATTGATCACAACTGACTCATCATGCCAATTGCGCATAAAAATTCCCACCACATCATAATCTTGCTGCAATAACAAATGCGCTGCTACGCTAGAATCAACACCTCCAGACAATCCAACAACGACTCGCTTCTTTGACATTGCACAAAAATAACAGATAAATTTCATTTGGATAAGGCAACCCTCAATAAGATTTTCGTCACTACCTTAGTGAAGTGCCAGAAACACACATCATTTTGGATTTAGTCTCCGGGAGTATCCGAGGAGAACATCGTTCGCAAGAATTGATTTACAAAATGTTTGCAGGTAAAATGAAGGTGGTTTGCATACGTTATTTGAAATCAAGAGAAGACGCTGAAGATGTGCTACAAGAAGGATTTATTAAAATTTTCAATATCCTTCCCCAGTACACCGGTAGTGGATCTTTCGAAGGTTGGATGAGACGTATTTTCGTCAATCTCTGCATCGATGTCATTAGAAAAAACAAGAAAATTTCTTTTGTATCGGATGACAGAATGGAGATTGCCGATGAAGAAACCACTCTAACTGCCGAAGATCCGGCCATGCCCGATTTCACACCAGAAGATGTGCTATTGGCTATGGAAACATTAACACCCGTATACAGAATGGTATTTAACTTAATTGCATTTGAAGATTATTCCCATCAAGAAGTTTCCGAGAAATTGGGAATCTCTGTGGGAACAAGCAAAAGCAATTATTTCAAAGCCAAAAAAAATATTCAACGCATCTTGATCAATCAGAACCCAAAGGAAAATGAGCGAAAAGAAATTTGAAGAGCAATTAAAAAAGAAATTTGAGGATTACGAAATGCCCGTAACACCCAATCTATGGATGAACGTGGCGAAAGGTATTGGTGCTAAGTCTCCGCTAATTACTACTTCTTACAAATGGCTCATCGCCGGAATGATTGTAGGAGGAGGCGCTATCGGCACGTACTTATCTCTTTCCCATTCTTCTAACTCTCAAGCTCCGCAATCCAATGTAGCCGACTCTCAAAACCATTCCATCACCTATTCTGAAGGTGACCAAAAAGGTGGCACTTCAAACCCGACAAATACAGACAGTGCGCTCAACAATTCTTTTGACACGTCAACTTCCAACGATCGGTCTAAAACCGCTGATTTAAATGGAAAGACCGGGGATCAATTGCCGCAATACCCCACCAAAACTGAAAAGGGAAATGCGAACAAAGAAAATCAAATTGAAATAAGCTCCTTCTCCGCGGCGAAAACCCATTGTGTCGGCGCGGAAGTTTCTTTCAACTCGCCATCAACTGCTGATGATGTGAGTTTCCTTTGGAATTTTGGTGACGGAAGTTTCAGCAATGAATCCAACCCCAAACACAAGTATTTGAATCCAGGAACTTATGTTGTATCACTTTCTGTATCTGGTCACAAAAGTGCTCAAATCAATACCATGAACATGAGTGAGACCATCAACATCCTCACCACTCCTAAGGCTGATTTTGATTGGACTTTTGAGAACATTGAGTCAGGGAAACCTGTTGTATCGATTGACAACAATAGTGAGGCCGCGGTTGGATTTGAATGGAATTTTCATGACGGTAAAAAGAGCAATGAATTTAAACCCAATAAAGCAATCAATGCCAACGGTAAATGCCCCATATCCATCACGGCCATTCATGAGAACGGATGCAAAGACACCAAAATAAAATACGTTAGCATCAATGACAACAGCCAATTAATGGCCCCTGCTCAAACTTTGGCTGGTGAAGGTTTTATGCCCGAATCTTTGAAGGATTTAAAAGGAAGTTTTGTGATGAGTATTTACGACAATGGCAAAAAGATTTTCGAAACCAAAACCATTAAGCGTCCTTGGACTGGAATTGATGCCAATGGCCGCTACCATGAAGTCAACAAACAATACACATGGATCATCATCACAAAAGAGAACAACAACGGAGCTTCCAATTACTACTCTGGAAAAGTATTGCTGAAACCTTAACCAAACCCTATATATCAATCTAGTAAGAAAAGTGGAGCTTCGGCTCCATTTTTTTTTAGTTGTTGCAACCATTTTTTACTAAATTTGTCTGTGAAGTATGTCAAAAACATTTGAATAAAATCTCGATGAAAAATATATATATCGCAGTTCTCTTTGCGTCGGTAACTCTTGCTAATTTTTGCCCATTTTCTCAGCAAGTTGTGCTAAATCAAACTTACACCAATCCAATAATTGTTTGCGCTCCTGACCCTGTCACTGGAGATGAGACGGCCACTCCATTCATTGCATCTGGAGGTCCTACAAGTTCTGCATACGGAAACAACGAAAACTATACTGCAACATTTTGTCCAAATACTCCGGGCGACATGACGGTGGTTACTTTTGCTCAATTTAATTTAAATCCTGCTCCGAATACCAATGGAAACTCAGATTGGATGTATTTTTACGATGGTCCAAATGCCACATCTCCTTTAATCGCATCATTCACTGGAAATACATTAAATTCATCGAGTGTTTTTGCTTCACCTCTGAACACGTCAGGTTGCATAACCATGCAATTTATCTCCAATTCTTCAGCGACGGGATTCTTTTCCGGTAGTGTTTCTTGTTCTACTCCTTGCTCCACTCCATTAGCTGCAGGAGAAATTATTAACGGCGAAAACATCAATGGAACAATTTCAACCAATTTTATCAAAGTATGTATTGGTGAAGAAGTTCAATTTATTGAAACCACCTCACTAGCAGGAACCAATTATTCACTTGAAAGCTTCACTTGGGACTTTATGGACGGGAATGAAACTACAACAACCGATGATAATGCTATTGTTTCGCATTCTTGGCAAGTCCCCGGTCAGTATCTCGTACAACTTTTTGTAAACGATGACAATTTAGATAATGAATGCGTTAATAACAATTTGATTTCTTTGGAAGTATTGGTCGCTCCATATCCTGAATTTTTATCTTTTCAAGAAGATGTTGAAATATGTGTTGGTGAAACGTTTGAATTCACTGCCGAGCCTGAATTATACGAGGTTACTTGGTCAGGATTTGATGGTGCGACTACCGTTGAAGATGGATGCATGTATGATGATCCTACATTACTCGGTGTTCCTCAGGATGTTGAAATTTATCAAACTGGTTTTTCTGCAGGTTCAGTTATCTCTGATTCAACCGATATTGAGAGTATTTGCATAGAAATGGAACACAGCTTCATGGGAGATTTAATCCTCATGCTTACTTGTCCGAACAATCAGAGCATTGTTTTGCATCAACAAGGAGGAAGTGGTGCATTTTTAGGAGAACCAATTGACGATTTTGGCACTGATTTAACTGAAGCAAATTGCGGTGATCCCAATGTTACTGGTGTTCCTTACACCTATTGTTTCTCTCCTGGTCAAAATACAACTTGGGTTGAAGCCGCTATTCCAGGAGGCAGTTCCTTACCAGCTGGTTCATATCAGCCTGTAGAACCTTTCTCTAATTTAGACGGCTGTCCTGCAAATGGAATATGGACGCTTTCAGTGATTGACAATTGGGGTGCCGATGATGGAACAATCTTCACCTTCGAGTTAAATCTAGCTCCTAGTTTCTATCCTCCTGTAACTGAATTTACTCCTCAAATAGATATCGGTCAAGCCATGAGTTTTTGGAATACGGTTAATTTACCTAGCTATGCTATCGTCGGTGACATGAGTGGGAATGCTGATCAAATTGTAATAACACCGACGCAAAGTGGAACTGATGCAATCACCTACACGGTAATCGATGATTTTGGTTGTGAAAATAGTATTTCATTCGATGTGACTGCTGTAGATTTAGCGCCTATCTCTGCAGGTGTTGATTTAGAATACGCTTGTGGAGATTTGACTTTATTGGGAGGTTTTAACGGTTTAACACCATGTAGCGATTGTCAACTAATAGATTACCAACCTTATCCGAATGGATTATCATTTAATGAAACTTTCTGTCCTGATTTACCTGGCTATTCAATGGCTGTTACAGTGAATGGGCAGATAGAGTTAAATTATGATGAATTAAATATTTTTAACGGTCAGAATTTGTCTTCACCCAACGTATTTTCCTGGGGAGTTTTTGGAGACCCCACAACATATTCAAATCAGCAAATTGTTAGTACAGATGCTAGTGGATGTCTTACATTGACTATTTCTTCCGATAATTCAATCGGATATGATTTATCAATACAAGTCAATGCTATTTCACCTACCGGAGAAATCATTTCCAGTCCTGCATCTTTGTATACTTACACTTGGAGTCCTGCAACCAATCTAAACAACCCTAATTTATTGCAACCAACGGCTAGCAATATTTCCAATGCAACAACTTACACAATTACGGCATATCCTGTTGGACATGAAAATGTTCTTGCCTGTGCCGCGTCCGATGAAATGGAAATCACCATCAGTGCATTAGGAGATCCCGGTATCAGCACTGCCCCTCCTACTTTCTGCGATAATTTGACTGCTCCAATCAACATATTCAACCTTTTGGGTGGTAATCCATCCAATATCAATGATTCTTGGATCATGCCTGATGGTTCTACCTATACCGGAATCACCACTGACATTTCCTTTGATGTTACCACGGCAAGTCCTGCTGATGCAACCTACCCTACCTACATCTTCACACATGAAGTTAGTTTGGGAACATGTTCTACACAAGCTACCGTATCCATTACGGTATCTGAACCCCTAACTGCTACAGTAACCGCTGGCCATGAAATCTGTGATGATGCAGAAACCGATTTAGAAGTGTTAACGACCAATGAAGGATTGGCTCCTTATTTTTACCAATGGTCTTTCAATGGCACCAACATCGCAGGTTTAGAAGATTTAATGGGCTATGCTCCTGACCAGACCGGCGATTATTGCGTCACCATAACAGATGCTTGTAACCACAACATCCAACCTTGCGTTCACATCGATGTTAGACCCAAGGCTCCAGTAACCATCGATGCACTAACTACGGCAGCTTGCTGGCCTGATCCTTTCAATTTAAGCATCACTACTGACCCCGCATTGTATCAAGACTCTTATTGGGAAATCAGCAGTGGTCAGACTTTCATGAACATGCCCAACCTCAATCTTCAAATGGAAAATCCTGGGACCTATGATGTCAGTTTAACCTTGGAAGATGATTTGGGTTGTATCTACGACACCATCATTTACAACTATTTTGAATCTTATGCTCCTCCTACAGCAGGATGGTTAGCCAGTGATGATGAAGTGAGTTCTTTTGATCCATTGGTTTCATTTACCAATATGACTGAGGGTGATATCGTTTCCTACAGCTGGACTTTTGACAACGCCAATGATCAATACTTTTCCGAAGAATTTGAGCCAACCTTTACTTATCCTTTCGGAGTGGGAGGCGACTATGAAGTAGAACTGCAAGTTGTGGATGTCAATGGTTGTATTAGCGTCGCTACAGGCAACATTGAAGTTCAAGAGCCATTCTTATTCTTCATCCCCACTGGGTTCACGCCCAATGGTGACAATATCAACGATGCGCTTCAAATTGTCAGCAATGATTTGGATGAAGCTGTTTTTGAAATGACCATCTTCAATCGTTGGGGACAAACAGTATTTCATACCAACGATCCCAATATGCCATGGATGGGGCAACAATTAGATAGTCAATACTTTGTTCCCAATGGGGTTTACATGTGGAATGCGACTGTGCGATCAAAAGCTACTGGTGAGAAAAAGGAAATTAACGGTACCATCACCATTACACGATAAAGAACTTCTTCTAGAAACAAAAAAGGGAAGCATTGGCTTCCCTTTTTTTTATCTCTACACTTTGAATTACATCTTTTCCGGCATCTGAATTCCCAACAATGACATACTGCTTTGAATACACTGCCCTGTCAATGATGTCAAATTCAATCTAAATGTTTTGACATCCACATTCTCCTCTCTCAGAATATTGCAATGTTGGTAGAATACATTAAAGGTCTTTGTCAATTCATAGGCAAAAGCAGCCATAATAGATGGATCATACTTTTTGGCAGACTCCGACAAAAACTGAGGATAAGCAAACAGCAATTTGATCAAATTCCTTTCCTCACCGCCCATCTTTACTTCACCATTCAATACCATATCAACACCCGTATTCCAATTGGCCTTTCTTAAAATGGCCTGGGTTCTGACATAACCATACTGAATAAAAGGACCTGTGTTGCCATTAAAGTCAATGCTTTCTTGTGGGTTGAACATCATGTTTTTCTTTGGATCAACACGCAACAAGAAATACTTCAATGCGGCCATTCCAATTTTATGGTAAGTCAAATCTTTCTCCTCTGTCGTCAATCCGTCCAACTTCCCTTGCTCTTCAGCCATAAGTCTAGATTCATCCTTCATGCTATCCATGAGGTCATCAGCATCCACCACTGTCCCCTCCCTGCTTTTCATCTTGCCCTCTGGCAACTCCACCATTCCATAGCTCAAATGATGACAAGCATCTGACTGATTCCATCCCAACTTGGCCAAGATCTTGAACAAAACTTTGAAATGATACTCCTGTTCATTGCCCACAGTATAAATCTGTGCTGCAGTATCAGGGAAATCTTCAAAACGCAAAATAGCTGTTCCGATATCTTGCGTAATGTACATGGCTGTTCCATCTTTTCTCAGCACTGCTTTCTCATCAAGCCCTTCATTGGTCAAGTCTATCCATGTACTTCCATCATCCTTTTTAAAAAACACACCTTTTGATAAACCTTTTTCAACTTCCTCCTTGCCTTTCAAATAGGTTTCACTTTCAAAATATAATTTATCAAAATCTACCCCCATATTGCGGTAAGTGACTTCAAAACCTGCATAAACCCATTGGTTCATCATTCTCCAAAGAGATGTTACAGCCTCATCACCATCTTCCCATTTGCGCAACATGTCTTGTGCTGCCAACATTGAAGGAGCTTTGTTTTCAGCTTCCTCCTTAGACATGCCATTCTGAATCAACTCGGCAATCTCTGCCTTGTATTGCTGATCAAAAGCAACATAATACTGACCTACCAACTTATCGCCTTTTAACCCCGTTGATTCTGGGGTATCATTTTTACCAGAGGCCTGCCAAGCATACATGCTTTTGCAAATGTGTATGCCACGGTCATTGATGATTTGAACCTTTGTGACTTTGTGACCGGCTGCTTTCAATATTTCAGCAACTGAATAACCCAAAAAGTTGTTTCTCAAGTGTCCCAAATGCAAGGGCTTGTTGGTATTTGGCGACGAGTATTCAACCATTATTCTTGGCTTGCTGTTTTGCAATTCCCATCCCCATTCTTGACCCTTTAACATGGTATCAAAGGCATCCAACCAGTAGGCGTCTTCAATAACCAAATTGAGAAAACCCTTCACTACGTTGTATTGTTGAACAACAGGACAATGCTGCACCAAATACTCACCAATTGCATTTCCCAATTGCTCTGGACTTTGCTTTACAAACTTGGTGATGGGAAATACAACCAATGTTGCATCCCCTTCAAACTCCTTTCTGGTCTCTTGAAACTGAATACTCTGTTCAGTAAGTTCAACTGAAAAGACCTGTGAGACGGCCTGCACCACGTATGGAAACAGGATTTGATTAATGTTATTCATGCTATAATTCGTGATGCAAAGTTAAGAAGGCTGTACCTTTGTTGCATGCGTAATTCTAAAGACTCTATTCTCCATAGTATTGAAGAGGCCATAGCGGATATCAAGCAAGGAAAAGTAGTTATTGTTGTCGACAATGAGGACCGTGAAAATGAAGGTGATTTCATCACAGCTTCGCGAAATGTAACACCGGAAATCATCAACTTCATGTCCAAAGAGGGAAGGGGGTTGATTTGTGCCGCGATTACACCAGAGCGTGCACAGCATTTGGATTTGCCATTGATGGTAACCCACAACACTGACCCCAATAAAACAGCGTTCACTGTGAGTGTCGACCTCTTGGGCAATGGTTGCACGACAGGAATTAGCGCCTATGACAGAGCAAAAACAGTTCAGTCATTGATTTCACCATCAACGACACCAAGGGATTTGGCGCGACCCGGTCACATCTTCCCTTTGATTGCTAAGCCTGAGGGTGTATTAAGAAGACCAGGTCATACAGAAGCAACGATTGATTTGGCCCGTTTGGCTGGCTTCGAACCATCTGGCGTTTTGGTGGAAATCATGAATGAAGATGGTACCATGGCTCGTCTTCCTCAGCTGTTAGAAATTGCAGAAAAACACCAATTGAAAATCATCTCCATCGAGGATTTGATTGCCTACCGCATGCAATCGGAGAAGCTCATCATCGAAACAGAAAGGACACCTTTTCCAACACCAGTTGGAAACTTTGTTTGTTGTACTTTTAAACAAAACATCACAGGTGAAAAGCACTTTGCTTTTGTCCTGGGCGATTGGAATGATGATGACACCATCGCAGTTCGCGTTCACAGTGGACAACCTGAAAAGGATCTCTTGGATTACATTCAACATGGCGAGAATGCCTCACTGGGCAAAGGTCTCAAGGCCATTCAAAAAGAAGGCAAAGGAATATTGGTATACATGCACGCCTCTTCTTCATCCAATGATTCAAGCACCATGGATAACCGAGATTACGGAACTGGAGCACAAATCATTCGCGCATTGGGAATTAGAAAAATGAATTTGCTCACCTTACACCCTGTTAAAAGAACCGCATTGAGCGGATACGGAATAGAAATATTGAATTATCTACCCTATTAAAAAAATGAACAAGTCAGAAATCATTGCACAATTTGACCCCAATAGCGCCGGTCTTAAAGATGCCAACATTTATGGCCTTCCCTTTCAAAACGAAGATTGTGACATCATCATCATTCCTGTTCCTTGGGAAGCAACCGTGAGCTACGGCAGTGGCGCTGCTCATGGACCTGAGCACATATTTGAAGCCAGTTTCCAAGTCGACCTACACCACCCTCAATTCCCTGAACTTTGGAAGAAAGGGATTGGAATGGACAATGCTCCTAAACATTTGTTAGCGTTAAGTCAACATGTGCGCCCCATGGCGGAGCAAATTATATCTATGCATGAGGAAGGTTTGGATATATCAGTAAGTGCTGAAGGGCAGCAGTTATTGAAAGAGGTGAATGAGGCTTGTGAATCCATGAATCATTGGGTTGAAGAACGCACTGAATATTGGATGGCCAAAAATAAAAAAGTGGCTTTGTTGGGCGGAGATCACAGCACGCCCCTCGGATATTACCGTGCCATGCACAAAAAGCATGGGAAATTCGGTATCCTTCACATTGACGCCCATATGGATCTCCGCATTGCCTATGAAGGATTTGAGTATAGCCATGCCTCTGTCATGTACAATGCACTCAAGAATGAACAACTGACCCAACTCACCCAAGTTGGAATCCGTGACTATTGTGCACAAGAAGATCAGGTTGTAAAATATAACAACGGCAGAATTGATGTATTCACTGATTTCAAAATGCAATCCCAGCAATTTGAAGGTGATACTTGGAAAATGATTTGTGATGAAATCATCGAAACGCTTCCTGAAAACATCCTAATCAGTTTTGACATTGATGGTTTTGACGCTACACTTTGTCCCAATACAGGCACTCCCGTTCCAGGAGGACTCAGCTATGCTCAAGCTTTGTATTTGCTCAATTCAGCAGCTCAAAAAAGAAATCTATTGGGATTTGATTTGGTTGAAGTTGCCCCAGGAGGTGATGATTGGAATGGTAATGTAGGCGCGCGCTTGCTCTTCCATTTGTGCGGATTGTTGAGTCAAGAAAAATGAGGCCTCTTTTAAAAATTCTGATTCTCTGCTTTTATCCCGTTTGTTTTTTAGGACAACAAGAATTGAAAGACTGGGAAGGAGATTGGAAAGGAGAAATGTCTGTATTCAACAACGGAAAGATTAATTTTACTGTTAAAACGGTAATGCACATTCAGCCTTCCACTCGATGCAAAAACTGCTGGGATTGGCTGACTTCGTATTACCGAGATTCATTAACCGAAGATGTGGGGGTTATCATCAAAGATTATTGGATGGCATTGGATTCCACCAATGGTTACACCATGATTCTGCATGAACCCGATCAAGACGGTATCGACATTCATTTTCAAAAGATGGGCTCAATGATTATGGGGAGCTATAGTGTTTCATCCTATGATGAGATAGGCAATGACAATCCCGAAAAACAAATCATTTACTACAGTCAATACCAATTGGATGGAGACGTTATAACATTTGACATTTCATTTTTTGAATATGACCTAAGCAAATTTGGTCTAGATGAACTGAATAGCAATGTCGGCACGCTGTTTCCTATGGGAAAACAATTATCAATTCTCCATAGGGTTAAAAATAAATAAAGGGCCGCAATTGCAGCCCTTTTTATCGTCATTCATTTAGACTCAAGCAGCTGCTTGAGAAACCACTTTAAATTTATCCGTAAAGCTTTCCCAATCAAACAAGAAATTGGCCATGATCTCGTCCATTCTTTTCAAGAAAAGAGGATTTGGTGTCTGCATTATCTTGAAGTAGTCCTGCTGATAAGCATTCAAATTGTATTTGAAGAATACAGCTTTCGACATGGCATACAATGTATTCTTAGAAGGTGTATTGATGCGAGACATCATTTCCTTATATGCATTTAAAATACTTGTAAACTCAGAAACAGATAAATCAAATACTGGAGCCAATTTTTGACTTGCCTCGTAAATGATCTCCTCGTCTTGTCCCGAGGTAAAATACTTGGGAAGCAAATTAAAGTTTCCAGCAATGACAATCATCAGGAACTTCCCACTGTCATCTTTTCTGATTGGAGGCGTAGTGACAAACTCAGGACAATAAGCAATGTACTCTGCAATACTATCAAAACCTTCTTCAACACTGTTCAAGATGGCATTTACAAGATGATGCGCAACGCGCTCCGTATTCAATTTCTTTTTTCCAAAAAGCTGTAGCATAGTCTTAATATTATTTTAACTTTTGGTTTTCTCAAAAATAGACGGGTTAAAGCGCTTGAACCCGAGTGGCCTGACACGACATTTCAACATAGTTATTCACCGACTTATTCATCAATGAACGTTCATTATTGTTACTTTTGCAACATAGCATTAAGAGATGGATACGAGAATAATCAAGTTTTTAGTCGCCGCGTTGTCGTTGTTTTACACGACAACCTTGTTTAT
>CANEVR010000027.1 GCA_947442505.1 Flavobacteriales bacterium | reverse complement strand
TTGGCTTTGATGCCTTTCGTAGGTGATATGTTGAAATAATCAGGAGGAATAATCATGGAAGTTATTTTAAAATCAAACATTGAAAAATTGGGTGCCAAAGATGAGGTAGTCAATGTAAAGCCTGGTTATGCACGCAACTACTTAATCCCTCGTGGTTATGCAGTAGCGGCAACAGAAAGTGCCCGCAAAATGTTGGCTGAGAATTTGAAGCAGCGTGCGCACAAAGAGACCAAGATTTTGGCTGACGCGCAAGCGATGGCAGAGAAGTTGTCAGGATTGACTTTGAAGATTGCCACCAAGGCATCTGATACAGGAAAAATCTTTGGTAGCATCAACACCATTCAATTGTCAGAAGCATTTGCAAAAGAAGGACACAACATCGATCGCAAGAGCATCAGTTTGGTAGAAGAGCACATCAAGATGTTGGGTGCTTACGAAGCCAAAGTGAAATTGCACAAAGAAGTTACTGCTACAGTAAACTTTGAAGTAGTGAACGAAGGATAATTCATTATCCAATGAATATTGAAAAGGGAGGCTTGATGGTCTCCCTTTTTTGTGGAAAAAAAGGGATGAGGGGATGAAGTGATGAGGAGATGAAGTGATATTCATTTTCTTTCTGAAAATCTCGACAGCTCCGGAGGCGTCATTTCCCCTCCTGCCTGCAGCGATATTAGAGGTCAGATGGAATTATGCCGCTTTTTCGAAATCTCAGCGCACTTTGCGCATCCTCTGTTGACTTTGCGTTAAAAAATTAGGTTTTTTATTTCTAACGCAGAGTGCGCAGTGTTCTCGCAAAGTGCGCGGAGATTAAATGCAATTTATTTTCTTGTTTCCCTTTCGCTTCCTTTGCGCGTTCTCTGTGGACTTTGCGTTATAAAAAATGCATGGCGATGGAGGTAAAATTTACGAATGAAATTCTTCTTATATTCGCTTTAAATTATAAAAGCATGAAAACGTTTTTAACCCTATCCCTTCAATTCCTCATCACTTCTTACCTATGGGCGCAGTCCCCTTTGGGTATTCCCTACCAAGCGGTGATGCGCAATGCGGATGGAAGTATCATGGCGAGTAATGCCGTTGAGTTGACATTCATGATCCATGACGGTTCCGCAACGGGAACTGTGGTTTATCAAGAAAGCCATTCATTGACCAGCAACAGCCTAGGATTGGTGTCTTGTGTTGTGGGAAATGGGGTTGTGTCACAAGGCAACTTTGCCAATGTAAATTGGGGCAGTGGTGCCAAGTTTTTACATGTGATGATGGGGACAACGGATTTGGGAACGCAACAGATGTTGAGTGTGCCTTACACTTTGTACACTGCTGAGGTTCCACTTCGGGTCAGTCCGGTTGGAGATTCATTGATTATCGGTAATGATGTTACGATTGTCCCAGGAATAAGTGTTGCAAACTTTCCCTCAGTTTTGGGCTGCACGGACAACGCTGCTTGTAATTACAATAGTTCAGCTACACAGAGTAATAATTCTTGTTTGTACCAAAATGCAATTTGTGATGATGGCAATGCCGCTACAATCAATGATGTCATCAATTCAAGTTGTGTTTGCGCTGGATTTGTCGCTGTCAATGGTTGCACCAATCCGCAGGCTTGTAATTACAATCCCGCTGCCAATGTGGATAATGGTTCTTGCTTGGTTCAAGGAAATTCTTGCAATGACAACAATGCCGGCACAATCAATGATGTAATCAATTCTAGTTGTCAATGTGCAGGAACTCCCTCAAATACCGGTGCGACATTACTTCCTGGTAATGCCACGTGTTCTGCCCAAGTCATTAGTGTTACCGGGTGTGGTGGTCAAACTTCATTGACATACGATGGGCTAACGTACGATTTGGTTCAGATTGGAGGTCAGTGCTGGTTTGCAGATAATTTGGCAACAGATCAATATAGGAATGGTGATTTGATTGCTTCAGGTTTGACGAATACCAATTGGTCTAATACATCTTCAGGAGCTTACCACATTTATGCAAATAGTTTATCCAATGATGCCACTTATGGTAAATTGTACAATTGGTTTGCAGTAACTGATACCCGTGGACTCTGCCCGACGGGTTGGCATGTTCCCACAGATTGTGAATGGATGTATTTGGAAAATGCATTGGGAATAAATGTCAGTGATCAGGTTTTGACTGATACTTGGGTCAGAGGAACAGATCAAGGTGGGAGATTAAAGAGCACCACTTTGTGGGATGCACCTAATTTGGGTGCCAATAATAACACAGGATTTTCAGCGCTTGGAGGTGGCTATAGGTGGATCAACGGAACAGGCGGTTTCCTGAATAGCTTGGGATATTGGTGGACATCTACGTCACCTACTTCTGCCAATGCTTGGTACCGCGTAATGGGAGCCAACTACGCCACCATAAATCGTATTTCAGGAGCAAAAAGAGCAGGTTTTAGTGTTCGTTGCGTTCGAGATTAGATGCTGGCTTAGGGATAGAAATAAGATTCAGTGGAAGGAATCTCACCTCCTGCCACGAAGTGGATAGGATGAGTGTCCAGACAGCGCAAGCGCTGTCTGGCCGAGTGGTATTGTGCCATCGAAGTTTAAACCCATTTAAAGATTAAAACATAGATGTAAATTTGTTCCAGGACAAACGCTAAAAACAACAGTGCAACTGTAAACTTTTTTTAGGACAATCAAAACTTAAAGCTCCGTTTCTATGATAATATCTCCCCTCCGGAGCTTGGAGAATTCTCAAAAAATGAATGACAGATAAAAGAGATAAAAAACGGTCAAGCTTATTCAGGCATTAACACATCCCCTCATCCCCTCATTCCCTCATCCCCTCATCCCTTTTCTACATCCACTGCACCGCAACCATCATCGCTACCAAGGCAATGATACCCAAGGATAAAACGACTTTGTTGTTCTCTTCGACAACAACAGGTATTGATGTCTTTTGATACATCGCGAAGATGACTTTCAAATAGTAATACATACCCACTACTGAGGTCAAGACCATGATGATGGTGAGGCCTGGGTGGGTGGAAATGAGTCCAGAGATGACATAGTATTTTCCAAAGAATCCTGCCAAGGGTGGGATTCCCGCCATGGACAACAATCCAATGGTCATGGCTGCCGCAGAGAACGGATTCTCTTGTGACAAGCCTCTGAAGTTGTTCAATTCCTCTCCAGCTGTTTGTCCGACTTGATTCATAATCGAGAAAACAATCAATGACGATATTCCATAAGAGATGACATACAATACGATGCTTTGCGGATCAAAGCCGGGGATGATCATCGTGGCCAACATGAAGGCCGCATGGCTCACACCAGAATAAGCCAACATGCGCTTGACGTTGCTTTGTATCGATGCCATGCCGTTGGCGATGACCAATGTGATGGCAATGATGATGACCAAGATGCCTTCCAAATGCGGCATCGCGCCATCAAATGCTCCTTTGAACAAGCGGTACATCCCAAAGATGGCTGCGCCTTTGACAACGGTCGCCATCCATCCCGTGATGGGTGTTGGTGCGCCTTGGTATACATCTGGTGCCCAGAAGTGAAATGGAGCGACTGATATTTTGAATCCGAATCCAGTTAAGATCATCGCCAATCCAACCCATGAAAGGGGAGCAATGGTGCCGCTCATCAAGGCATCGTGAATGTTGTACAAATCAAAACTTCCTGTTGCTCCATACAACAACGCAATTCCGAACAACAATATCGCTGAGGCTGCTGATCCCAAAATGAAATACTTGAATCCACTTTCGTTGGACAAAAGACTAGAACGATTGCTGGCTGCCAATACATAAACAGGAATACTCAAGATTTCGATGGCCAAGAAAAGCATCACCAAGTTGGTGAAATTGGTCATCAATAGCGCACCGCAAAAACTGAAAGCCAATAGGGCGTATAGGTCTGAGCTGTTGCCAGTTTTCTCGATATTTTGGTGTTGGGTCAACAACCAGAACAAAGCCAAGATGGTCAAAACAGCTGTCGTGCGCAAGGCGTAAGCGTCCATGACAATCATGCCCTGCATCATCACATTCTCATTCATTCCCCACAAGGCAAAAGTTCCGCCAATAATGGCCAAGAACGCCATGACCATCAAAGGCATCATCCAACGGCGAAGCTTGAATATTTCTAAAGCCAATAAGGAAACGCCCAATAATGCTGAAATCAGTAAAATAACCATCGTTAATATTTTAATATACGTTTTGGATCAATTGTAATAAAGAATGCGGATATACACCCAAGACAATCACCAATAGCACGGCGATGGCCAAAATGTTTTTTTCGTTCCTGCTCAACGCTTCAAAAGCGTGGGTGTTTCCTCCCAAGAACATCGCTTGAAAACCACGCAGCATGTAGGCGGCTCCCAATATCACGGACAATCCAGCGATGGCGGTATAAACCAAACTGTAATGGGCCAAGCTTTGCAACAACAAGAACTCACCTACGAATCCTGAAGTGAAAGGAAGGGCCACGTTGCACATGACAAGTATGAAAGTTAAAAAGGCAAAGGCAGGAGCTGCAGTGCGAATGCCACCCATCTCTTGCATGCGGTCATGGCCATAGCGTTTTTCGATGATGGCATAAACCACAAACATCGCGACAGCCAAAATTCCGTGCGAGAACATTTCAAACAATCCACCTACAGTTCCTTGATCGGTGTTGGACAAAATTCCTGCTGAAATCATGCCTACGTGGGCAACAGAGGAATAGGCAATCATCATCTTCAAACGCTTTTGGGTCAAGGCCATGAATGAGGCATACACCACACTGATGACGGACAACAAAATCGCCCAATGACCATTTTCTGCAATGCCCACCGCGGTCATGGGTATGGCCCAACGAACCAAACCAAAGGTGGCCATTTTCAACATAATAGCCGCCAACAACATGGTGCCTTGAATCGGTGCGTGATCATAGGTAGAAGGTTGCCAAGAGTGAAAAGGAAATACAGGCATCTTCACAGCAAAAGCAATGAACAATCCAGCAAAAACCCATCCTTGCTCTCCTGCGGTCAAGGCTTTGCCAGCTGCCCACATGGCGCTCATGTCGAAAGAAGGAGTGGCCATGCTTTGGTGAACATACAACAATGACAACATCATGAACAAAGAACCGAACAAAGTGTACAAGAAGAAACGCATGGTAACCTTGGACAAATGTTCGCCATGACCCCATTTCAAAATCAAGAAGAAGATGGGAATCAAAGCCCATTCGTAGCACAAGTAGAACAACAATGCATCACCGGCCAAGAAAGCACCGATCATGGCAGACAACATCATCATGATCCAACCATAGAAACGGTTGGAGGAATGAATTTCTTTGTCTTGACTGAAATAAACGATGCCCAATCCTGCGATGATGGTCAACAAAACCATCAAGAAAGCAGGACCATCCCAAAGCAATGAGAAAGAAAAGCCTATGCTAGAAATCAAAGGAAAGCTCAACGTGCCAGTCAATCCATAAGCGGTGGCAACGCGACCACCAATAGCGACCAAAAGCATGAGGATCAAACTGGTCAATGCTGTTTTTGCAGCGTTTCCAGTTTTGCTATTGAACAACAGAAAACTGGTCAAAAGCGGAATGAGAAATATAGAAAGTGCGATCATAACTTACAGAGCAAAAATTAAAGCGATTAATCCAACAATGATGGCCAACAAGTAGGTGACGATTTGACCGTTGTGCAAAGGTTGTAAAATACGACCAATGCCTTTGGCTGCGTCCCCTGATCCATCCACCATACCCAACAGCATCTTTTGTTCCACCCAGTGGTACAAACCAGCGCTCAAAGCGTCAATGGGCTTGCGGAATAAATTGTCATACAACTCATCCATGCCATATTTTTTCCAAAGCAAACGGTGCAATGGGCTGTTGATTTCAGCATCTTCCAAAACGGGGGTGGCCTTTTTGATGTAAATGTTGTATGCAAAAAGAATCATCATACCTGCAATCGCCATGGATATCAATGCCAAAGCAATCTCTGTTGCCACGCTCATGTGTGAGTGGGTCAATTCAATGCTACCGGATAGGAAATGATCCAAGGCGTGTTCAATGTGCATGGCGTGACCGATGGCGTGAGGGAATCCCATAAAACCGCCAACTGTAGAAGCTATCGCCAAAACAACCAAAGGAATGGTCATGGTCTTTGGTGATTCGTGCAAATGATGCTCTTGCTCATGTGTTCCTCTGAATTCACCATGGAATGTCAAATAGAACATGCGGAACATATAGAATGCTGTTCCCGCTGCTGCCAACATCAACAAGGCGAATACAACAGTGTTGTTTTCCATGGCATGCGCCAAGATTTGATCTTTGGAGAAGAAACCAGCGAAAGGAAAAATTCCAGCAATCGCAATGGTACCGACCAAGAATGTCCAATAGGTCGTTGGCATGTGGCTTTTCAATCCCCCCATTCTGCGAATGTCCTGCTCACCGCCCATGGCGTGAATCACAGAACCTGAACCCAAGAACAATAAGGCCTTAAAGAAAGCGTGTGTCACAACGTGAAAGACAGCGATGGTATAAGCACCCATGCCCAATGCGGCAAACATGAAACCCAATTGGCTCACGGTAGAGTAGGCCAATACTTTTTTGATGTCGTTTTGGGTCAATGCGATACTGGCACCCATGACTGCGGTGATAACACCCGCCCAAGTAACCAACTGACTGGCTCCTTCGGAAATTGTAAACAAATCACTGAAGCGTGCCACCAAGTAAATTCCTGCGGTGACCATGGTTGCAGCGTGGATCAATGCAGAAACCGGCGTAGGACCGGCCATGGCATCGGGCAACCAAGTGTGCAAAGGAAATTGAGCTGACTTACCCATCGCGCCGATGAACAAAAGGACAGCGCCCAAAGTAGCCCATTTGCCCAAGTGCCCGATGGCAGAACCGCCGATCATGAGGTCGTTGTAATTCAAGCTACCGCATTGAACAAAGATCAAAGACATTCCCAAGATCAATCCCAAATCACCCACACGGTTCATGACAAAAGCTTTCTTGGCTGCGTCATTGTTTGCGTGGTCTTTGTACCAAAAACCAATGAGCATAAAGGAACAAACCCCTACACCTTCCCATCCAACAAACAACAATAACAGATTGTCTCCCAGTACCAAAAGCAACATGAAGAAGACGAAAAGGTTCAAGTAAGACATAAAACGGTGGAAACCTTCATCATCATGCATATAACCAATGGAGTAGAGGTGAATCAAAGAACCCACACCTGTGATGAATAAGATGTACAAAGAGCTCAAGGGGTCAACCACAAAGCTCAAATCGACTTGAAAGCTGCCCACATGAATCCAGTCCAATACTTTGACGAAAGTGGCATGGGCTCCATGCAATTGGGTGGTAAATACGAGAATGGCCAAAACAAACGAAAGGGCAACCAAGGCCGTAGCGATGGCTCCTGCCGTTCCCTTGCTTTGATTTTTACCGAAAAAAGTAATGTATAAAAATCCCAACAATGGGAACAGGGGGATGAGTGCGACTAATTTCTCCATGACTATCCTTTCAAATCGTTTAATGTATCAGTGTCTGTTGTATGTCTGTTGCGGTAAAGCATCATCAAAATGGCCAAACCAACAGCAACCTCAGCGGCTGCAACGACCATAATGAAGAAGACAAAAATTTGTCCGTCTGTATCTCCGTGCATTTTCGAAAAAGAAACCAAAGCCAAATTCACGGCATTGAGCATCAACTCCACACACATAAAAATGATAATTGCATTTTTTCTATAAAGCATCCCAAAAACACCGAGCGCAAAAAGCACCGTGCTCAATCCCAAATAATGGTTGATGGTGACGTTGTGTAAGATTTCCATATTACGCTTGTGTTTCGTTTAGATTTTTCTTGGACAAGTATACTGCACCCACCATAGCGGCTAGGAAAAGCACAGAGGCCAATTCGAAAGGAAGGAGGTAATTGCGGTACAAAGCGATTCCTAAGTTCTCCACCAAACCAGCCGTGCCTGTTGTCTTTTCGGCCAAGGTTATTTGATCAGCTGTTTGAATGGCACCGCTTAAAACAGTCATCAAAAGCCCCGCAGCAACAACCGCAGACAATTTGAAAACATTGCTTCTTTTCTCCGTTTCCAAATTGTTCAAGTTCAACATCATAATAACATACAAGAACAAAACCATAATCGCACCCGCATATACGATGATGTGCACCGCAGCCAAGAATTGGGCATTCATTAAAAAATAATGACCTGCTATGGAAAAGAAAGTCATGATGAGATTGAGAACACTGTACACAGGGTTCTTACTGAGGATGACGGCGATGCCGCTGAACACAGCGACAAAGGACAAAAACCAAAAGGCGTATTCCGTGAGCATGATTATTTTTTCTTGTCTAAAAAAGTTTGATTGTGGTAGTGTTTTTTATCGGTTTTGAATGACAATACCTCTTCAGTTTGGCGCTTGGTGACATCCACACGCAAGTCAATGCCTTCCACCAATTTGTCTTTTCCAAATACTTCTTCGCCTCTTGTAAAGCTAGAAGGCACAATGCGGTCTGTTAAAAAGATGGCCTCTTTTGGACAAGCTTCTTCACACAATCCACAGAAGATGCAACGAAGCATATTGATTTCATAGATCTTGGCGTACTTCTCTTCGCGGTACAAAGACTCTTCTCCTTTCTGGCGCTCTGCAGATTCCATGGTAATGGCTTCAGCAGGGCAGGCAACTGCGCAAAGACCGCAAGCCGTGCAGCGTTCAGCACCGGCCTCATCTCTTTTCAAGACATGTTGTCCGCGATAAACGGCAGACAATTCACGCACTTGATCAGGATATTTAATGGTGGCTTTTCTTTTGAACAAATGTGAAAGTGTGATGATCATCCCTTTGATGATCGCAGGGAAATATAATCGCTCCATGAAGGTAAGCTCCTTCTTAGCGACCTGCATTGATCGGTTGGTTAACTGCATCATGATTATCCTAATTTACCCATAAACAACATTACAAAACCTGTGATGATGATGTTGGCAATGGCCAACGGCAACAACACTTTCCAGCCCAAATTCATCAATTGGTCGTAACGGAATCGAGGAAGTGTCCAGCGAACCCACATGAATACAAAAATGAAGATGAAGATTTTTCCAAAGAAAACGGCTGTCTGAACAATGGTCAATACATTGCCATCCAATCCCAACTCATGTTGGAATGGGAAATTGTATCCACCAAAGTAAAGAGAAGCCATGATGGCTGAGCTGATGAACATATTGATGTATTCTGCGAAAAGGAAGAATCCCAATTTCATGGATGAATACTCCGTATGGTAACCGCCCACCAACTCGGACTCACACTCTGGCAAGTCGAAAGGAGCACGATTGGTTTCAGCAAATGCACAAATGATAAAGATGATAAAACCCAACGGTTGGTATACCACAAAGGCCAAACCTTGATCTTGCTGGCCCACGATTTCTTTCAAGCTTAAAGTACCCGTCATCATGACCAAAGCGATCAAAGCCAATCCCATGGCTACTTCGTATGAAATCATTTGAGAAGAGGCGCGCAATGCACCCAACAAGGAATACTTGTTATTGGATGCCCAACCTCCGATCATCACACCATAAACACCAATGGAAACCACACCCAAAAGGTAGAGCAATCCAATGTTGATGTCCGTCACCTGCATAGGGAATATCGTTCCTCCCGCTTCCCAACCGGCACCCCATGGTATCACGACTCCAGTCATGCAAGCGCACAACATGAAGAAACATGGGCCAAGAATAAACAACCAACGGTTGGAGTGGGTGGGAATCATTTCCTCTTTGAAAATCATCTTGATACCATCTGCGATGGGTTGTAGCAATCCCAAAGGACCTGCACGGTTAGGGCCTACACGGTCTTGCAACCATGCAGCCAATTTTCTTTCGCCCCATGTCATATAAGCAGCCGCACCCAATGAGACCGCAAATACGATGACGCATAAAATTATCTTATAAATCAACATGCTATCTGTCATGGCTTATTTGCTTTCGTTATTGGGATCCAAAGCGCCATGACCAAGGGTAACCTTTTCGCCGTGAGGCAAGGCATCTTTCTGACGATCGATGGTGGCTTTCAATGCTTTTAAACTATTGTAGTGATTGGCAGAGATCACAGAATGTCTGCTGATTTTTGATGGTCCATCAATGGTCCAATCTGCTGTGGTCTTTTTATCAAAACGACAGGTATTGCAAATCCATCCGGTTTTGCCGTCGTAGCTTTCAACTTCACCCCATTGGTCTTTGCGGGCAGTTACTCGCAACACTTCGTTTCCTTTGTACCACAATCTTACTTTTCCGCAGCACTTAACGCAATCGCGGTGCGCATCCACTGGCTTGGTAAACCAAACTCGGCTTTGAAAGCGGAAGGTTTTATCTGTCAATGCTCCTACTGGACACACGTCAATAACGTTACCAGAGAAGTCGTTGTCTATTGATTTTTCAATGTAAGTTGATATTTCAGCCACTTCACCGCGATTCATGACTCCGTGCACACGGCAATCGGTCACTTGATCGGCAGTCTTTACACAACGGTAGCATAAAATACAACGGTTCATGTGGAGTTGTATTTTATCACCAATGTCTTTGCGCTCAAACTCGCGGCGAGGGAACTCAAAACGGGTTTCGCTCTTACCGTGCTCGTAGCCCAAATCTTGCAAATGGCATTCGCCGGCTTGGTCACACACTGGACAATCCAATGGATGATTGGCCAACAAGAACTCCACTACACCTGCTCGTGCTTCGTGAATTTCAGGGGAGGTATTGTTTTCCACTACCATGCCGTCCATCACTTGGGTTCGGCAAGAAGCCACAGGCTTGGGCATAGGGCGAGGATCTTTTTCAGAACCTTGGGAAACTTTTACCAAGCAGGTTCTGCAATAGCCACCACTGGTTTCTAATTTGGAATAATAACACATGGTCGGTGGCGCTACTTCTGGACCAATCATTCTGGCTGCTTCCAGAATGGTTGTGCCGTTAGGCACCTCAATGGTTACTCCGTCTATCGTTACTTTTGGCATAAATTCTAGTTCACAGGTTCTGGTAAGTGATTCAATCGGTAGTAATGTTTGACATCCTTGATGGAATGTCCTTGTTTTACATACTCCTCAAACTCGTTTCTGAAATGTCTTATGGCGCTGGCAACAGGCCAAGCTGCGGCATCTCCTAGTGGACAAATGGTTTTCCCTTCGATCTTGCTTTGGATATCCCACAACAAATCGACATCTGCCAATGTACCGTGTCCATGCAAAATCTTGTGTAAGATTTTCTCCATCCATCCAGTACCTTCTCGGCAAGGAGAACATTGTCCACAACTTTCATGGTGATAGAAGCGAGAGAATGTCCATAGGTTCTTAACGATGCTGCTGTCTTCATCCATCGCTATGAATCCTCCTGAACCCAACATGGTTCCGGTAGCAAATCCACCATCGGCAAGACCTTCATAAGACATCAATCGAGGCTCGCCTGCAGCGGTTTTCAAAATCAAATGAGCTGGGAGAATTGGAACGGATGA
This sequence comes from Flavobacteriales bacterium, assembly GCA_947442505.1. Taxonomy (GTDB): domain Bacteria; phylum Bacteroidota; class Bacteroidia; order Flavobacteriales_D; family Sanyastnellaceae; genus CAMCTV01. Next base: position 20,051 of record CANEVR010000027.1, on the reverse strand, counting down.
ACCTCCAGCCACAACAGCTTTCAATTGTTTGCCGTTTTTTATTCCGCCACAATATTCTTCAGAATAAATAAATTCCTCAACAGGCAGTCCCAATTCAATTTCATAAACGCCAGGCTTATTCAAATGCCCCGAAGCGGAAATCAATTTGGTTCCGGTTGATTTTCCAATTCCTATTTGCGCATAAGCCGCTCCACCGTCTTTAACGATGGGCACGACTGCTGCAATGGTCTCTACGTTGTTCACTACGGTTGGACATCCATACAATCCTGCGATAGCAGGGAAGGGAGGCTTGATGCGGGGATTGCCACGCTTTCCTTCCAAGGATTCCAACAATGCTGTTTCTTCACCACAGATATAAGCACCAGCACCAATTTGCACATACAAGTCCAAATCATATCCGCTGCCCATGATGTTTTTCCCTAACAATCCGGCTTCGTATGCTTCCGCAATCGCATTTTCCAAGATACGCGCAACGTAAAAATACTCTCCGCGGATATAGATGTATGAAGTATTGGCACCCAAAGCAAAACTGGAAACAATCATTCCCTCAATCAAGATGTGAGGAATTTTTTCCATGAGGTATCTGTCCTTGAAAGTACCTGGTTCTGATTCGTCGGCATTGCAAACCAAATAACGAGCAACACCTTCTGGCTTGGCCAAAAAGCTCCATTTCAGACCCGTTGGGAAACCAGCACCTCCACGACCACGCAAACCTGAAGTTTTTACTTCTTCTAAAATTTGCTCAGGTGTCATAGAAGTCAACGCCTTTTTTAGGGTTTCGTATCCCCCTTTTTGACGGTATACATTCAAGGATTGTATTCCAGGAACGTCAATGTGTTCAAGTAACAATTTCTTTCCCATATCAATCCATGTTTACTTTTTGATCCTTGATGTAGGTTCTTCTTTCGCCATCTTTTCTCAAGTTGTCCAAAAGGGTATCTACTTTTTCCAAGGATAAATTCTCATAGAAATCAGCGCCACATTGCAACATCGGTGCTGTGCCGCATGATCCCAAACATTCAACGGTTTTTAAAGTGAATTGACCATCAGCGGTGGTTTCCCCATCCTTGATGCCCAATTTTTTCTCGATGTGATGAACGATGTCTTCAGACCCCATCAACCAACATGAGCTGGTTCGGCATACTTCTAACAAACATTTACCAACGGGTTTTAAGTTGTACATGGAATAGAAGCTGGCCACTTCATACACCTCAATAGGGGTGATGTTTAATACCTCTGCTACGTAATCCATCGCCTCTGCACTCAACCAGCCATCAAATTCGGCTTGTGCCAAATGCAATACAGGCAACAAGGCTGATTTTTGTTTTCCTTCTGGATAACGACCCATCATCTTTTGAACAACGGCCATTGTCTCGGGTGAAAATTGGTATTTCTTTTCCATGTTTATGCGTCTAATTCTCCGGCAATAACGTTCATGCTACTCATGGTAAGAATGGCGTCGGACAACATTCCACCTTCAATCATCTCTGAATAGGCTTGATAATAGATGTAACAAGGTCTTCTGAAGTGCAAACGGAATGGTGTTCTACCGCCATCACTAATGAGATAGAATCCCAATTCACCATTTCCTCCCTCTACTGCGTGGTAAACTTCACCTTTGGGAACTTCAGTTTCTCCCATCACAATTTTGAAGTGATAGATCAAAGCCTCCATTTTGGAATATACATCTTGCTTTTCAGGAAGATAAAACTCAGGTACATCGGCGTGAAATTCTCCTTTCGGCATTTTTTCCATGGCCTGTTTAATGATGCTTAAGCTTTCCCACATCTCTTGCATGCGCACCATGTAACGGTCAAAAGTATCTCCTTGTGTTCCCACAGGAATTTTGAAATCAAAGTCTTGGTAAGAAGAGTAGGGGTTCATGACACGTACATCATAATCCACCCCAGCTGCTCTTAAATTGGGACCTGTAAAGCCATACTCCAATGCTCTTTCTGCACTGATAGGCCCGCAGTTTACAGTGCGGTCCATGAAGATTCTGTTTCGGGTAACCAACTTGTCAAACTCGGTCAACATAGCAGGGAACTCGTCAATAAAAGCTTGGATTCTCTTCCATGCAATTTCAGGGAAATCTCTTTCCATTCCACCAATGCGGCCGATGTTCGTCGTTAGACGCGCGCCGCAAATGGCTTCGTAAATCTCATATATTTTTTCTCTTGCTTGGAACAAATACAAGAAGCCTGTCATAGCTCCAGTATCTACTGCAATTACAGTATCACAAACAATATGGTCTGCAATGCGCGCCAATTCCATGATAATAACCCTCAGGTATTCTGCACGCTTTGGAACTTCACAGTTGATGAGTTTCTCAACGGTCATGTGCCATCCCATGTTGTTGATGGGGGAGGAACAATAGTTCAAACGATCTGTGATCGGAGTGATTTGATTGTAGGGTCTGTGCTCAGCCAATTTTTCAAAAGCACGGTGGATGTAACCAATGGTAGGCACTGCCTTCACAATGATTTCTCCATCCATGGTTAAGATGTTTTGGAAGATTCCGTGCGTCGCGGGGTGAGTGGGGCCAAGATTGAGCGTGGTATAGTCCTTCTCAATGTTGTTTTGTATGTCAACGTTGGTACTCATGATTATCTTCCAAAGTATTTGTCTTCTTTATCGTCTCTTCCTGCATCTTCTAATGCATATTCCTTTCTCAAAGGATGGTAATTCATTTCATCCATATTGAGAATTCTTCTCAAATCAGGATGTCCCATGAATTTGAATCCGTAAAAATCAAATGCTTCACGCTCCATCCAATTGGCTGCAGGCCAGATGACGGTCGCGGTAGGAACTTCCAATTGGCTTTTGGGCATAAATACTTTGAAACGGATGCGTTGATTTTGCATCATGTTGTGCAATTGATACATCAATGCAAATTCTTGATCGCCTTGTTCAGGAAAATGAATCCCGCAAAGGGTGGTCAAGAAATTGAATCCTTTTTCTTTTTTTAAGAAAGTTAGCACTGCAATCAATTGATTTTTCTGTAAATGAAAAACAGGGAAATCCATCTCATCCCCAGAGGATATTACGGCACCAGGAAAATGTTCTTCCAATGCTTGTAAAATGTTGTCGTGTAATTCACTCATGGTATTATTCTAATCCGTATGCAGCCAATTTGGCTTTATATTCGGGGGTTAGACGTCTTTTGAGGCCTTCAGATTTGGCCAATTCTTGAATTTTAAGGATGCCATCCAATACTTGTTCTGGACGGGGAGGGCAACCAGGGATGTAAACGTCTACAGGAATCACACGGTCAATGCCTTGCAATACACTGTAAGTATCAAAAATCCCACCTGATGATGCGCAAGCACCCATGCTCAAAACCCATTTGGGCTCTGCCATTTGCTCGTACACTTGTCTGAGAACAGGTGCCATCTTTTTTGAAATGGTCCCCATCACCATCAACAAATCGGCTTGTCTTGGAGAAAAGCTCAAACGCTCAGATCCAAAACGGGCCAAATCGTAGGTGGACGCCATAGTGGCCATGAACTCAATTCCGCAACAAGAGGTTGCGAAAGGCAAAGGCCAGAGAGAATTGGCGCGTGCCAAACCAACTGCTTTGTCCAAAGAGGTGGCAAAAAAACCAGAACCTTCATGCCCTTCAGGCTTGTGGTCAGGGTGAATATCTACACTTGTTTGCATTTGTCAATGTTGTATTAAAAATCAATCCCAATTCAATGCGCCTTTGCGAATGATGTAGGCCAAACCCACAATCATCAATCCCATGAAGGTGAACATTTCCCATAGGCCAAACACCCCGAGTTCTGTAAAGTTCACTGCCCAAGGGTACATGAAAATCACCTCGACGTCAAATAGGACGAACAATATAGCCACCAAAAAATACTTGATGGAGAAGGGGGTGCGGGCATTGCCTTTGGATTCTATACCGCATTCAAATGCCTCTTCTTTTACTTTTACATGTCGCTTAGGACCCAATGTGTGGGTTAATACCATGGTGGTTATTACAAATCCCAATGCAATCAAAGCCATGATTACAATTGGAAAATAATCCCATAAATGTGAGGTTGCTGTCATTTTACTTGCGTTTAGCGCGTCAAATTTAACCAATGCTCAAGTAACAAAAGTCACAAATTGCTTTTTTTTTTGTGGGATATGAACAGGATTTCAACCTTCAACTTTTTCAGACGATTCTTTGTGTTGAAATGAAGTACTTTAGCCTCATGCGGTACTTTTTGCTGTTGTTGGTTGTTTGGTTTTATGGAATGGGCATTTCTGATTTTTCTGATGATGCACCGCATGGCATCCATTTCATTCGTCAGACCGATGGCATTGCTTTTATCCACCATTATCTGAAATCAGATGACGGTTTTCTATCACTGGGAACTTTGAATCTTCAGTCGTTAGCGGGAAAAGCGGCTTGTGAGTTTCCTCTGTTGTATTGGGTTTCAGCCAAGAGTGTCGATTGGTTGGGACAGGAGACTTCCATTCTGCGCCTGTTGCACGGCTGCTTTGCCATCATTGGATTGTGGTCTTTGTTTGGACTTTCGGCTTTTTTTGTTTCATCATTGTTTTTGAGATTGATGTTGATCATTACCACAATGACCTGCACGGTGTTCAATTTTTACGCTTTTAATTTCCTTCCCGATATGGCAGCATGGGGAATGACCCTGTTGGGCTATTTTGCTTGGATTAGGTTTTTCCATTTGAAGGGACGCCGTTTGTTGTTCTTGGGAGCATTGGCCTTCTCTCTGGCGGGTTTATTCAAAATCACTTTTCTCATTCACCCAGCTGCGCTTTTGCTCGCTTTTGCTGTTGTACATTTTCGTTGGACTTTGCGGACATTCTTTGTGGTTGCCGTTGTGACGATAACAGTAGTATTGGGGTGGTGGGCTTTTGTTGTATATTACAATCAATTAAGTGGTGATACTTATTTCAATACCGCTTCCAAGTCTATTTGGGATGCGACGGCAGATCAGCGCTATCGGGTGTTTTTGGCCATTACCAAACATTGGCGCAACAGCTATTTTCCCAAATACACTTGGTATGGTTTGGGCGCTATGATTTTGGTGATCATATACTCGTGGAAAAGCATTGCCAAATCACTGCGTTTGTGGTGGTTGTTTCTATTGATTTTTGGTGTGACTTACGCCTTGTTTTTTTGGCAGCAATTGGAACACCACGACTATTATTTTTTGAATGTGCTTCCTTGGTTTCTCTTGGTTTGGATCTTGTTTTTTCAAGCCCTTGAAAATGCGCGATGGAAGCCTTGGCTGCGTTATTCCATGTTGTTGCTCTTGTGTGCTTTTACCATTTCATCTTGTTTAAAAGCCAAGGATAAATTCCATTTCAGATTGAATGAAGTAACAGAAGAAGAGCGACCCATTGCTCGCCTCAAAGAATTAATTCAACACAATCGAGATGTCTTCGATGGCATCAAATCTGAAAAGGTCTGGGTCATTGGAGATAAAACCAAAAACGGAAGTTTGACGCTCATCAATGCTATTGGTTATACCCAACCAGAACAATTTAATGCTGCTTTTCTTAAGAAGTTGATCCCTTTGGAAATTACCAAGGTGATTTTATTGAGTGATGATATCGAGGCTGTTCGTCAACTCGGTTTCGCTGGATGGAAGATCGTTGTTAAAGATTCCTTGAATCAAACCATGCTGTTCACCCAACGTTGAAGTTGGCGGGTTTTAAATCGAACATAATGAATCTTTTTACCTTCTTCTAACCAACGACTCTCATAATAGGTGCGAATGGCCAAAATACTTCTCCACTTCGCATTCAAACCTTTGATGTAATCTCCATAAACATCATCGGAGTGGCTTTGAATAATGAAAGGAGTATTGTCCAATTCTTCCATCGCACTTTGGTACATCATGGGGTTGTCGTGTTTGATGTGGATGATGCCATTTTCTTTGAGGAAGGAGGCATATTTTTTCCAAAAGAAGATAGAAGTGATTCTCTTTAAGCCAATGTCATCTTTTGGCTGTGGATCTGAAAAGGTTAGCCATATTTCGTCCACCTCGTTGGTGTCGAAGAAGGCTTCGATGAACTCAATTCGTGTTCTGAGAAAGGCAACATTCTTTAGGCCGTTTGCTTTGGCAATGCGGGCACCATGATTGAAGCGGTGTCCTTTTACGTCTATGCCTAGGTAATTGATGTGGGGATTGGCTTCTGCCAACTGCACGGTATATTCTCCCTTGCCACAGCCCAATTCAATCACCAAAGGATGATCGTTCTTGAAAAATTTGCTGCGCCATTCCCCTTTCATGAAAGTCTTCCCTTCTTTGATGATTGGAAGAAGATTGGGTTCGAATACATGATCAAACGTTTTATTCTCCGCCCATCTTTTCAATTTGTCCTTTGCCATCGTGCAAATTTAAGGCGTGAATCAAAATTTTTTATTGATCTTGGTCGACGCAATGAAAAAGATTTTGTTTGTTCCGATGAATTGGGGTTTGGGTCACGCCACACGTTGCGCTGAGCTGATTCACCGCGAGGTTCAGAAAGGGAATCAAGTTTTTATTGCAGGAAGCGGCCCATCAGGTGATTGGTTGCGTCAGTATTTTCCAGGGTTGGTTTTTTTAGAAGGTTGTCCAGGTTATCCCGTGAAATATTCAGCGAGTGGGGTTACTTGGTTCAGTTTATTGGCGCAGTGGCCTGAATGGGAGTGGACGATCTTCCAGGAGAATCTTTGGCTTAGAAAACAACATTTGGTTCATCAATTTGATGAGATTATTTCTGATAATCGATTTGGGATTTTTCTGCCCAATGTTTCATCCGTTTTCATCACACACCAAACCACGCCCATCATGCCCAATTGGATGAGTAGGGTGTATCAAAAGTTGTTTTGGAAAAGAATGAAGCGCTTTGCGGCCATTTGGATTCCTGATGTCGAAGATGAATCTTTGCGTTTGTCTGGGAAATTGAGCCATTTTGATCAGTCTTTTCCTGTTGTTCACGTCGGATGGCTCAGTCGTTTCAACATTCAAAGTTGGCCCATTCAAAAATCTGAATTCGAGTGGGTAGGATGGATCAGTGGTCCTGAAATGCAACGGACAATTCTCGAGCGGGAGCTGATGCGTTTGTTTCTCGAATCAGGAAGACGTTGTCTCATTATCTCTGGGCAACCTCATTTGAATCGAGCTTTTACCAATGCAAATGTTGATTTGGTTTCGCATTTGGACGATCAGTCTATGTTTTCCGTACTGAAATCTGCTGAGAAAATCTACATGCGACCAGGTTATTCTTCACTCATGGATTTAAAGGCCATTCATGCCAATGCTGAGTTGATTTTTTTTCCTACTCCAGGTCAAACAGAGCAGGAGTATTTGGCCAAGCGTTGGTTCGAAGTGAATCAATAGCCGCTGGTTCTAATCCAATTGAAAATCCGATTTAAAGCCTCATCCATCACCTCGATAGAGGTTGCACAGCTCATTCGGACATGACCGATTGCTCCAGGACCAAACCATTGTGGAAGACCGGGAACCAATTTGACCTTGGCTTCTTTTTCCAATCGTTCACAAAGTTCACCTGAATCCCAATTTGCCTGTATACCTAGCCATAGGACAAAGGTCGCTTGTGGAGGTTGCAATTGGAAAAAGGATTGCTCATTTTGTAACCGATGAATGGTATGCTTCAGGGTTTTTCCAATTGGTTTTCTGTAATCAGATCCAGCGTATGCTGACTTTAGTGCGGCGGTTCCAGCCACCTGGGACAGGGTAGAGACACCGTGTGTTGTTCTCAGGTATCCCTGAGAATTCATGACCGCTTGAATACTTTCTGCATCTGGTCCAATCAGCGCTCCAATTCTTAAACCAGCCAATCCAAATCCCTTTGAAAGTCCATACACTACCCATGCCTGTGGACAATAAGTCATCATGCTCTCAAAAGGTCTGTCCCATACCAAGTCACTCCAAACTTCATCTGAAAGCAACTGTAGTTTGTACTCTTTGACAAAATCAGCGATATTCTTTAAGTCTTCTGATTGGTAATGAAATCCCAATGGATTATGAGGATGGCAGATGATGACGGCCTTGGTTTTTTCATTCACGGCGGTTGCCCAGTCTTCTTTTTTCCATTGCGCTTTGGCAGGAATACGAACCACTTTGGCACCGGCTTTCTCTGCACAATACCCCAACAGAAAATCAACAGGGTCTGGAATCAAAACCTCATCCCCAGGTTGTAAAAAATGATAACACCAATCTTGAATGGCTGCCGCAGCGCTGTTGGTTGCTAGCACCTGATTGATTTCTATTTTGCTGGATTTAGAAGCTTTGAAGTGCTCAACCAAAGCGGATCGAAAATGGATTTCACCCTGAGCTGAGCCATAGGGAAATAGATTGTTTTCGCTAGCGCGAATAATGGCTTGGCTGATTTCAGATGAAAAAGGTAGATCTCCGTCAGCAGCGGTCAATGGAATGACATTATCTGCCACCTCTGCCCAGCGCAGATTAAAGGCGTTGGCCTTTAAAAACGAATACGGTATGCTGGTTTTGTAGTTCATGAATTTTGGTCAAATGACAAGGGCACGTGTTCTATCATAAAATCGGAAGGCTCTGTCGCAAAAAGATGCGCATATTCCATTCCTTCAAAGGCTATTCGCTCACAATCATCCCTGCGATTATTGAAATGAGCCATGGCTACAACGTTTTTGTTGGAGATGATGTCATGAGTGGTGGTAAAGGACAAGACATCTTCAATGGCCATGTTGGCTCCTTGACTGGTAAAAGGCAATACGATATGCGCTGCATCTCCCATTAGAACAACATTGTTGACGATATATTGATCAACACCCAACAAGATTCTACCTCGCCATAGATAAGGGGTATGGATGTGATTGAGCACCAAATTTTTAATCCAAGGGTGCTGGAAAGATGACAAAGTTTCTTTGGTAAACGCGGCCAAATCAGCATTTCGAAGTGGTGCAGGGAATTTCTTTTTGGCCAACTGAATGTAGTAGATGACTTGGCCTGTTTTCAATGGTAAGAATCCGACAGCGATGCCAGGTTCATCAAAAATGATCTTGATCAAAGAACCCGCGTTTTGTGCGCAAAATGTTTCATCATAGTATGAGCCATTGATTTCATAGGTTGGTGCATCAATGGTCTCTGCATCAGGGAATAAATATTTTCTGACCACGGAATGGCTGCCGTCACATCCCAAAATCCAGTCGTATTTTTCTAAGGGAAAGGGAACGCCACCGTAGGTCAAACGTCTTTGATCGTTGATGCCAACGTATTCCTGATAGTAGGTGACATTGGATTGAATGAGCTTGGATAATGATTGTAAGAATTGGGTTCGACTTATGCCGAAAACATTGTCCACAGGAGTAATGTTCTTTATCTCCTGAGCATCATTCATGGTAATCACTTTTTGGGCTGGAGTGACCCAATTCTTGATGGCCTCCCAATGACCCATTTCTTTTAAAGCATTAACCCCATTGGGCATGAGCAAAAAGCCAAACCCCAAATTACCTTGTAGAAAATTTTGATCGAATATATCAATGTGGAAATCACGTTTCTGCAACTCAAGTGCAGCCAGTAATCCAGCAACTCCACCTCCGATTATGGCAATTTTACTCATGTAACAAGTATACGATTCGATTCTTAAATGGTTACGCTTGCAAAAAAATAATTGAGGGTAATCGGTTCTCGTTTATTTTCGCATTCAAATTCAAAAGAAATGGGTGTATTAGTAGGCAAAGATTCTCGCGTTATCGTTCAAGGTTTCACTGGTAGTGAAGGAACATTCCACGCGCAACAAATGATTGAGTACGGAACCAATGTCGTTGGTGGAGTCACGCCAGGTAAAGGCGGATCGACACACTTGGACCGTCCGGTTTTTAATACAGTAGCTGAAGCAGTCGAGAAAGCTGGTGCAGACGTTACCATCATTTTTGTTCCACCTGCTTTTGCAGCTGATGCCATCATGGAAGCTGCTGATGCTGGAATTAAAGTTATAGTCACCATCACGGAAGGTATTCCTGTTGCTGATATGGTAAAAGCCAAGACGTATGCCGTAGCGAGAGGTGCCCGTTTGATAGGCCCCAATTGTCCAGGAATTATTACAGCGGGAGAAGCTAAAGTTGGTATCATGCCTGGTTTCGTTTTTAAACCCGGTACTGTAGGTATCGTTTCTAAGTCGGGAACTTTGACCTATGAAGCAGCAGACCAAGTAGCAAAGGCTGGTTTGGGTGTAACCACCGCCATCGGAATTGGTGGTGATCCCATCATTGGAACGACAACCTTGGAAGCTGTTCAATTGTTGATGAATGACCCACACACCAAAGGAATCATCATGATTGGTGAGATTGGTGGTGAGTTGGAGCCAAAGGCAGCTATGTGGATCAAAGAACACGGCAATAAACCTGTTGTAGGATTTATCGCTGGAGAGACTGCTCCCAAAGGAAGAACAATGGGCCATGCTGGAGCAATTGTTTCAGGTGAACATGAGTCAGCAAGTGCCAAGAAAAAAATCATGCGTGAGTGTGGTATTACCGTGGTTGATTCTCCAGCAGAGATTGGTCAAGCAATGGCGGCATTGTTGAAATAAACTGAGAAGGAAAATAATGAAAAAGGGCTGCGTTATGCGGCCCTTTTTTGATTTGAATCAATTCAATAAATCAATTCATTAGTTCGCAAATCAGAACACTTTCTTTGGTTTGCATCACTTTTAACCCCGCAGAATATGCCAAGATATTTTGAATGATGTCTGATGAAGGTTGGTGATTGATTTTTGAAACAACAAGAGTAGAATCGGCCATAAGCGTTTTTTTTTTTTGAATGAACGCAAATGAATTTGTTTTATTGTCTTGGTCAATTTAGAAAACAAAGTTAATGGACGTATTAAATCCAAATCCCCTCAAATTGCGCTGATAGTTGAAGGGAATTAAGTAATTGACCTTGGTGTCCCAAAGAATGTACTTGTTTTTGAACAACTCAAGCCCAACGGATGGTGACAAGTAAAAAATGTCTTGAGACCTCACCTCGTTGCTGGCTGCGATATAGCCCAACGTATATCCGGAGTACAGATTGCCAAATTTATTCCCACCCCTTCCAAAGTGCCTGGAGTAAAAATCCTGTCCGAAATTCATCACAAACAACTCAGAGAAGATGGTGCTATCTCCTGCAGGCTTCTGCGTGGATTGATAAACACCCACTGATGCGTAGCTTTTGCCCTTGGTGAAAAGGTATTTTAAAAAGTATCCTTGGTAATAGGCCGAGGAAACGGTGTCATTGGGATTCTCTATTTTGAGATAACTATACTCTGCTCCGGGCATATTGACAAAGGTTACTTTGCTTTCCTGAGGGCTTGTCATTTCTTCCATGATGGTCAAAGAAACACGATAGGGTAGGGCATTTTTCTCAAGCGCGGATTTCCTTTTTTTCAAATTGAAAATGCGGTCTTCAAGGCCTTGTTTTTCTCTCCAAAGGGATTCATATTGGGCCGATTTCATTTCGTGTTGCTGTAGAATTTGTTCAAATGAACTTTTCTTTTGGGTTAGGAATTCAATTTCCAAATCAATTTCCTCTAGCTCCAACGGATAACCAGTTGTATTGATGTCATCGTTGCTGATGTATCCCCAATTATTGAGTTGCAATCTCAATTTATTGTACACTTCTGTTGTGAGATCAAATGTCGCATTGATGCTGGTTTTGGATTCATCTTGCGCGTTGATAACAACGCCATTTTCTGCAATGAAATTTTTAAAAGCACTTTTGCTGGAGTTGTAATCAATAGCAATAATGGTGACATTTACTGAAGATCCCGTTAACGTTGTTTTTTGTGACAAAACAATAAAAGAAGAGGTAAACAAGAACAGAAGAGCAAAAAGCTTTTTCATTGGATTTTATTTCTGCTAAATTAAGGTGAGTTGCTTTTTTTGTGTATATTTGTTTTGTATTTGGTTTTTGTTGAAGAACAAAACGAAGAGGGAATGGAGTGAAAGGCTCCAACTGTACCCGCAGCTGTAAACCTCCCTTAAATAAGGAAGTTCAATGTCTACGACCACTGAGAAATTGGGAAGGTCCATTGAATGAAGGGGTGAAGTCAGAAGACCTGCCAAGTGCACTAAAGATTCAATGAACCCGGGAAAAGGTTCAACGAGGTTATGAAGCATTGGTTAACCTATTTATGGATTTTGGGAGGTGTATTCTCCACTGTCATTGCCCGCGCAACTGGAGGAGAAGATTCTTTGCCCCGTTATTATTTCACAGATCCTTTGGTGAAGATTGAGGTGCGATACATCCAACCTTTTCACCGGTTGAGTGGCGCACTGGACTCTTCTTTTTTTCGGATGAACTACAGCAGTGATTTGGGCAGGGCTTTGGTTGCGAAAGGTCAGGTCAATGTCTTTCAGTATGGTCCGCAAGGTACTGCTTGTTTGGTTCGAATGAATGGGTTAAGCCCGGATCACACCCAGTTGTCTTGGAAAGGAATTTCACTGAATTCACTCACCTTAGGGCAGATGGATTTTTCATTGGTTCCCGCTTTTTTCTTTGATCATTTGAGCATGGGGTCTTCCAAGTCCATAGAGAATGGGGCCAATGTTGGTTTTGGTGGCAATGTGGATTTGCGTCAAGGATGGACCAGTCATTCACCACGATTCCGATATTGGACCAGTATGAATAGTTTGAACAATTATTCCAGTGGTGGGGAGGCCAATGTCAAAAGGAATGTCGGAGTAGATGGTGAGTGGTCCCATCAACTGAAATGGTTGACGGGCAATTTTAAAAATCAATTTTCATACACTTGGAAGGATGTTTTGGGAGAACGTGTTGTCCAACAAGACAACAATGATGTAGCGCAGAAGGCCTGGTTGTACCGCACTTTTTACAAGCAAGGAAATAACCATTGGCAAGCACAGTATTGGATGATTGAAAGAAAAGCGCAGCTTCCCAATACCATGGGGAATTTTGGTTCTTTTCGCCAAGAGCAAGACGATTTGAATCATCGATGGGTGGTGGGTTACACGAAACAAGATTACAATAGTCAACAGTTTCTTAAAAACTGGTCGATACAGTATGCAGGGACGTCGGATGTTCAGCAGTATAGAATGCGTTACTCTTTTGAAGGAATTGCAGATTGGGCGGAGAGCAGTACCGCAATCCAACAACATTGGCTGAGCGGTCAAATGGAGTTTCGGTTTAAGTCGTTTGCACAACATGTCAAGTTGAACGCGCGAAATGTCGAAGTTCGTTATCAAGAATCGCGTCCCATTGCCCAAAACATTTATCAGCTCTTGTATGATGCAAGGTGGTTGGGCGAACGATTCAATTATTATTGCGTGGCCGACAGACAATATTGGGGCAAGCAATCCAATGACCAAATCGAAGCCACAGCAGAGTGGGTCAGAGGAGTGATCAACCCTACAGAAAATCGTTACTACATGCGGGTTCAAGCATCAGTTTTCTATCAGCAACGTATGCCTGATTTCAATGAAAGATATTGGCCTGGTTCAGGAAATGCGCTTCTTGAACAAGAGACTGGAAAAGGAATTAAAGGTTTTGTGGAATGGATGTTAAAACCCAATCGAAGATTTCAAAGCAATTTGACTGTTGATTTAGAATACAACCAGCGTTGGGTATCCAATTGGATTCAATGGGTTCCACAGAGCAATGGCCTTTGGTCGCCCATCAATTTGAGTGAGGTTCAAGCTAGGTCAATGAACGGAAACATTCAGGGAAATATTTCTTTGGGAAAATCGATATTGCGAACCAAAGCTTTTGGACAGTGGAATGATGTATCCATTCAAAGTGATTTGAATCAATTGGATTCCAAAGAGGGGCGTCAATTGCCCTATACCCCCAGATGGAAATGGGGAGCAGAGGCAACATGGATGTCCAAAGACTTTTGGTATGTCTCGTTGCTGTATAGATGGACAGATGCGCGTTTTACAGATGAATCCAATCATTGGGCTTCAGCGCTTCCTGCATTTCAATTGGTTGACTTTTCATTCGGTAAGTCAAATCCCAAAGGGCTGGTTCAGTGGAGTATGGGCATAGACAATATTTTTGATTTACAATATCAAGAAATCCGTTCCTTTGCTTTGCCAGGAAGAGTAATTAAATGTCAAATGAATATCCAAATAAAATGAGAAAATTATCTGTTTTGATGCTGTGTTTTATGGTCATTTCTGTGTCATGTAAAAAAGACAAAACCCCAGAGGAAAATACGACAACTCCTTACGACTTGCGCGATGGCTTGTGGTGGGTCAACGAAGGCGCTTTCAATGGGAACAATGGAAGTGTAGATGTCATTACAGATGATGGTCGCGTGGCTCGTGATGCCTTTCGTCAGAGCAATGGAACAGGAATGGGTGATGTTTTGCAACGCATCAATGTTTTTGGTGATCAGGCCTTGGCAGTGGTGAATGGAAGCAATCAGGTGATTGTGATGAATACGGCAGATATGAAAATGGTTCGCGTTATTGCTGATCTAGATTATCCACGCGACGCTGTAATTATTGGCGCCTATGTTTACATTGCCCAAGGTGCATTGGGAGGTAAAGTTGGAAAATACCGCCTCAGCGATGGAGCCATGGTGAGTGAGCTGACCGTAGGACAGGGTCCTGAACGACTGCTTGAAAACAATGGGAAATTGTGGGTACTGAATAGTGGTGGATGGGCAGTTGACAACACCATCTCGTTGATTGATTTGTCAACTTTTTCGGTAGCGCAAACCATAACCGTTCACGATAGACCTGTGGATGTCGAGTGGGATGAGAGTTCAGGAAAGATCATGGTACTTTGTTCAGGAGATATCCTTTACGATGCGAATTGGAATATTACAGGTCATACTTCTGCTGCCATTTATTGGATTGATAATTCGAATTTGGATGTCACCTATTACGAGTTGCCAGTGAGTGGAGATCACCCCAGAAGTATTGCTTGGTCCAATGCAAGAAATGAATTGTATTTGGCCAATCAAGGAATTGATGCTTTTGATGCCCAAGGAAATGAAATTTGCAGTATCTGTTGGACGGGTGATGCTTATGCCGTGGATGCAGACAATGAGGGCAATGTGTGGGTCATGAGTACCCCTGATTTCACCAGTGAAGGAATTATGAATAAGGTGAATGCAGCTAACTGGCAAACCATTGCGAGTTATGCATCTGGAATTGGAACATCAGCCGTTGTTGATCCTAGGTAAAATCAACTCATTTCTTTGTTATATTTGCACGAATTTATTTTTCTGTAAATTCATTGCACATGTCCAAATTTTCAAACAAAGTTGTCGGTGAAGGATTAACCTACGATGACGTGTTGTTGATTCCAGCATTCTCTCAAATCTTACCTAGAGAGGTTTCTACACATTCCAAGTTCTCCAAGAACATTCCATTGTATGCTCCTGTGGTTAGTGCAGCTATGGATACAGTTACGGAGTCTGAAATGGCCATTGCGATGGCGCGTCAAGGAGGTATAGGCGTTATTCACAAGAACATGACCATTGCTGCTCAGGCTGCAGAAGTTCGCAAAGTGAAGCGTTCTGAAAGTGGAATGATTCAAGACCCCATTACGTTGTCTCAAACGGCAACGGTAGGAGATGCCTTAACCATGATGTCAGAGAACAAAATTGGAGGTATTCCAGTAGTTGATGAACAGGGTAAATTGGTAGGAATCGTTACCAACCGCGATTTGCGTTTTGAGAAAGAAATGGCCAAGCCAATTGATCAGGTCATGACCAAGGAGCATATTGTGACTACTGATAAGCCTAAAGATTTAAAGGCGGCTGAGAGCATTTTGCAAGAAAAGAAAATTGAGAAGTTGCCCGTCGTAGATGAGACTGGTCGTCTCATGGGTCTAATCACATACAAAGATATTTTGAAGTTGAAGCAGTTCCCCAATGCATGTAAAGATGGAATGGGTCGATTGCGTGTAGCGGCGGCTGTGGGTGTGACATTTGATACCATGGATCGAGTGGAAGCTTTGGTGAAGGCAGGTGTAGATGCGGTGGTCATTGATACGGCGCATGGTCATTCCAAAGGAGTGATAGAAACATTGAAAATCGTTAAAGAAAAGTTTGGCGAGAAGATCGATATTGTAGTTGGAAACATTGCTACGGGTGCAGCAGCTTTGGCTTTGGTTGAGGCTGGGGCAGATGCGGTGAAAGTTGGAATTGGCCCTGGTAGTATTTGTACTACACGCGTTATCGCTGGTGTTGGTGTTCCACAATTGACTGCTGTCATGAATGTCGCGGAGGCTTTGGAAGGAACCGGAGTTCCCATTATTGCTGACGGAGGAATCCGATTTACTGGAGATATTCCCAAGGCCATTGCCGCCGGAGCATCCACCATTATGGTAGGATCCATGCTCGCTGGTACAGAAGAGTCACCCGGAGAAACCATTATTTATGAAGGTCGTCGATTCAAGAGCTACCGTGGAATGGGTTCTTTGGAGGCCATGCAGCATGGTTCAAAAGATCGCTATTTTCAAGACGCGGAAGACGATATCAAAAAGTTGGTACCCGAAGGAATTTCAGGCCGTGTTCCTTTCAAAGGAACGGTGCAAGAAGTCATGTACCAAGTGATTGGAGGGTTGAGAGCTGGAATGGGGTATTGTGGAGCAAAGGATGTGGATTCATTGCAAACAGCACAATTTGTTCGTATCACACATTCAGGAATTAAGGAGAGTCATCCGCATGATGTTTTTATCACAAGAGAAGCGCCCAATTATAGCATAAAATAAGACCATGGAATTGCTCAACGGTTCATTGATCTCCAATACCATTAAGACGGAATTGCAAGCAAAGGTCAATGACCGGAAGGCAAAAGGTCTCAAGGTTCCTCATTTGGCTGCCATTATTGTTGGCAACGATGGAGCCAGTAAGACTTATGTTCAGAGCAAGGTCAAATCTTGTTTGGAGTTGGGCTATGACTCAACGCTGATTGAGTTGTCTGAAAATACAACACAAGATGAATTGTTGAGCAAAATAAACCAATTGAACAAGGATCCATTGATTGATGGTTATATCGTTCAATTGCCACTTCCCAAGCACATCGATGAAACTGCGGTTTTGTTGGCGGTGGATCCCGCCAAAGATGTGGACGGATTTCATCCTGAAAATGTAGGAAGAATGGCTTTGGGTTTGCCGGCCTATCTCCCCGCTACGCCAGCGGGAATCGTTGAATTGTTGAGCAGATACAACATCGAAACGGCTGGAAAGAAATGTGTTATTTTGGGTCGTTCCCATATAGTTGGCATGCCCATGTCGCTGTTGATGCAGCGCAACCATCCGTTTGGAAATTGCACCGTTACCGTAGTACACTCCAAATCTCAAAATGTGATTGAGGAGTGCCAGCAAGCAGATATTTTGATTGCGGCCATTGGAAAGCCATATTTTGTTACTTCAGAAATGGTAAAGGAAGGGGCTGTTGTGATTGATGTGGGAATCACCCGTGTGGCGGACTCGACTAAAAAATCCGGATTTAAGTTGGCCGGAGATGTGGATTTTGATCAAGTAGCTCAAAAAACCAGTTATATAACTCCTGTGCCTGGCGGAGTTGGTCCTATGACCATCGCATCTTTATTGATGAATACCATGCAAGCCGTTGAGATAAAAAATCATTGAAAATGAAGAGAGTTTGGATTTTAGGGATTTTATCCTGTTGTTTTTTTTGTGTTGCTGTTGCTCAAAATGACGTCATCAACAATAAATCTCGTGTGGACGGTACGCAAGCGCCATCTGGACAGTTGGGTCAGGGAGCAGGAGTTCGTGTTAAGATGGATCCGCAAATGGAACCTCTTGGTCCCATAAGATTGTCATTGGGTGAAAACCAAATTGATCTTCGTGATTTTATTGTGGATTATTCCTCCATTCGTCAAGTAATGTTTGACGGAGTATCTATTCCTATCAAGGACAGAATGGTGATGATTTCGTCCCCCGCGAGTGGAGTTTTGCATGACTTGGCATTGACGGTAAATGGCGAGGAAGTCAACATTCCAGTTTTTAAATCCAACAAAAGCAAAGTTGTTTTTGAATACAAAGCGAGTTCAGACAAAGTGACCAGTGTAACCTGGGCAGGAAGTTTGAATGGTTGGAATAAGTCGTCACATCCTTTGCAAAAGGACAAAAGTGGTGTTTGGAAGCTGATGATGGAGGTGGAGAATGGTGAGTATCCTTATCGCATTTGGGAGGATGGTGTAGAGAAATTGGATGCAAACAATTCTGTTCAAAAAGACAATGGGTTGGGAGGAAAGAATAGTGTCTGGATAGTGGGCAATGCGAAAAGTTCGGCCAAGATTAGAACTTTTATGATGGAGGGAAGCACCCTTTACCTTCTTGCTGAAGGTAAGGTGGATCGGTTCGTTTATTATTTGAATAACAAAAAAGGCGGCGAAGGCATTGTTGAAAATGGTAAGTTTATCATTGCCTTACCCAAGACAGCATGGTCTGGTTATTTGCGTGTATATGCTGAGTCCAATGGACAGTTCATCAATGATATCATGGTTCCTTTCAAGGACGGGACTCCGGTAATGACTCCGCAGTTTTTGCCCCGTCAGGATCCCAGAGGTCAAATCATGTACTTCATGATGGTCGATCGTTTTTTCGATGGTTCAACGACCAATAATTTTCCCACCTTGGACCCCGCGATACAACCCAAGGCCAATACCATGGGTGGAGATTTGGTGGGTATTTCTCAAAAGATCAACCAAAATTATTTCTCGCAATTGGGCGTGAATACGCTTTGGATATCTCCTATTTGCAAAAATGTTGAAGGAGCCTGGGGTTTGTGGGATAAAGGTGTGAAAAGTAAATTCTCCGCTTACCATGGATATTGGCCTTTGGCATTGACCAAAATAGACAAGCGTTTTGGTTCGGAAGAGGAATTTACAAACCTAATCAATCATGCGCACAACAAGGAAATGAACCTTATCGTAGATTATGTGGCGCATCATGTACACCAAGATCATCCTTTGGTGAAAGGCAAGAAAGGGTGGACAACACCGCTTTATTTGCCCGATGGAACAATGAACACAGAGCGCTGGGATGACCACCGTTTGACAACTTGGTTTGACACCTTTTTGCCCACTTTTGATTTTTCAAAACCAGAAGTGGTTAAGGCTCTTTCTGATACAGCTTTGTATTGGGTGAAGAAATATCCCATCGATGGGTTTAGACACGATGCCACCAAGCACATTCATACAGAGTTCTGGAGAGAGTTGACTTATAAGATAAAAAAAGAAAGACCTGTTACACCCATGTTCCAGATTGGTGAAACCTATGGCAGCCCAACTTTGATTCAGTCCTATTTGGGGTCCGGATTGCTGAATGCCCAGTTTGACTTCAATTTGTACGATGCCATGGTAGATGCATTTGCCAAGAATGAGACGGATTTTAAAAACCTTGAGCAGGTCATGTTGGAGTCTTTGCGTTATTATGGTTCGCACCACAGTATGGGTGTAATAACAGGGAATCAAGACAGAGGAAGATTTGCCTCTTATGCTGATGGAAGTTTGAAGTTTGACGAAGATGCAAAATTGGCAGGATGGACAAGAGACATAAAGAATCAAGGTTCCATGGGCTTTAGAAGAATGGAGCAATTGATGGCGTTTATCATGACTGCGCCTGGTGTCCCATGTATTTATTACGGAGATGAAATCGCAATGCCAGGAGGCAATGATCCTGATAATCGCCGCATGATGACATTTGATAACCTGACCATTGATCAACGGAAGTTGAAAGCCAGTGTTTCTCGAATGACAACTTTGCGCAAGAAGTCAATGGCATTGATGTATGGAGAGACAGAAGTATTGTTGAATACTGGACAAACTTTTGCATACATGCGTCAGTATTTTGGAGATGTTGTTATAGTTGTATTTGACAAAAAAGATTTTAGTCCAAACGATAGCAATTGGGTCCAAGTAGACTTGCCCGTTCAATGGAGAGGCAAGTTTTTCAAAGGGCAGATGGGATCTCAGTGGAAGAAAGAGAATGGTAACAATTATGTTTTGTTATCGGGTAAAGGCTATGATATTTTCACGGAAGTTTCCATGAGAGAGTTCCAACAGAATCAAGAGAAAAGTAATTCAGCCCCTATGACTCCAAAAGAGAAAATGATAGCG
>CANEVR010000026.1 GCA_947442505.1 Flavobacteriales bacterium | reverse complement strand
TTCAATGTACAAACATCACCATCATCGCAAGCTGTTCCTGCCTCAGGGCCTGCGCACAAGTCGTTCGCATCGCAAGTGCCGTCATTGTCCGCATCCGAAAAAGTACCAGCGCAGGTGCAGTCGGTTTGAAACACGTCATTGATGGTGCAAGCATCTCCATCATCGCAGGTTTCACCGACCGTCAGATGAAGAACCAATGTATCGGCATGGCAAGGGGAGCTGTATACGTAGGTGCCCGAAGTAGTGTAGTTCTGTCCATTCAACGCCCAAGTATAATCTGTGCAACCCTCGGCCATCGTTGTGCTGCCGATGACAGGATTCACCGTGATATAATTGGCTGAAGAGGTCGCTGTGCAATTGTTCGAATTGGTCACGCGCAACTGATAATTGGCTGTCGACGTAGGTGCAAAACTATTGGACGTTGCGCCGCTCAATGTCAATGAATTGCGCAACCACTGGTAGGTCAATGACGCATCCATTGGAACGGAAAGCGTCACTGTTTCATTGGCGCAATAGGTGTTTGATCCGCTTGAACTCACCACTGGAGCTGTTGGTGTAGGATTGACATTTACGACAACTTGATCTGTTGCAGTACAATTGTAAATATTGGTCGCATTAACGGTGTAGGTGGTTGTTTGCGTTGGATTGACTTGAATGGCAGAACTGGTTTGTCCTGTGCTCCAAGTATAATTATTCGCTCCTGTGGCCTGCAAAGTAACGGGCTGTCCGCCGCACAACTGAACATCAGCTCCTGCATTCAGGGTAAATCCACCATTGTAAATGCTGATCTGATCCGATATCACACCACATTGTGTCGTCACATTCACCCAATATGTTCCTGGCTGAGTGACAGTCAATGTGGGCGATGTAGTTCCATTGCTCCACATATAAGTGGAATTGGATGCGGTGGCATTTAATACAACTTGACTTCCCGGACACAATCCTTGGTCATTGCCCAACTCGATGGTCAGGGCGGTCAAGTAGCTGATGTTGATATTATCGCTGGCTGTTCCGCATTGGTTGGTTGCGTAAGCAACATAATTACCGGCCAATACGGCTTGAATGCTTCTGGTGATGGCACCAGTGCTCCATTGATAACTGGTGGCACCGCTATCCGCCGTCAAGGTCACTGCAGCATTCTGGCAAATTTGCAAGTCGGGTCCCAAATTCACAACGGGTGGAGACAACACATTGACGACAACGGTATCGCGAGAGACACCACAACTGTTGGTCACCTCCACCCAATAGGTTCCGGCTTGATTCACGGACAAAGTCGCTGTTGTAGCGCCTGTGCTCCACAAGTAGGTTGAGGCTGCATTGGTCGCATTCAAAGTTTGACTATTGCCCGCGCACAATGTAATATCGTTGCCCAAGTTCACCAATGGCAATGCTTTGATGGTGAAATTGGTTCCGTTGTCTGTTCCGATAGTGGGTGGATTGGTTCCAATCACCCGCAGGCGATACTGATTTGAAGTGTAGTAACGATCAGGCATGGTCACCGCTATCGGTGCAGGTGCTGTCGAAGTAATGGATCCAATGTTCACCAAGGATCCATTGAAAGTTCCCACTGAATCGCTCAACTGAACAATGAATTGATTGCCTGCATTGAAGGTGGTTGACTTGGTAAAATTAACATTGAAAGTTTGACCGGGACAGAAGTTGTTTCCGGCAATGGCGTTGGTGACAATGCCATTGGGATTGGCAATGGTAAAGAAGTTATCACTCTTGTCCACCTCTAAACCGCTCATCGTGGTGGCCCTTACTTTACAAGTAGTCGAAGGTGTTGCAGCGATATTCCAATCGAAAGTCACCGGCGTATTGGGCACATCATTCAACAAAGTGGTCCATGTTGCTTCGTTGTCCGTGGTGTACTCTACTTTCAAATGTTCATCGTTGTTCAATGTCGACCATTTGATTTGCTGCGTCGTTCCATTTCCCCATATTTCACCACCGTTGGGCTTGATGACTTTGACGTATTGATCCAAATAATTGTACATTGAGTATCCATCATAAGGTCCACCATAATACTTGGTTGGATTGACTGTTGGCACACCAGTTATACTAAAAGACAAATTGCTTTGATCCACATAAATACCTGAACCTGAAGGATCACTGATGCGCACCAATGCCTGATTGGATGTTGTCAATGGACACACCCAATTGGCGTATTTATTAACGCCTGGGAAGGTGCCTATCACGTTCCAGGTTACACCATTGTCAATGCTATAATCCAATTGGATATTGGCCAATCCATCAGAATTCCATTCGATATACTGTCCTGTACCTTTTCCAAAACTCTCGCCCCCATTGGGATAGAGCAATTGTACAAAACCATTGGGGATGATAAATGCCTCATCACTGATGTCCACCAAATTGCTGTACATGTCCTTGATACGCACGCGGCAAATGTTGGAGGGTGTAGAAGGAACGGTCCATGCATAGCTCAATTGCGATGCAGGAATATTGGAAGCTATGTTGGTCCAAGTAGCACCATCGTTGATGGTGTATTCTATGGTGATATAATCAACATTGTTGTAGTTCCAGGTAATGTTCTGTGTAGAAGCCGACATCCAAATTTCTGCACCATTGGGTGAGGTAACTTGCACCGAATCCACACGGTTGTTGCGCATCGAATATCCATCATACGGTCCACCGTAATATTTGGTTGGATTGACGGTTGGAATGGTATTCAAAGACAACGCCGCATCTGACACATCATTCAGCGCAGGCACCAAATTGTCAGATATGCGAATGATACAATTGGCAGCATTGGTGGGAGTTACCCAATTGGCGTAGCGATTGGTGGCAGGGGCTGTCCCGATGCTGATCCAAGTGGTTCCATTGTCCGTGGAGTACTCCAATTTTACGGTGGCTACACCAGTAAAATCCCACTCGATGTATTGTCCTGTTCCATTGCCAAAAGTTTCTCCACCGTTGGGGTAGGTCACTTGCACAAAAGAATTGGAAATGGTGAATACAGCATTGCTGATATCCACCAAAGGATTGTCGACGCCCACCACTTTGATCAAGCAGTTGGTGCTGGGCGCGTTGGCCACAGACCATGCATAGGTTTTGGAAGATGCAGCAATGTTCGAAGCGATGCTTGTCCAAGTTTGTCCATTGTTGGTGGAGTAAAAAAGGTTGACCAAATTGACATCTTGATAATCCCATGTGATACTATAAGTTGCATAAGGATACAACACCTCTGCACCATTGGGGGCAGTGACAGTAACCGCATCTAGCAAAGTTGATGACATGTCATAACCATCAAAGGGACCACCATAATACTTGGTAGGATTGACGGTTGGCACAGCTACAATCGAGGTCACTGTATTGGAAACATCATTCAGCAAAACATTTTCGCTGTTGCTCGCGCGCAGCAGCAGTTGATTAGAAAGACTGGTGGGCACCACCCAATTGGCGTAGCCGTTGGTAGCAGGGAAAGTTCCGATGCTGGTCCAGTTGGCACCATTGTCCAAGGAGTAATGCAGATTGACATTGGCTAAACCTGTTGAGACCCATTCCACATATTGTCCAGATCCCTTTTGGTATTGTTCGCCACCATCGGGATAAATCAACGAAAGTGTGGGCGGAGGAATGGTAAAAACTCCATTGCTCTCATCTTGCGTGTATTGCAAAGTGTTGGTAATCCTGACTTTGGCTTGAGTTGAAGCGATGGCAGGAACGGTCCACGTATAGGTCAAAGCGCTCGTGGCATAGGAGGTCGAAATGGTATTCCAAGACAACCCATTGTCCAGCGAGTATTCGATTTTGATATAATCGACATTGCTATAATTCCAGGATATGGTATGGGTCGAAGCGCCTTCCCAGACTTCCCCACCATTGGGGGAGGTCAGAGTTAAGCTCTGCCCACAGGAAATGGAGGCCAGCATCACCAACCCACATCCCAGAAGGAATTGAAATAATTTTTTCATGATGTTTCTAGTATGAAAAAATTATTCCGCGGTTCTGGCTAAACGAATTCCGCGACGATAGGATAGGTATGAAGGACTATAAGGATAAGAGTAATACCAAGAATCATCATTCGTACCCGCACGAGGCACTGTAATATAATGAACTACATAATTAGAATTTTGCCAACTCGAAATATCCGAAATAGTATTACTTGCTAAATGCCCATCGCCATGCACGTGAATTGAAAAATCATATGAACCTAAAGAGATACATGGCTCTCCAAGACTGCACATCATATCCTTCGCACCAAAATAACCGCTACCATTATTGTAACCACTCCCATCATAGGTTTCTCTTGCTGCTGTGCCAACATCTTCTGATCCAGAATAGTGCCTGCTTACAATACTAACATATGGTACTTTTGACCCCCATAAAGCCTTACTATACTCCAATATTGACAAAGGACGTAAGCCTGACCAATCAGCATATGCCGTAAGCATTAACTGAGAAACTTGCCAGCCCGCGGAAAATGCCCCATTAGGGGAACTAGCATAATACTTTCCATCAAAAAAACTTAAACTTGAGTATCCAGAGGGCAAGCCCCAAATATTTTGCTGAGTGTTATTCAAACAATTCAAAAAATCAGCATATTGTTGATTACTCATTTCATACTTAAATATATAAAACGCGTTATATCCAGTTGGATAATTTGGATGATCTACAATACCATCACTGTTAATATCTAAACCCGCATCTCCCTTTATTCTTATAGTATCTGAGAAACTCTCATATGTCCATTCATCCTGTTCTTGAACACATATTGTAGGTGTCATTCTTTGATTGATCACTGAATAACTATAATTCAATCCTCCTAGCTTGTATCTCTCCCCATCGCAAAAAGTAAAAGGGCCATTAGGGATATTTACCATTTCGATGGCAAAAACTTTCAACTCCAGGTTGGAAGGATTAATCACGCCATCGATTCCGTAATTCCATTGCAGTTGCATTCCATCGACAGAAAAATTAGTCTGTCCATAATCCGCCAGGCGCACAAAAGCTCCCATTTTGTCTGCTGTAGGTTGAATGATGTTGTTGGTCCCTTGACCATGATCATATCCTGTAGCATTGATTTTGGCATGTTTCCACTCGCCTGCGGCATTCTTGTATTTCATGAACACCCATGCCGCATCCCAATTGATGCTGTCCTTCCATGCATTTCCCCAATTGATGTCAAACTGCACTTGGGCAGTACCTGCTGATGTATTGATGCCTGTAAGCATCACATTCTGAACTAGCATATAATTCAATGAGGAACAAGGATTTTTAGTGAAAGTATTGGTGACAAATGTTTGTCCTGTTGAATTACAAGTCGCTTGACAAGAATAAACATCGGAACTATTTGATGCCGTTGTGATATACTCGACTGAGTTAGCCTCCGAAATATTTTGTCCATTTCTCAACCACTGATAGTTCCAATTTGTAGTTCCTGGAGAACTTAATGCACTCAATTTGACATCTGAACAAAGATTATCTGAATTTAAAATTGTAACTGCCAATGTGATTGGGTTAGATGATGATGAGCAATCTGCAGGGGTAATAGAATATTCAAGTGTATTGATATTAAAAGTGATTACTGAATACAATAGATCTGGAATGAGAGCCGTGCTTACCCAATTACTTGATGTTGCTGCTATTCCACCAATTACACTAGACCCGTAGTAGTATTCACCCGTGTTGTCGGAATAAAACCAACAACTCGTTCCAAAATTTCCTGAAGGGTCGTAATTGTTTAGAACATAATTCACACCATCTTGAGTTATCATTTCAGTCCAATCATCTCCAAAGTACACTCCCTGTCCATTGACCCTTCCCACACCGAGAAGTAGAGCAAATAAAAGAATTTTAAAAAACGGAATTCTAACTAACGTTGAATGGCTCAACTCAAAAATGTGGTTCATGGTTATAAGATTTGGCAACTAATGTACCGTCAATCATTGATATTTCAAAATCACTTTTTCCATTTTCATCAATGATCTTGTTATCATAACATCTTATGTCGCGTCATCAAATAGGTTTGAACCAAAAATGCCAAATGAATTTATACGTAAAGTGGTAATGTTAAAAACAATTCCAAATTAAGCGCGTATTGCAATATGCCCCTACTTGATGATCAACCTCATCCGCTCCTCTCCAACCATCACCACATAAACTCCACTCGCTAAATCACCAAACTGAACTTCCACCGCGTTGCCATTCAAAACAACCTGCTGCTGATAAACCACCTTACCCGAAATGTCCATCATCTTCAATTCTTGGGTCGATTCCATTGTGGTTTCCTGGGCGAATATCGATTCGCCCCTACGGGTGCCGTTGTATTGCAATACAAAACTTCCTGTGGCTGTTGGGTTGGGATAAATCGAATAACTCGCATTCATCTCCCCTCCTGCGCGAAGCGATAGGAGGGGTGTCCGGACGAGCGCTTGCGCTGTCTGGACGGGGTGGTTGTCAAGGACCATTCCCGCATTTCCAATTCTCAAACAATTCACCGCTCCCCAATTGCCTGCATTCCCACTGGTGTGAATAGGTCGGACTCTAACGTTGTAGGTCTTGCCTGCTGCGACTCCAGGAACATTGCTCAAGAAGAAGACCGACGCATAAGCACCACCTTGAACGACTTGTGCCGCGCCTGGATTGGGCAATACTTCTGTGAATTCCCAATCATAGCGCATCGCACCGCAGACGGTTCTGTCAGAAGCGATGGTCGCTGTGATGGACTTGGTCGCTGGGCAGCGATCCGCTTGTCGCAGAGCGATGGTGGCTTCACTGTTCAATGTCACGGTACAGGTTGTTGTCGCATTGGCCAATAAGTTGGACACATTGCCCGCCGCATCGGTCAATCCATACACCACCGGAACTGCCAACGTATACACCCTACTAACTCCACTGTGGTTGGCAGGCAGGATGCTTCCCAATCGGGCAACCACCGAATTTGCGTTGTTGTTGGTATAGGACCAAGGCGTCAAGTTCATGTTCACCCCATTTTGCGTGCCCGACAATACATTGAAAATATAATTGGTGGCGTTGGCGCGGTATTGCGCTTTGAAGCTGTTGCAAACGCTGGTGTACACTCCTGTGTTGTTGCTGTAATAATGATCACACGCACTACCATTCAGGTAAGTGAAACAAACCTTTGCGCTGGCGTTTGTGGGACCAGCGATTTGGTGCACCGCCACATAATAGGTCTGACCGACGGTCAACTGATCGGACAACAAAATTTGATTGCCTGTCGCCAATGTGCTTGCTGTGTATACTTCATGTTCCTCGGTGATTAAGTCCAAACAACCATTATTGAGGGTATACAGACCGATGCTGTTGTCACCAAAGGCAGCAGACAAACCGACACGCAAGGTGTTGAATTGTGCCGTGAAGCTGTACCACAAATCAGGACCATTGCCATCGATGATGGGGGAATTGGTTCCCGCATTGAAGTCAGCACTCTTGAGCGCATTGCCAGTACAAACAGGATACAAGGCTGGAGTGACAGCTACAGGGTTGATGGTGGGAATGGTGAACCCTTCATCGACTTGGTTGTTGCAATTGTTGTCCAATCCATCACAAATTTCAGGTTGTGGTAAAATACAACTGTTGTCATCGGTGTTGGCCAATGGGTTGAAGTTGCAGGCATTGGTGTTGGTGCAACCCAAAACGGTAACAAAGCAGATGGAATCTTGGCCATTGCAATCTTCATCGATGTTGTTGTCGCAAATCTCTTCTCCACCGGGAAAGGCAGATCCTGCAGCATCGTTGCAATCGGTATTGTCCGTGACATATCCTGCAGGTTGGTTGCAATCTAGTACAACGGCATTGGGATTACCAAAACCATCTCCGTCGGCATCGGCGTACCAGTCCAGCAATGGATTCACCGTGATGGTGATACTATCGGTGCAGGTTTGGTTACCTTGTGTTACAGTGCAATTGTATGTAGAGTTGGTGGTTGGTGAAACGATGATTGAATTGGTTGTTGCGCCCGTGTTCCAAGCGAAGGTTTGAGCTGTGAACAATTGTTGGATTTCAGTGATACTTAAACTTAAATCAAATAAAAATAACTCATCCAATTGACCGATGAACTTAGTGTGCCCGTTTGAAGACACGGCTGCGTTTCCTAGTTTTACGGGAACATTACTATTGGTTAATAAATTAGATACAGTATAAACAGGACTTTGAATTTGTCCATCAATAACAATATAATAATTTCCGTTAGATTCTTTGATACAACCTATGGTGTGCCAAACGTCATCATTGACATCAATATATGAAGTTAAATAATTATCACTATTTGCTCCAATATTGAATTGAATTTTACCTCCTTGTCCCAACCCAACACTCCAATCATTAGAAATACCTGAAACATCTCTGCAAAATAAATACGTACCCCATGGCCAATCATTAATATCCGTTTGTGACGTTTTCAACTTAAAAACAAAAGAATATGCATCTGAAAAAATTAAAGCAGAATTAGAAACCAAACTCGAATTTCCGTCAAAAAACAAAGACTGATTTTGAATCAAAACAGGATTCGAAGGAAACTCATTTTCAAAAAATAAATTCGGATTAAAATTCGCATTATAATCTGAGTCAAAAGGAAAATATCCAACCAATCCCTGTTGCAAATTGGCTGGCAATTGAGAAGATGATCCTGCACTACCCGTTGTATTAACCGACAACGTCACGCTTTCACCGGCACATATGGAAGTAACAGGTGTGGTGATGTTGCAGGTCAACAAAGGCTCCACCGACAAAGTCAGCGTCACCGTCGAATCACAACCCGTTGATGAAGTAAATACCTCGGTGTAAGTCCCTGCCGTGGTGAGGGTTTGCGTGCCCAAGGTGTAGGACTGGCCTTCCACAATGGATGCGCTGATATCGTTGCTCAACGCTGAATTGACAGTAATGTCAACCGATGCTGTGCAAGTAGAATTTCCTTGTATTACGGTACAGCTGTAATTGGTATTGGTGGTTGGCGTAACCGTGATGGTATTGGACGTTTCATCCGTGTTCCAGGCGAAGGATTGCGAGGAGTAGAGTTGCTGTATTTCGGCTGGGGAAAGGGCGCGGTTGTATATGAACACATCGTCTAGAATACCGTTATAAAAAGACGCATTCAACAGGTTTGCATCATTCGATTTACCAAAATAATTAAATTGTCCATTGGTATTGATGGCCAAGGCTACGGTATTAATCAGGATACCATCCACATAAAAGTAAAAAGAACCAGATTCATAATTTACTAATGCATGATGCCAAAGGCCATCTTTAATATAAGTACCACTTGTAGGATTAATATCGTAACAACAAGATGTAAAATTGCCACCCATAAAACTCAGATATCCTTCATCAACGATTCGAATATTATATGTTCCACCATTCTGATTTGTGCCTGAACCGGTAGAAATGAACATTCCTCCTAAATTTGATTCAGTATTGAACCAAAAAGATGTCGCGCGGTTAAAATTAGATTGAACCGCTATACCTGGAACACTAATAAAACTTGAGAAGCCATTAAAACTAAACGCACTATTCGAACCTCCAAATCGATCATTAACCATCACTACCCCATTCACAGTTCCATTATTCCCATTCCCACTCTCATCATTCGCGTTGCCATTGAAAGGATAATACGCCACCAAACCTTGTTGCAAATTGGCTGGCAATTGAGATGATAATCCTGAACCGGCTGTTGTATTGACTGACAACGTCACGCTTTCGCCTTCACAAATCGTAGTAACAGGCGCAGTGATATTACAAGTCAACAAAGGCTCCACTGCCAAAGTCAAAGTAACCGTTGAATCACAACCCTCGGCGGAGGTAAATACTTCCGTATAAGTTCCAGCGGTGGTGAGGGTTTGGGTGCCCAAATTGTACGAATCCCCTTCAACAATTGATGCGCTGATATCGTTGCTCAACGAGGGATTGACGTTAATATCAACCGATGCGGTGCAAGTAGAATTTCCTTGTGTTACGGTACAACTGTAATTGGTATTGGTGGTTGGCGTAACCGTTATGGAGTTAGTTGTTGCGCCCGTGTTCCAAGCGAAGGATTGCGAGGAGTAGAGTTGTTGGATTTCTGAGGGGGAAAGAGAACGACTCCAAATGGCAACATCATCTAGTTTACCATCAAAGTAGGCACTTATGCTAGATCCCGTCGTAACAGCTCCAATCAGTAAATTACTATTATTTATTACTTGAGCATATAAACTAGAATTAGAACCTACGATTTGACCGTTTTTATACATAATAACATTTCCCGCTTCTTTGGTTATCACAATATGTGTCCAAAGATTTAATGTGGAATTCGTTCCTGCTATATATCCTGCACCGGGTTGAATAATTCCAATTCTGCTCAGGACATAATAATTCAAACCATCTGGAGAAGTTTCAATTCTATATCCTATTTGACCAGCCATAGACGTTGATTTCGATATCATCGTATGAGCAGAACCCTGACTTGCAATGCTTAGTTCATAATACCATAAATTGATACTTATATTATCCAAATTAAAAACAGAACTATTTCCAGCATCGATATAATTATCCAAACCATCAAAACTATACGCACCATTCTCATTCCCAAAACGATCCGCTGTCAACGTAGCCCCATTCACCGTTCCATTATTCCCATTCCCACTCTCGTCATTGGCGTTGCCATTAAAGGGATAATACGCCACCAAACCTTGTTGCAAATTGGCTGGCAATTGAGATGATGATCCTGAACCGGCTGTTGTATTGACTGACAACGTCACGCTTTCACCTTCGCAAATAGTGGTGACAGGAGCGGTGATGTTGCAGGTCAAAGGTTGTTGCACTTGTCCCGTTTGATCTTGGTAAAGTTGTTGGATTTCGGTAATACTTAAAACACGATTATACATACCTATGTCATCAAGCAATCCTTGATAAAATCCAGTCTGAACTGTTCCATGGTATTTTCCAAAGGTCAATGGTAAAAGATTTGAAATGTTGGTAGTTCCTAAATCGACTTGTAAGCAAACATTATCCAATAAAATCCCATTTTTGTAAATGCTCGAAATTGTTGTGTTACTCCCAATAGCTCCATTATATGTAAGGACATAATGCTCCCAATTACTGGAAAAGTTAGCTACCAAACCTCTCTGATTATCATAAGTGTCAAAAGCAATGGAATTAGGACAATTACCATTTATCATAAATCGAAAATCCTTACCAGTTAACCCATCATTCCCATATGAAACCAAATGCCCATGTGTGGTAGAAGTTGTCTTTAACCAAAGGGATAAGGTAATAGAAGGATTGCCCATTGGGCCACTTTGAGAACAAACAATACTATTATTAATACCATTAAAACTAAACGCCTCATTCACATTCCCAAAACGATCCGCCGTCAACGTCGCGCCATTCACCGTTCCATTATTTCCATTCCCACTTTCATCATTCGCATTCCCATTAAACGGATACCAAGCCACCAAGCCGTCCGCTGGAATCTGAGCAATAAGGGATGAGGGGATGAAGGAATGAGGGGATGAAGGGATAAAAGATGAGGTGAGGCTGCTCAATAATGTGATCAAAGTTGGAGCAATGGCCAAGCACAACGATAACGTAATTTTCTTTTTCATGTTAAGGATTTAGACGATATCAAATATACGGTTTGTATATAGAAGTTGCGTATCATCATAACATTAAATATCTCTTTCTTTTTCATCCATAGAAATCAGAAAGAAGATGAAAAAGAAGACGGGCATCTCCCTTCCTACTTTTACGCAGAAAAAGAAAGGAGGGGTGGCCAGACGAGCGATAGCGCTGTCTGCGAAGTCCCGATAGCTATCGGGAGGGTTATCTGTTCCCAGCAAAATGAAATAAAAAATCCTGAAATGGGTTTACACTTCAATGGCATAAAACCACCCCGTCACTTCGTGCCACCCCTCCTATCCCTGCGGGCAGGAGGGGAAATTTTGGGCGTATTGCGATACGCCGCTACCAAGGCGCTAGCAGAATTTCACTTGTCTCTTCATCACCTCATTCCTTCATCCCCTTATAGGTTGCCTATTTCAGGTAAGCCAATCAAATTTGCAAAATGACTATATCCAATATTGAAAACATCCAATATAAAATTTTTCAAATCAGAGGGATTCCTGTAATGATCGATGCAGATTTAGCGATTTTGTATCAAACTGAAACCAAACAAATCAATCGTGCTGTTCAAAGAAATCAATCACGTTTTCCAGAAGACTTTGCCTTTCAGCTCACGCAACATGAGTGGGATGATTTGAGGTTCCAAACTGGCACCTCAAAAAATGGTGCTGGTGGTAGGCGTTACTTACCATTTGCATTCACGGAACAAGGCGTTGCCATGTTATCAGCAGTGCTCCGTACAGAAATTGCATTACAAGTAAGCATCTCGATTATTCGAAAATTTGTTGAACTAAAAAAATCACATCATCAATATCTGGCCATCCTGCAAAGAATCGAAAGAGTCGAAATGGCTCAAAACAACAATAATGCACAAATTGAAAGTTTATTGAAACTATTTGAAGAACTAGAAATGCCTAAAAGCGGCGTCTTCTTCAATGACCAAATCTTCGACGCATATGTATTCAGCAGCAACCTCATCACTTCTGCTAAAAAATCCATTGTATTAATAGACAACTACATTGATGAAACTACTTTGCTGCAATTATCCAAAAGAAAGTCAAACGTTAATTGCATCATTTACACTGAAAAAATCAACCCACAATTGAAATTGGATTTGGATAAACACAATAGCCAATATCCAATCATTGAAATCCGAACGATTAAAAAAGTTCATGACCGCTTTTTAATCTTGGATAACCAGTCACTCTATCACCTCGGGGCATCTCTCAAAGATTTGGGCAAAAGATGGTTTGCTTTTTCAAGGATGGATGGGCTAATTGAGGATGTCATGAAAAGATTACCTTGAATAATAGCACATCCGTTGCACCGCGGAAGTGAGGATTAGAAAATTTTCAATTGGATGACAGCATGCGTTTCGTACGGGCGTATTGCAATACGCCCCTACCTGTCTCCTCATCCCTTCATCTCCTCATCCCTTCATCCCTTCATCACCTTCATCCCCTACTTCGTATTGTAAACCGCCATCGCCACTACTTTGCCTACCGCCTCCAAGGTCTGAGGATCAATGTTGCTCAGGTTGTCTTCCATGGTGTGGTGGAACGAACCAAACTCAAAGCCGCCCATGCCCATCGCAATGGTGTTGGGTCGCATGTCGATGATGTCGATAGAGCGCACTCCCCCTTGATTCATGTATACATGGTCATCCGTGATTCCACCGATTTCCTCATTCACAAACAAATGTCCGTAGCCCATCTTCTGGGCATGGGCCCAAACCCAATTCATCACATCACCTGCTGCGGCCATGGATGTTCCTTCTTTATTAAATCGCGCATTCTTTCCTCCTACCATGTCCAATAATATTCCATACTTCGCTTGATAATTGGCTCTGTGCGGCGCTCTGGCCCAATGCTGCGATCCCAAACACCACGTAGCATTGGAGGCTTGTGGATTCATGTCCGACCACTCCGGAGCTCCTTGATCCTCGTTGTCAAAAAAGACCAAATCCACTCCGACTTCAGGCGACTGAATTTGTAGCATTCTCGCCATCTCTAGCAACACCGCTACTCCACTCGCTCCATCATTGGCTCCATCTATCGGCTTTTTCTGATTGGCCTTACTGGCGTCCTTGTCTGCCGCAAATCTTGAATCCCAATGGGCAGCCAACATCACGCGCACTTTCTTATCCTTGTTGAATTCAGCAATGATATTGCGAACCGGAGAAGCGTCACCGTTCCAAGCTGTCATCTTGGTGTATTGTATGTCAACAGCGGCTCCGCGCTTTTTGCACTCGGACACAATCCAATCCAAACATGCACCATGCGCCTTGCTTCCAGGTACACGTGGTCCAAAATCAATCTGTTCCTTCAAGTATTTCATTGCTGAATCTACAGAAAATGCTGGCGGTTGAACCAATGCCACCTCCTCTTTGGGAGGATTATCCTGTTGTACTTTGCTACCACCTCCACCTTTGGGGAGAAATTGCAACACGACCCATAAAACAATCAATGCCAATAATACAATGGCAACTATTCTATTTTTTTTCATACGTCCATTCGCCACCTTCCTTGGTGTCTTTTAAAACAATATTTCTTGATGAAAACGCATCGCGCAACATGTCCGCTGTCGCATAATCTTTTTTCTCTTTCAGTCCTTTTCTCACTTCAAAAACCGCGTCCATCATGATGTTGGGGAGTTCCACATTGCCCGCCGATTCTGGCGTTTGCAATCCCATCACATCCCTCAAGAAATGGGTCATGATTCTTTTCAATTGCACCAACTGATCAGCAGTCAATGCCTGTTGTCCGTTTTTACAACCATTGATCAATCGAACCGCTTCAAACAATTCCGCAATCAAAATCGGAGTATTAAAATCATCTCCCATCGCGGCGTAACATTTGGCTTCCAAAGCATCAATATCCGCTTCACTTTGCGTAGCTGGTTTGCACTCATCAATCGCCATGTAGGCCGCCATCATGCGCTCATATCCCTTCTCTGCTGCGCTCAAGGCTTCATTGCTAAAGTCCAGTGTCGAACGGTAATGGGCTTGCATCATGAAAAAGCGAACCACTTGTGGGCCAAATCCTTTTTCCAATAATGGATGATCTCCCGCAAACAATTCATGGGGCAAGAATGAGTTGCCCAAAGACTTGGACATCTTCTGTCCATTTACGGTCAACATGTTGCTGTGCATCCAAAACTTCACGGGGCCCTTTCCACAGCAAGCTGTGTTCTGTGCGATTTCCGATTCATGGTGTGGGAACTTCAAATCCATTCCTCCTCCGTGAATATCAAACTGCTCTCCCAAATATTTTGTACTCATGGCTGAACACTCCAAGTGCCATCCAGGAAAACCTTCCCCCCATGGAGAAGGCCAACGCATGATGTGCTCTGGTGATGCTGCTTTCCATAGTGCAAAGTCGGCAAAGAATTTCTTCTCGTCCTGACCATCCAATGTTCTTGTATTTTCATACAACTCCTCCACATTTCTTCCGCTCAATTCTCCATAAGGATATTTGGCGCGATACGCCTGCACATCAAAGTAAATGCTGCCATTGACCTCATAGGCGAAACCTTGATCCAAAATCTTCTTGATCATCTCAATCTGCTCAATCATATGACCCGTTGCTGTGGGCTCAATGCTCGGCGAATGGTTATTGAACACCCGCATCATTTCATGAAAATAATTGGTGTACTTCTGTACAATTTCCATGGGCTCCAATTGTTCCAATCGGGCCTGCTGGCCAATGCGATCCACGCCATCATCAAAGGTGGAAGTGATGTGACCCACATCCGTGATGTTGCGCACATAACGCACTTTGTAACCCAGATGAGTCAAGTAACGATAAACCACATCAAAAAACATAAAGGTTCTACAATTGCCCAAATGCACATTGGCATACACCGTTGGACCACAAACGTATAAACCAACGTGGGGTGTATTCAAAGGTTGAAACAAATCCTTGTTTCGGGATAGGCTATTGTAGATGTATAATTCCTTGCTCATATCGCACTAAATCTTCTTTTTAATTTCTTCCAACATTTTGGCTACCAACGTTGGTGTATCGTATTCAGCCTTCCAATCCCAATCGCGCTGCGCCACACTGTCATCAATGGATCCAGGCCATGAATCCGCGATGGCTTGTCTGAAGTCAGGCGCATATTGCGTTGTAAAAGAAGGCAAATATTTTTGAATCTCTGCCGTCAATGAGGCGGGCGTGAAAGACATACCGGCTAGATTGTATGCACCACCAACCGTTAAACGAGAAGGGTCAGCTTGCATCAATTGAACAGTGGCCTGTATTGCATCGCTCATCATCATCATGGGCAATGCGGTATCTGCTGACAAGAAGCAAGTGTAAGTACCTTCTTGCAACGCTTTGTAAAATATGTCAACGGCATAATCTGTGGTTCCACCGCCTGGCGCACTCTTGTATCCAATCAAACCAGGATAACGAATGCTGCGCACGTCGACGTTGAATTTCTGATGGTAATAATCGCACCAACGCTCTCCTGCCAATTTGCTAATTCCATATACTGTATTGGGATCCATGATGGTATCCTGCGGTGTCATCACTCTTGGAGTAGATGGACCAAAAACAGCAATAGAGCTGGGCCAATACACCTTGTTCAATATACCTTCCTTGGCCATGTCCAAGACATAGAACAAACCGTTCATGTTCAATTCCCAGGCAAAGGCAGGATTTTTCTCTGCAGTAGCAGACAACAAAGCGGCCAATAAGTATACTTGATTGATGTTGTGTTTTTTGACAACGGCATGCAATCCCTCTTTGTCCAAAATATTCAACACCTCATATGGTCCTTCCAAAAGAATGGGGTCCACATCCGTGGTAGCCTTCACATCAGATGCCACAACAGCATCCTTTCCATATTCTGCGCGCAAACGTTCCGTCAACTCAATGCCTATCTGACCAGATGCGCCGATGATTAAAATCTTCTCGTTCATTGCGAATAAATCTTGTTCAAACTTACAACACAGCGCCCAATTATTGGGGCAATTTCTTTAACCATTCTACAATCTCCGCCAAGCTTTCCGGACTAAAGCTTTCCTCCAACTGTGCGTACTCGCTGACCTTGCCCGTCTCTGTGTATTGAAAAAGGTGATTGTGGTTGGACATGATCACTACATCATTCTGGACACCACGTGCACTGAGGGCTTGAGCGATAGCCTTGGTATTGACTTGCGCATTGACTTGCCAATCCAAGTCCCCACTCATGATCAACGTTGGACATTGTACTTTTTGCCAATTGATTTGCGGATCGTGGGCAATGAAAAAACGCATCCAATTGGTATTAAATTGTTGATTGTACTGATCAAACAAATCCTCCCCCTCAATGGTGGCATCATTGTGATCATCTGGACTATCAGTAATCACCCTATTGCGAATACCAGCCGCCACTTCTGTGGAATCCTTGGACTGGGTAATCACCTCACACAAGCCACGGACAAAATCAGCATCCACCATTGCATCTTCCTTCTTCTTTCCTTCTGCCATGCTGATCTCAGCGCTCTGCTTCACCAACACTTCTTGACCACTCACGCCAGGGCCGGCCAAAGACACAATACAAAACACCTCTTTGGGATGCGCTGCAGCCACCATAGGTGCTACTAGTCCACCTTCGCTATGACCCAATAATCCCACACGATTGGGATTGATCTTGGCATGCAATCGCGCCGTTAACAAAGCCCGGTAGGCATCATCCGCAAAATCAGCAGAAGTTGCCTTATCAAAGTCTCCGGTTGATTTGCCCACACCTCGCTCATCATAACGAAAAGTAGCCCAACCTTTTTGTGCCAATTCATGCGCAATCACCGCAAATGGCTTATGTCCCATCAAACTTTCATCTCTGTCCTGAGGACCGCTTCCAGTAATCATCACCAGGCAAGGAAAAGGTCCTTCACCATTGGGAATGCTCAAAGTACCTTGCATAGAAATGGAATTTCCCTTTGTATCAAAAGACAAAAAATCAATCACCTCTGTTGGATAGGGAAAGGGAGGTGTTGGCGTCTGTGGTTTTTCTTTTTTGGGTGCAGATTTTTCCCAAGCAACCGGTTGGGAATACCATTCCAAGGGATACTCAAAACCCGACTGTTGATACTGCCCTTTGATGCACTGACACTCCTCTTTGTATTCGCCGTCATATTGCGCCTTAATCCTTGGAATCTCCCAATGGATCTTACCTTTTTTAACTTCATGCACGGCCATTACCAAAGGCTTCTGGTTCTGCTCCTTGCTGTACATCAAATACTGTCCGTCTTGATTCACGTTCCAATGCATTTCGAGCGGAATAGTTGTCTCCGATATTTCCATTTTGGAATACCAAATCCCTTCCCATTCTTGCGCTTGAACAGCCCATTGGCTAAGGAAGAAAACTGAAATAAAAAAAGTACGCTTCATTTGGCAAAGATGCACAATTCCTTGTTGTAGATTCGCACCGTGAAGAAGATTCAGGACATTTCAATGGTTGACTTTGATTATCCTTTGCCCGAGGAGCGCATTGCCCTGCATCCCTTGGCCAAGAGAAGTGACAGCAAGTTATTGCACTTCCAAAAAGGAGAAATTACCCATTTGAATTTTCGTGACATTGTTGACTTGTTTGAACCCAATGATTTTTGGGTGGTGAACAATACCAAAGTGATTCCAGCTCGAATACATTTCCAAAAGTCGACCGGCGGCGTCATTGAAATTTTTTGTCTTGAGCCTTTGGACATGGATTATACTTCGGCTTTAACAGCCAAAGAAAAATGCACCTGGCTCTGCTTTGTTGGTGGTGCCAAGAAATGGAAGGAAGGTTCGCTTTTCAAGTCCTATTCCATCAACGGAAAAAAAGGCACTTTAGAAGTCATGTGTGTGCACAGCGGGGACAATGGCTTTGTCATCGATTGGAAATGGGATTTGGGACAATTCAGTGAGGTCTTAGAAGCCATTGGCGAATTGCCTATTCCTCCTTATTTGAACCGTGCCACTGAGGAA
The DNA here is from genome assembly GCA_947442505.1 of Flavobacteriales bacterium. Classification (GTDB taxonomy): domain Bacteria; phylum Bacteroidota; class Bacteroidia; order Flavobacteriales_D; family Sanyastnellaceae; genus CAMCTV01. The sequence goes on along the minus strand of CANEVR010000026.1, from coordinate 13,043 downwards.
GAAGATTATGACCGATACCAGACGCTTTTTGCAAAATGGGAAGGGTCTGTAGCCGCACCAACGGCTTCGTTGCATTTTGACGAAACCGTTATTGAAACATTGAAGCAAAAAGGAGTGACGCAAGGTCAGCTCACCTTACATGTGGGTGCAGGGACTTTCAAACCTGTGAGTGCAGATACTTTGGGCAAACATGAAATGCACGCGGAGTATTTTGAAGTCAGTACGGCATTTATTGCCCAATGGATAGAGAAACTAAAACAAGGCCACCGAACCATCGTCGTGGGCACGACAGCATTGCGCACTTTGGAAAGTTTGCATTGGCTCGGCAATGAACGTGCAGTACCTGATGAACATGGATTGTTTCACCTGGGGCAATGGAGTCCCTATCAAGAAAAGCCTGAAAACAGTCTTATCGAGAACCTGGAATATTTGTATCAAAAAGCAACAGAACTTGGCCTTGATGTTATTGCCGGCGCCACCCAGATCATCATTGGACCTGGGTACACCATCAAAACCATTCAAGCATTAATCACCAATTTCCACCAACCCAAGAGCACCTTGCTGCTCCTGGTGCACGCCATTGTCGGCGAGGATTGGAAAAGGATTTATCAAAGTGCATTGGACAATGATTACCGTTTCTTAAGCTATGGTGATAGCTCTTGGTTGAGCGCTTCAACAGACCCCTACCCCGGATAGTAGCGGAAAGCCCACAGGGACGCAAATGCGTCCCGAGGACTTGAAGCGGATAGCCGGATTAGGTCCAAAAAAAAAGGGTCGCTTTCGCAACCCTTTTCAATATCCTTCTAACTTATAATTACTCGTTGATAAAACGACGATCATCGATATCAGCAGCCTCACGGTATGCACCAAACACACGACCTGCCATAGAAGCCTTTGCATTTTGTTGCAACATGCGCTTCTCATTCTTGTATCCGTCCATGCTTTGTGCATCAACAACATCAGCTGTCTTTTGGATAACATATACAGCACCCTCTCCGATGATGGGTTCTGATACCTGTCCTTTGGCAATTCCAAAGCACTTTCCAATCAAAGCAAACTCTTGCTCACCAACTCCAGCTTCTGGCAAATTCATTCCTCTCCACAACAACTCTGAATGCTTAACCATTGTTCCATTTCCGGAAGCAATGGCTTGCAAAGAAGTTCCCTTCATTTTTTCAGCCAACATGGTTCCTTTCTTCTCTTTGATCACTTTGGCCTTCATGGTTTCTTTCACATCCTCAAAAGCGGGTACCCCACGCTCTCTGATTTCTGAAAGCACAGCCACAACCCAATTGTTCTCGACCAAGAAAGGTTGAGAAATCTCATTGATCTCCGCACCATAAGCCCAAGAAACGATGCTCTCAGCTTTTTGGATGCCTGCAATGGCTTGTGCATTGGGAACAATCATTTGAGCAGGAACGATGTTTGCATTTGGATACAACGCCTTCACTTGTGTACGGAAAGAAGCGGTATCTTTAGCATTGATGGTCAACTCACGCATTTTGTTGAAAGCATCTTTGCGGGTACCCGGACTTGGCTCTTGAGATTGGTCCACTACCGCAACATACGTATTCATTTTGGGTGCATTCTTCTTGGTTACTTCAACTACATGGTAACCAAATTGGGTCTTCACCACTTGCAATTGACCGACAGTTCCATTGAAACAAGGCTTCTCGAAATCAGGCACCATCGCACCGCGTGCAAACATTCCCAAGTCACCACCTTTGTCTTTGGTTCCATCTGTACCAAATTGTTTGGCCATTTCTGCAAAGTTCTTCTTGGCCTTGATGACATTCATGATTGAATCAGCTTTGGCTTTTCCTTTTGGTGTTTGATCTTGAATCAAAATGTGACGCGCTTGAACACTGTCAATCTCGGAAACACGCTTGGAGATCTTCACCAATTTCATCGCACCTGCATCCGCAAATGGACCAATTACTTTACCAATAGAATCGTTCAAAATTTGACCATTGAATGGTTCCATCATCGAACCAGGAACATATCTCATCTTGGCCATGCCTGGTGTTGCTGCTGCAGCTGCTGCAAATGCTGAGTCGTTTTTAGCCATACGGAAATCACGAACCATACCATCCATCTTGGATTTGATGGATGCCAAATCTTGCTCAGTGGCTTGAATAGCAATACTCACATACTCCAAGCTTCTGCTGCGCTCTTGCTTGTACTCACGCTCTGCTTTGTGCTTATTGTAATAAGAACGGATATCATCATCAGATACTGCAACAGTAGAATCAGGAATTTCCATGTAGGTTTTGGCAACAAAGTCAACAGCCGTCTTGGATGAACCAGCTTTGAAAGCCCATTTGGCATCCAAATTATTGGCATAAGCACCCAACTTAATCATGTTGTCATACTTCTCTTTCTTGCGCTTGTAACGAACAAACTCTTTCCACATTTCTGCTTTCTCCATGGTCCAGGTTGGATCACGAGGGTCAAAAGTTTCAAAACGCTGACGCATTTGCTCCTTCATTGAAGTTGAATCCTTTCCACCATAAATGGTGCTTTTTACAAAAGGAGAAAGATTGGCTCCAAACAAAACCTCATCCAACTCTTCGTCTGAAACATCAATGTCCATTGCGCTCAACTCATCTGCGTACAAACGCTCTTCTGTCAAAGTATTCCAAGTGTCGTTGGAAAGTGCACTCTCGTTTGAAGTGTAGTTGAACAACACGCGTTGCTTCTCCACCGCTTGCTGCCAAGCAGCCGCATCGATGGTTTCTCCATCGATCTCTCCTGCGTCTTTTGCGCCTTTTCCAAACAGCGCCATCACCGCATCATAGGGAATCAAATAGCCGACAATTCCAATACCCACCATAACGAGTACCAACCATCCTTGCCTTCTAATTTTCTCAATCATTGCCATAACAAAACATTTTTAAGGTCTGCGAATATCGTAAAAAAAAGGTAGAAAACGAACAAAATTTCGTCTTGGACAAAGCTAATCTTTAAAAATCCCTTCTACCCCCATGCCAAACAGGGCAAAATCATAGGCCACCGGATCATGGGGTCGCCATTTTCTTAGTACTTCATCCAATTCCTGAACCGACCTCCAATCGTCTTGCTTCCGACTCAATATCCCTAGCTTTCGAGAAATATTTCCGGTGTGAACATCCAACGGAATAGACAGTTTTGACATTGGAATATTGTCCCATATGCCAAAATCAACTTTTTGATCATCCCTGCGCACCATCCAGCGAAGAAACATATTGACGCGCTTGGCTGCCCCATTCTGAGCGGGATTGGCGATGTGCTTCTCAAAACGAGGTTGATGTCCAAAAGATAAAATGGTTTCTCTGAAATGCAGGATGCCTTCCCTTGACCCGCCCTTATTAAAACCAGGCAAAAACAGTTCTTCTAAACTTTCATGCCTTGCGTAAGCCCCGCGCAATGCACAAATCAAATCTTCCATATCCGTAGATTGAAAAGTGCGGTAAATATTTTTGGACAAGGTTTTAATTTCAGAGGCACTTGCAGATTGAACAAAAGAAAAAGGTTCATCATCCATCATCTCCATCCATTTGCTTGCCGCCTGAAGGATCGCTTTTCGATTTCCCCATGAAATCAATGCTGTCATCAAGGCGCTAACCTCAATGTCTTGTCTTTTTTTGTAACGATGGGGAATCGATATGGGATCAAGTTCAATAAAAGACAGGTTGTTGTATCGAACAATGCACTCGTCAAGGATTTCTTTTACCTCCCATTCCAACAATTCACGGCTGTCCAATGAAGGCATATTGAATCAAATTAGCGCCCATGCGCAAGGCCTTTTGACGATTCTCTTCGCTGTCGTTGTGCACTTGCGCATCTTCCCAACCATCTCCCAAATCGCATTCAAAATCATAAAAACACACCAATTTCCCCTCCCAAAACATTCCCAAACCCTTGGGGTTCTTTCCATCGTGTTCATGAATCTTAGGCAATCCATTCTTGAAATCAAATTTCCCATGATAAATCGCGTGATCAAAAGGAACTTCAACCCATTCCAGTTCTGGAAAAACCTTCTTCATTTCTCGGCGTACAAACATGTCCATTCCATAGTTGTCTGAGATGTGAAGAAATCCTCCGGCCTGAAGATAGGTTCGCAGGTTCTGTGCATCGTCCATAGAAAAAACCACATTACCATGTCCCGTCATGTGAACAAAAGGATAGTCAAAAATCTCAGAGCTGCCCACATCCACCTGTGCAACGTTCTCGTCAATTTTGGTCTGTAACTGGGTGTTGGCAAACTTAACCAAATTGGTCAATGCCGTTGGATTGGCATACCAATCACCACCACCCTTGTACTTCATTACCGCAATGCGAAAAGTACCCGGCGGTGAAAACATCGACGTTGTCATAATAAACAACAGACACAAAGAAATACAAGTTGAAAATTTTCGCATGTTGCTAAGTTATTGATTTTGGTCTTACGCAATGATTTAACCAATGATCAAACCACAAAATTCCTTTTTCTGACAAAATGGATTCAGGATGAAACTGCAATGCGCACCATGGAAATACTGCATGTTGAACGGCCATGATTCTCTTCTTCTCATCCCATGCCAGCACCTCCAAAGTGGCCGGAAGATTATTTTCGTCCGCTACCCAAGAATGGTAGTGGCCAATATTGATGGGCATGGGAATAGCCGACCAAATGTTCCCTTTTGCCATCTCTTCCAATTTTCCTGCTTGACCGTGCAGTGGCGTCTCTAAATTTCTCAATACTCCGCCAAAATGAACCACCATGGCCTGCAAACCCAAACAAATTCCCAAAACGGGCTGGGTTTCTGGGATGGTTTTCATCCAGTCCAATAAAAAACCCGATTCTTCGGGCAATCCTGGACCGGGAGAAATAACCACCCCGTCATACATCTCCCAACTTGGAATATTCAAATTGTCATTAAACACAACATCAACTTCCACATCCAACTGCTCCAAATAGTGAACAATATTGTAGGTAAAAGAATCGTAGTTGTCAATTAAAATTATTCGCATCTTGCACTCCAATTGCAAAACTACATGAAAAAGACAGCCATTCATACTTCCGGAGCGCCCAAACCCATAGCTCCTTACAGCCCAGCCATTCAAGTGGGCAACTTGTTGTTTATCTCAGGGCAAATTGCCATGGATCCAATAGAGCAAGTATACCATCCTCTTCCTGTAGAGGAAGAGACGGAAAGAGTAATGAAAAACATTGAAGCCTTGCTCGATGCTGCAGGAATGAACTGGAATAACGTCGTCAAGGCCAGCATCTTCATGAAGGACATGGCTGACTACGGTAAGATCAATGACGTTTATGGAAAATACGTGGGACCTATTCCTCCTGCCCGCGAAGCGGTTCAAGTTTCTCAATTACCCAGGGATTGCAAGGTGGAGATTTCCGTCATCGCACATCTAGAAGTTTTGTAAGCTTGACAAATAAGGCTTTCGATTGATTTAGAATTTTGTGGGATTGATTCCATAAAATTCTAAATTTTTAATGTGTTTCATGTTTAATTCACGACATTAGTACCATGATCATTCAAAAAATAGCGCATTACTTGAACCCATTGACATGGTTCAAAAAGTCGACCCATGATACCAACTTAAAGTTCATGCATGGAATCAATAGGATTTCCTTGCTGATGTTTTTATTGGCTCTTGGAGTAATGCTTTACCGCTATATCGCGCGTTAAGACAATTTGATTTCTTCACCCTGTGCATCCAAATAGTGCACTTCCAAAAGTTCTGCAGATGTGGAACTTTCTACTTGTATTTTAATACCATATTTCTTTTGCCACTGAGTGCGCAAAGTATTCCACCACCAACCTTTGTTGATATAGGCTTCTACCAATGGATTGACCACCATTTGTACAAAATTGTGTTTGTACTCTTGGGCAACCATGCGAACCCCGTTTTCCAATTGATCTGTGAACAACACTGAAGCCTCTACCGTGCCTTTTCCATGACAACTCGGGCATTTCTCCGTTGTTTTCACCTGAGTGACCGGCTTTACTCTTTCTCTGGTAATTTCTACTACACCAAAACGACTAGGTGCCAAAACATTGTGCTTGGCCTTATCGGTCTTCATGGCGTCACGCAAGGCATCGTGCAACTTCTTTTGATTGTCCTTGTTTTGCATGTCAATGAAGTCGACGCAAATGATACCACCCATATCACGCAAACGCAACAAACGCGCTACTTCAGCGGCACACTCCAAATTGGTTTGAAGTGCATTCTCTTCTTGATCCTTGACGGATGCTTGCTTTCTGTTTCCGCTGTTCACATCAATGACGTGCATAGCTTCCGTATGTTCAACAATCAGGTAAGAACCACTTTTTAAATTGACTTGCTTGGCAAACGAAGATTTGATTTGTCGGTGAATATTGAAGGCATCGAACAAATCATCCACTTTGTGTTCTTTGACAATATCCTTTAGCTCAGGCGCATTGGAATCCAGATAGGTTTTGACAGAAGCCGCTAAGGCTGGATCATTTACATGGATTGCAGTGAACTTGTCGCTCAGGATATCACGCAGTACTGCGGAAGTCTTGTCTAACTCACCTAAAATTTTCTGCGGTGCCTTGGCTTTTGGCAAGGCCTTCACCATTTGCTCCCAACGTTTCACCAATTCAGATAGATCTTGGTCCAACTCTTGAACGGTTGTTTCCACTGCTTGGGTGCGAATGATTACACCAAAGTTAGCAGGACGAATGTTCTGAATCAATTTGCGCAAACGATCACGCTCCTTATCATCTTCAATTCTACTGGACAAAGAAACCTTGTTTGAAAAGGGAACCAAAACGAGATAGCGACCGGCCAAAGTTACCTCACAGGTAACGCGAGGCCCCTTGTTTGAAATAGGCTCCTTGGCCACCTGAACCAAGATTAAATTGGCTTGGCCAATTTGATCTTTTATACCACCATCCTTTGGAATTTCTGGTAGCATCTTCACAGTTGAAAGATGCCCAGATTGAACTTGACCCGCCAATACACCACGAACAAACTGATTGGTCGTTGCATAATGAGGACCCAAATCCAAGTAATGCAGGAAAGCATCGCGCTCATGACCCACCTCAACAAAAGCAGCGTTGAGGTGAGGCACCATTTTGCGCACCTTTCCCAAATAGATGTCACCCACAGCATAATTCTGTGTAGCATCCTCGTGGTGCAACTCCACCAATTGGCGGTCTTGCAACACAGCAAGCTGAACCCCTTTGGGTGACTTACTTATAACTAATTCAACATTCACAATTAAACACAATTGGTCAGAGCAGAGAAAATCTGCTCCGACAATGGTGTTCACTAGTAGGGGCTATGCCCCACCAAACTAGCGAACTTTCTTTTTGTGACGATTCTTTCTCAAACGCTTTTTACGCTTGTGAGTAGCCATCTTATGGCGTTTTCTTTTTTTACCGCAAGGCATGTTTTCTAAATTTTAAACGTTAATATTCTAATTCAATTTCTCAATTCGTTCTTTCACCCGCACCACTACTGCTGTGTCTGCGGTATGTCTTAACAATTGATTGTAATACTTCTTTGCTTTCTCTTTCTCTCCAATGTCTGCCGCTGTCTCTCCTGAGAAAAACAATGCGTAAATATTGGCACTATCCCTGGCCGCTGCAAGCTCAAACAAGCTGAGCGCCTTATTCTTTTCACCCAATTCCTTGTAAACTGCTCCCAAATCCATGTAAGCGTTCAAGTAATCAGGGTCTAATTTAATTACTTTCTCAAAACGAGGTATCGCTTTGTCATACTGTCCAGATTGAACGGCAAAAACACCGAGCCAATAATGCGCATCCACATTGTTGGTGTCCTTGGCAACAATCTCTCTCAACATCATGATGCCCTGCATGGGATTGGGTCCGTTCACCAACTCAATGGCTTGCTGCAACCTAGACTCTTCTGCAGATAAAGCAGGCATCTCTTGATTTTCCTCTTTGGCACTGGGCTTACGAGGCATCCATAAAAAAAGAACAGTCAGCACCAAACCCAGTCCGACAACCAAAGCGGGTTTGAGCCATTTCTTATCCATTTTGCGCTACCTTAACTTTTTCCTTCACCGCATCCACAAATTCTTTGGATGGCTTGAAAGATGGAACATAATGCGCTGGAATCGTTACCGTGGTTTTGGCCAAGATATTTCTTCCCAACTTTTCCGCTCTTCTCTTCACAATAAAGCTCCCAAAGCCTCTCAAATAAACATTCTCACCTTTTTCCATTGAATTTTTGAGTGTGGTCATAAATCCTTCCACAATCGCCAAAACATCGTTCTTATCTATCCCAGTTTTGTTGGAAATTTCTGTCACTATATCTGCTTTCGTCATCGTTTCTTTCTAAAAAGGTGAATATCAGTTTTTTTAGGGGTTGCAAATATATGTATAGTTTACCAATTTTTGTATCGACTTTTGTGAAAATGAAAAAAACAGTCATTCCTTCCTTTGTTCAGCATATTATTCCTTGGTATTTAGACAACAAACGCGACCTCCCTTGGCGCAATACCAGAGATCCCTATGCCATCTGGATTTCTGAGATCATTCTTCAACAAACTCGCGTTCAGCAAGGGATGAACTATTACCATGAATTGCTCCGTCAATTTCCAACGGTTCAAGACCTGGCCAACGCCCCAGAAGATCAACTTTTTCGCGTTTGGCAAGGATTGGGATATTACTCCAGGGCCCGAAACCTTCAACTGGGTGCTAAATTAATTGCACATGAGCTGGGCTCTTTTCCAAAAACTTACGAAGAGTGGCTTAAGATTCCTGGGGTTGGTCCCTATACCGCCGCAGCGGTTGCTTCATTTGCCCATGATTTTCCCAAGGCTGCAGTTGATGGCAATGTATTGAGGTGGGTTTCTCGTTTCCTCGGATCCAAAGACCCCATTGATTCACCAAGCACCAAAAAAAACATTCAATTGCTATTGGATGATTGGATTCAACATGCCTCTCCGCATGTTTTTAACCAAGCCAGCATGGAGTTTGGGGCAATGCTTTGCACACCTAAAAAACCGCAATGTGTTGTTTGTCCGCTCCAGGAGGAATGCCAATCATTCTTGAATGGTTGGGTAGACGAGATCCCAGTCAAAGACAAAAAAATCAAATCCTCCAATCTTTATCTCTACGCCGCACTCATTACCAACCAACAAGATCAAATCCTTCTTGAAAAGCGTCCTCAGCGAGGTATTTGGGGCAATCTGTACACTTTGCCATTCTTTTCATTTGATGCTGAAATAGGCACAGAACAGGCGTTACAACAACTCAATGAGAAGTTTCCAACCCAAAACAATTGGAAATTAGAAACCCCAGAACCCATCATTCACCTCCTCACCCATCGCCGGATGCACGTGTATATCTTTTCCAATTTGTTGGATGTTATGCCAAAAAATGCATATAAATTTGGTTCGTGGATTTCAAAAGATGAAGCCAAAGAATTGGGTTTTCCCAGGGTTTTTGAAAAATTTCTAGCACATAAAGGACACTTATAGCGCCTTATATGAAGCTTGTAAATCGACCAAGACCCCCCATAGTTTTGTCCTCGAAATCTTAAAACAAATTTTATGTCAGGAACAGTAAACAAAGTGATGCTTGTCGGAAACATTGGCAAGGATCCTGAAATGAGATCATTTGAAAACGGAGGGAAAATCCTTTCTTTTCCTTTGGCAACCACAGAATCATGGAAAGACGCCAAAACTGGAGAGCGCACTTCCATCACAGATTGGCACAACATTGTCATTCGTCGAACGGCCCTTGCGGAATTGGGTGAGCAATATTTAAAAAAAGGCATGAAGGTGTATGTGGAAGGAAAAATCCGAAACAGAAGCTATCAAGTGAACAATGAAACCAAATACATCACAGAAATATATGTAGATGAGTTTACCATGCTTTCTCCCAGGACCATTGAAAACGCCAGTGGACAGCCAATGGCGCTCAACGAGCCTATGCCAGCCGCCCCTGCCATGTCAACGGAAACAGCAGATGACGACTTACCATTTTAATCATGAGTGACCCGTTTCATTTAGGTTCCATTATTTTACAAGTCAACAGCCCCATGACCATCGTCGTGGTGCTGTTACTTTTGCTCTGTTCCGCAGCCATTTCTAGCAGTGAAGTGGCTTTGTTTTCCTTTACACCCGAACAACGAAAAAAAATTGATGAGGCCGACAAGGGTGCACTGCTTAAAATACAACAGCTTACTTCTACGCCTGATAAGGAAAAAGCCACGCGTAGCATTCTGGCCACCATTCTAATCACCAACAATGCGGTAAATATCGCCATCGTTTTGCTTTCCACTTCCTTGATGGAACAATGGTTTCCCCCAGAAATGTTCAGCCCGTTGATGGCTACCATCATCCATGTGGTATTGGTCACTTTTGTGATTGTTATGTTTGGAGAGGTAATACCAAAAGTGTACGCCACATCCAACAATTTGCAAATTGCCTCCATCATGGTGGGTCCATTGGTTGTACTGCAAAAAATCTTTGCGCCACTCAGCTGGCTGCTCATCAAAGCCGGGAATTTGCTTCAAAAGAATATCAAATCACGTGTTGAAACCATTAGTGTAAATGAGTTGGGGCATGCATTGGCATTGACTCAAAATGAAATGCGTTCACCTGAAGAAAGGAAAATTTTGGAAGGCATTGTCACCTTTGGTGAAAAAAACGTGAGTCAAATCATGACGCCCAGAACAGATTTGGCCATGCTCAATGAAGGTTGGAACATGAGTGAAATTATGCGTCAGATCAGAGAGAAAGGATACTCGCGTTGGCCCGTTTGCAAACAAAATATTGATGACATTAGGGGTGTTTTGCACATCAAAGATTTGTTGCCACATATTGACAATCCCGAATTTGAATGGCACAGCGTTATCAGACCTGGGAAATTTGTTCCTGAAACCAAAAAGATTGACGATCTATTGGCAGACTTCAGAAAAGACCGCAAACACATCGCCATGGTGGTAGATGAATACGGCGGATTGTCGGGAATTGTAACTCTAGAAGATGTAATTGAAGAGATTGTCGGAGATATCCAAGATGAGTTCGATGTGGATGATTTGAAATATTCCATTGTCGATGAAAACACTTATTTGTTTGAAGGAAAAATTTCATTGGTCGATTTCTACCGCGTTTTCAATGTAGATGAACATCTTTTTGAAGAGGCCAAGGGCGACAGTTCAACGCTAGCCGGACTCATTATTGAAATATTGGGCAGAGTACCTCAAAAAGGAGAGCAGCTGGATTTTCATCATTATACTTTTACCATTGAAACTGCCAATCACAGGAGGTTAGATCGGGTCAAAGTTCAAAAACGTCTGCCATGAGGAAATTATTCATCTTTTCAACCATTCTTCTCATTTTGGGTATTGCTGTATATGCATTGCTTCTTAGAACACCGGAAACTACCTTTCCCAAACCGATTGGTTATTTCAGAATTGATTTGCCTCAACCTCAGTACCGGACGTATGAGGCACCTTGTGCGTTTTCAATTCCCGTATCTCAATTTGCGACAATAGAACAATTGGATCAAAGCCAATCTGACTCCTGCAGATTCAATATATTTTACCCAAAACTTAAAGCGCGTATTCATTGTACTTACCTGCCTGTCAGCAATAACATCCATGATTTGGTGGTGGACGCCTACACATTTGCTGCAAAACATGAAATGAAAGCCAGTGCCATTGAAAAATCTTTGATAGAAGAAGAGGAGCGAAAAGTCTTTGGTATTCGCTATCGAATAGAAGGCGAGGCCGCCTCTCCCCTGCAGTTCTTTGTGACAGACAGTACAGCTCACTATTTGAGGTGTGCGTTGTATTTTGAATCCGCACCCAATCCAGACTCTATTGCGCCAGTGTACCAATACATCGAGCGCGATATGGATGAGCTAATCAAAAAAGTCCTGTGGCGGTAGAATGAAATAAATTTTGCGCACAAAATAGGATTGACCTATATTTGCAAGGTAAACGAGAAAAGCTAAGGAGGGGTGGAAGCCCCTCTTTGTTTTGCATAGCATGATCACAATAGCCCAAATAACAGACTTGGTTCAACCACTTACAGTGGATTCGGACTTATTCATTGTCTCTATAAATGTCAACCCCGGTAATGCCATTGAGGTGTTGGTGGACCGCGACAGCGGACTAAGCATAGATGATTGCAAAAAAGTAAGCAGAGCCGTTGAAGGTGCCCTAGACCGTGAAATAGAAGACTTTTCATTGGAAGTTTCTTCACCAGGTGTTGGAAAAGCATTGGTGGTAAAAAGGCAATACTTCAAAAATGTCGGACGTGAAGTGGCCATCAAAACCACAGATGGAAAAAAATTAGAAGGACAACTTATCCTAGCGGATGAAGAAAATATCGAGGTGCAATACAAGGAAAAGGAAACGGTTCCAGGTAAAAAAACCAAGAAGTGGGTAGAGAAAAAAATTGTACTACCCTACAACGAAATAAAAGAAACCATAATTAAAATTAGCTTCAAATAATAACCCCATAACCCATGAAAGGAGTTAACCTTTTAGAATCATTCGGTGAATTCAGAGAATTCAAGAATATTGATCGCGAGACCATCACCAATATTTTGGCTGACGTATTTAGAAACATGATTATCAAGCGCTGGGGTGCAGATGATGGCTTTGACATCATCATCAACGCAGAGCGTGGTGACTTGGAAATCTGGAGAACCCGCGAGGTTGTTCCTGATGGAGAACTTGATGACGAGGTGGCTCAAATTGAAGTTTCAATGGCACAGAAAGTAGTTGCTGACCTTGAAGTGGGAGAGGAATTGATTGAAGAAATCAAGATTGAAGATTTTGGAAGACGCAATGTGTTGGCCATGCGCCAAACACTTACTTCTCGAATCATTGAGATGGAAAAAGACCACATCTATCAAAAATACCGTGAGCGTGTAGGTGAAATCATTTCTGGAGAAGTTTACCAAGTTTGGAAAAAAGAAATTTTGGTTTTGGACGATGAAAACAATGAGTTGTTGTTGCCCAAAGAACAACAAATTCCTGCGGATTTCTACAAAAAAGGCGACACTTTGCGTGCCGTAGTTTCTAAAGTTGAAATGCGTGGCAAC
>CANEVR010000025.1 GCA_947442505.1 Flavobacteriales bacterium | reverse complement strand
CAAATGGGTATGATCCAAAGTCAATATCCAAAAGTGATCCTTGCGCGCCTTCTGCCAAAACTTTTTTACCTTGGTTTAGAGCGGCATTGATGTAATGTTCACTATCAATGATTGTCATGGCTTTTAAGAAAGTAATGCTCTGCATCCATTGGTTTTCCAACTCTGTCAATTCATATTCAAAAGTGTATTGACTGAGAATTTTAAGATGCTTTTCTTTCAGTTCTTTGTATTTTAGAACAAAATCATCTTCCAAAATATCTCCAACGCGCAAGCCATTTCTGCCAGTCTTGTCCATATATGTAGGACCTATCCCTTTTAATGTAGACCCAATCTTTGCGGCTCCTTTTGCTGCTTCAGAGGCGGCGTCTAGAATGCGGTGGGTGGGTAAAATAAGATGCGCTTTTTTGGAAATCAAAAGGCGTTCTTGAAACGGGACACTATTATCTTGCAGTTTTTCAATTTCTTTTTGGAAAATGATAGGGTCTATAACTACACCATTTCCAATGACATTGATGACATTGCCGTGAAAAATACCTGAGGGTATGGTGTGCAAGACGTGCTTTTTTCCGTCAAAAATTAAGGTGTGGCCTGCATTGGGTCCACCTTGAAATCTGGCTATGATATCGTATTGAGGGGTGAGTACATCTACTATTTTCCCTTTTCCTTCATCTCCCCATTGTAAACCGAGAAGAACCGCAGTTTTATTGATCATACTATTGGTAAAGCGCAAAAATAATGGTAAAATGGAGTGAACGGAAAACTATTTTGAGTTGGGTCGTTTTCCGTAGAAATTTAAGCTGTGGTGCTGAATTTCAACGCCAAAGAGTTCTTCCAAAGTTTTTTTGATTTGATGAATACGGGGGTCACAAAACTCTATCACTTCACCGGTATCAATCAAAACAATGTGATCATGTTGTTGATTTTGGAAGGCCTTTTCAAAATGGGCAGTGTTTTGACCAAATTGATTTTTTCTTACCAATTGACAATTCATGAGAAGTTCAATGGTGTTGTACAAGGTAGCTCTGGAGACGCGGTATTTTTGCAACTTCATTTGGGAATAAAGTTGTTCAATATCAAAATGCCCTGATAGGTTGTAAATTTCTTTGAGAATAGCAAAACGTTCCGGCGTTTTCCTATGGCCGTTTTTTTCCAAGTACTCCTTGAAAAGCAGTTTTACTTTTTCTTGTAATTCTTCCATCGATGAAGCAAAGATAGTATTTTATGAAAACTCGGATTCAATGCGGTCAACGGTTAGTACACCATCTACAGCTTTGAGGTTTTTGATCAAATCATTCAAATGACCAGTATCGTGAACCAAAACAATCACACGACCACTGAAAATACCGTCGATGGCTTCAAATGAAATGGCTCTCATGTTTACCCGCATGTCTGTAGAGATGATATTGGTGATCTTTTGCACCAGTCCCACATCATCTATTCCCGTGAATTTTAAGCCTACCTCAAACTGAACCAAATTTTGACTGTTCCATCTGGCCTTGATGACGCGATAGGCGAATTTGCTCATCATTTCCTGAGCATTGGGACACGAGGTGCGGTGAATCTTAATGCCTTCATCTACCGTAGTAAAACCAAAGACTTCGTCACCAGGGATAGGATTACAGCAGGTGGCCAAGCTAAAGTCTACTTTCTGTTCCGCATCTCCAATCACCACAGCGGTTCCCATGCTAGGCGCAGAAGTGATGATTTTTGGTGAATCCTCTTGAGAAACTTTTTCCTTTTTGCGGTAGACCTTGATTCTCCCCCCTTCAATATTAAAACTTTTAAAGTCTTTTAATACAACTTTTTCTTTTGCAATTCTGAAATAAAGTTCTTGCGTTGAGAACGTTTCAAAATGTTTCACCAATTCATCGATGTTGACAGCAAGCCAATCGGCATGTATGTTTTGGAAGAATTTGCGGAGTAGGGCTTTGCCTTCCTCGGCTATTTTCTTTCGCTCTTCTTTCAAAGCAACCTTAATCTTTTGGCGTGCACTGGCTGTAACCACAATGCTGAGCCACTCTTCCTTGGGTCGTTGCTTCTTAGATGTCAAGATTTCAATTTGATCTCCGCTTCTGATGACATGGCTCATGGGGACCAATTTGTGATTGACTTTTGCACCGATGCATTGGGATCCAATTTGGGAGTGGATATTGAATGCAAAATCTAACGCGGTGGAACCTTTGGGCAATGTCTTTAAATCACCACTGGGCGTGAACACATATATTTCTTCAGAAAAAAGAGAAAGTTTGAAATTGTCGATGAATTCCAAAGCATCGTCACCAGGATTTTCCAAAACCTCTCTAACCTGACTTAGCCATTTGTCTAGTTTGCTTTCAGGAGACTCAACGGTGCCTTTGTATTTCCAATGCGCGGCAAAGCCTTTCTCTGCCAAATCATCCATTCTCACGGATCGAATCTGCACTTCTACCCACTTACCAGAGGGTGACATGACTGTGGTGTGCAATGCCTCGTAGCCAGAAGATTTTGGGATGCTAATCCAATCTCTCAAACGCTCAGGGCTGGGTTGGTAATAATCTGTAACAGCAGCATACACGCGCCAGCATTCACTTTTCTCGTGTTCTTCATCGCTGTCAATGATAATGCGGATGGCAAAGAGGTCATAAATTTCTTCAAAAGGAACGCCTTTTTGGTGGATTTTATTCCAGATGGAATAAATGGATTTTGTTCTGCTTTTGATGTCGTATTTCACCCCCATTTCATCCAGAGCCCGTCGAATGGGCAGAGTGAATTGATTGATAAATCTGGTTCTTACCGCCTGTGTCTTTTGTAATTTGGCGGTAATTTCATCGTAGGCATCAGGGTCTTGAAATTTGAGGCTGAGGTCTTCTAATTCTGTTTTAATGTTGTACAACCCCAAGCGGTGCGCAAGTGGGGCATACATGAATAAAGTTTCACTGGCAATTTTAAGCTGCTTTTCTCTGGACATGTGATCCAAGGTGCGCATGTTGTGCAGTCTGTCGGCCAGTTTAATGAGAATAACCCTAACATCATCGCTGAGTGTCAGGAGCATTTTCCTGAAATTTTCAGCTTGCTGACTGGTGGTTTGGTGATCAAAAACGCCGGATATTTTGGTTAAGCCGTCGATGATAACCCTTTCTTTTTTGCCAAAAAGATTCTCAATATCGTCTAAAGTAATGTAGGTATCTTCAACGGTGTCATGGAGCAATGCACAAACGATGGCCAAGGTGCCCAATCCCAATTCCTCAGCAGCAATTTTTGCCACTGCTAGGGGGTGATAGATGTAGGGCTCACCACTTTTTCGGCGCATATCCTTGTGGGCTTCTAAAGCAACATTAAAAGCTTTTCGAATTAGGCTGCGCTCGTTTTTGGTTTTGGACCTATTGCATGCGCGAAGAAGACTGCGGTAGCGCCTTACAATCTCTTTATTTTCTTCAATTAAATCAATTTCCACATTCCGAAACTAAGTCGAATTTTGATTTGCTCAAATCAGGTTAAGCTTTTTTGTTAAAAACAGGAGTTGGAAAAATTAAAGTTGTAATTTTTAGAGGATTTCCCTATTTTTGACGACTAACCAAAATTTTAAGTTGATGAACCTCAGAACTTTTTTGAATGCAAAGCATAACTTTCTTTCATTCATTTTTCTAGGAATTTCTATGTTATTTTCCGGCATTCAATTGAATGCGCAATGTGTAAATAGCGAGAGTGTTTCGTTCAGTCCCTCCCCCGTTGCAGGAGCTTATGCACCTGGTACGTTAGTGACCATTTGTTACACCGTTGATTACGCTCAAGCGACCGCAAGTTGGGTAGACGGTTTTGAAGTGATTTTAGGCGCAAGTTGGTCTAATGTCCAGCCATTTACGGCGCCTTCTTCTTGCGCCGCAGCTGGAACAGGGGCTTGGATTTGGCAAAATTTATTGACAGCAACAGGTTCAGGATTAACTTTTGGTCAAGGTTACTATTATGACACCAACCTGGATGGTGATGGTGGTAATGATGATGGTGATGCTGGCAACTGCACAATAGGTTTCTGCGTTCAAGCAACGGTGAATGATAACGCTGATTTGAGTGTACAAGTGACTACAGGAGGTGATGGAAGCATGGGAAGTTACATAGGTGCTGATTGCACCTTGATTCCTTTCTTGGTAACTCCTTTCTCAGACGGTGATGGTGATGGATTTGATGTAGGTTCAGATTGCAATGATGCTGACGCTGCTATTTTTCCCGGCGCCTCTGAGGTTTGTGATTTGTTGGATAATAACTGTAGTGGAGCAATAGATGAAGGATTCGATTTAGATGGTGACGGTTTTTCGACGTGCAATGGTGATTGTAACGATAACAATGCAGCCATTTACATCGGGGCTTCTTGTAACGACAATGATCCAAACACGACCAATGACCTGATTCAAGCAGATTGTTCTTGCTCTGGTTCATTGGGTGATGAGCCCTCCAATGCTTTTGCTGCTGATCCCGCTTCGGGATGCATAGATATTACAGTTGATCCCGCTACATATACCATATCTACTGTTGTCACAGCACCAGGCTGTGCTGGAAACACTGTCGGTAGTGAGAATCCAGATGTTTGGATTTTGATCAATGCTCCTGCCAATGGAGAATTGTTTCTTTCTCCACAAGGAAATGGTGATGCGGGTATGGCCGCGTATACATATGATGCAGCTACCAACACCTATACTTTACTCGGTTGTGACGATGATACAGGTCCTGGTTTAATGCCACTATTGACTTTGACTGGCCTGACACCAGGCGCACAGATTTTCATTCAGCTTTGGGCGTATAATGCAGGAAATACGATTAATTTTTATTTCTGCTCATCCGATTGTCAAGCGGCCTTGGCCTATTACGCTGATGGGGATGGGGATGGATTTGGAAATGCAGGGCAAGCGCCAATTTTAACTTGTGCGCCAGAAGCGAATATGGTGCTTGACGGAACAGATTGCAATGATGAAAGCAATTCATCTTATCCAGGAGCCACTGAATTTTGTGATGGATTGGACAATGATTGTAACAATTTAATCGATGACAACTGTGTCGGTTTGATTGACAATGATGGAGATGGATTTACGTCAGATGTAGATTGTGATGATAACAACGTAGCCATCAATCCAGCAGCCAATGAAGTTTGCGATGGTATTGATAACAATTGCAACATTGAAATTGATGAGTTTGTTAGTACAGAATATTATGCAGACTTGGATGGAGATGGATTTGGAGATGTGAACAATACCATTTTTGATTGCACGCAGCCAGCAGGTTATGTAGCCAATATTGAAGATTGTGACGATACAAACATCACTTATCTTGACAATGATGGTGATGGAGATGGTTCAACAACCATTGATGCTTGTGGTGTAGTTTCTAATACCGATTGTGATGATTTTAATCCCAATGTAAGTTCATTGGGTATTGAGATTTGCGAGAACGGAATTGATGATGATTGTGTTGGAGGAGATGATGTTTGTGTTGGAATCGATTTGGATGCAGATGGATTCAATGCACCTGCTGATTGCAATGACAATGATGCTTCTATTAACCCAGCCGCTGCAGAGATTTGTGGAGATGGAATTGACCAGAATTGTTCAGGTGTAGCTGACGAAGGTTGCAACGCTTCAGACAATGACGGTGATGGATTTGACGCTTTAACGGATTGCAATGACAACTGCGCCACGATTTATCCTGGCGCTCCCTGTAATGACGGTGATGCAGCAACCATTGATGAAACACTTCAAGCGGATTGTACATGCGGAGGTGGAACCACAATTGTTTCATGTTTGGGTCCACAGAGTATTTCCTTCGAGCCAGCGCCTACTGCAGGAACATGGGCAGTTGGAACCAATGTGACGATTTGTTACACATTGGATTATGGTCAAAATTCTGGAGATTGGTTGGATGGTATGGCCATTACTTTGGGAACTGGTTGGTCTTTGGCCACACCTTTAACGGCTCCTTTGGAGTGTAATGGTGGTCCTGGTGATTGGATTTGGCAAGAAAGTATTGCACCAACCGGTGGTTCAGCCTATCCAGCGGGACAAGGTTACTATTATGATTACACTGTCGATGGTAATGGTGGAAATGACTGGGGTGATGCTGGATCTTGTGTGTTCAGTATGTGTTTTACTGCAACTACAGTAGCGGCTGTTGATTTGGCTGTAACTGTAGCTTCAGGTGGTGATAGCCAATTTGGAAGCTACACCTCAACTGCAGGTTGTCCAATTGAGCCTTTCACAACTGATCCAGTAAACTTACCAGCTTGTTCAATTGAGTTCCCATTCTGTGCTACACCATCGAGTTGTGATCCAATTACGAATCAATACACTTTGGTACCAGCACAAAACAATTATATCAATACAACATTGGCTCCTGGAACTGGAACATTGGATTTGTATTTGGATGGTGTTGTAATTCAATCTTGGAACGCTCCTTTCAATTCAGTTACCGCTATCAACGTGGATAGTTTGGATTCTGACGGGGCCACACACACATTGATGGCCATGTTCTCTGTCAACCCAGGTTGTATGGGTACAACAACATTTGTTGCACCTGCCTTCTGCGCTGGTCAAGATGATGATTCCGATGGATACGTTGCTGCAGATGATTGTAATGATTTGGATGCAACAGTAAATCCAGGAGCTCAAGAGATTTGTGATTTGCAGGACAATAATTGTGATGGAGTTATCGATGAAAACCAAGATGCAGATGGTGATGGATTCACTTCTTGCGACGGAGATTGCAATGATGCAGATAATACCGTATGGATTGGTGCAACATGTGACGATGGCGATGCAACAACAACCAATGATTTGATCCAAGTGGATTGTTCATGTGCAGGTGTGTTGGGTGATGAACCTTCTAATGCTTTCACTGCTGATCCATCAACAGGTTGTATAGATATTACAGTTGATCCTGCTTTATATACCATTAGTACTGTAGTAACTGCGCCTGGTTGTGCAGGAAATACAGTAGGTAGCGAGAATCCTGATGTTTGGATTTTGATTAGTGCTCCAGCCAATGGTGAATTGTTCTTATCGCCACAAGGGACTGGTGATGCAGGTATGGCTGCCTACAATTATGATGCAGCAACAAATACATATACCTTATTGGGTTGTGATGATGACACTGGTCCTGGCTTGATGCCACAATTAACATTGACTGGTTTAACGCCTGGAGCTCCAATTTATATTCAGCTGTGGGCATATAATGCTGGTAACACGATTAACTTCAATTTCTGTTCAGCTGATTGTGCAACTGCCTTGGCTTATTACCCAGATACAGATGGCGATACTTTTGGCGATGGTTCTGTAACACCAGTATTGACTTGTACTCCTGATCCTGGTTTTGTGACCAACAACACCGATTGTAACGATGCTTCAGCTGCTGCTTTCCCAGGTGGAGCAGAGGTTTGTGGAGACAATATTGACAACAACTGTGATGGAACAGTAGATGAAGGTTGTACTACAGATATTGATGGTGATGGATTTGTGACTGCAGATGATTGCGATGATAACAATGCAGCTGTGAATCCAAGTGCTATAGAGATTTGTGACCTTATAGACAACAACTGCGATGCAGTGATTGATGAAGGTTTTGATGTGGATGGTGATGGATTTACTTCTTGTAACGGAGATTGTAATGACAATGATCCTACAGTTTGGATTGGCCAAGTGTGTAACGATGGAAACCCTGCAACGGGTGGTGATGAGATTCAAGCAGATTGTACTTGTTTGGGTTATATTTCCTCTGAAGGAGATGAACCATGGACTGCATTTACAGCTGATCCTACTACCGGTTGTATCAGCGTTTCAATAGATCCAGCTTTGTATACGCCGTCAACCAATCCTGGTGGTCCTGGTTGTGGAAATAATCCATCTTGGCAGGGTATTCAACAACCTGACGCTTGGTTCGCAGTTGCAGTTCCTGCATCCGGAGTGTTGTTATTGAATCCTCAAGGTTCTGTGGACGCCGCAATGGCTGCCTACACTTTTGATGCCGCGACGGGATTGTATACTTTGGTAGATTGTGACGATGATACTGGCCCTGGCTTGATGCCTGAAATCACTGTTACTACAGTGCCAGCGGGTGATACCATTTACGTTCAATTATGGGCTTTTGGTGGCGGATTGATTGATTTCAATTTGTGCTCTTCGGAGTGTATTGATCCCATTGCGTACTATACCGATGCTGATGGCGATGGTTTTGGGGATGCCAATGGAAATGCAACATTTTTGTGTACGCCAGATCCTTTGTTGGTGACAGATAATACGGATTGTAATGATGCAGATATTGCCATTAACACTGATGCAAACGAAGTGTGTGATGACTTAATTGACAACAATTGTGATGGTCAAGCAGATGAAGGTTGTACAACGGATGCAGATGGAGATGGTGATGTGGATGCGGTGGATTGTGCTCCATTTAATGCGAGTATTAATTCATTGGCTTTAGAAGTCTGTAATACCATTGATGATAACTGTGATGGTTTGATTGATAACGGCTTACCTACAACGACATACTATTTGGATGCTGATAATGATACATTTGGTGGTGCAACGTCTATTGAGTCGTGCTATGATCCCAACTCTCCTCCCGTCTGTTCGTATGCTTTCAACCTAACCGATACTTATGGTGATGGTTGGAATGGAAATCAGATGCAGTTGACATCCAATGGAGGAGCCAGTATAGATGCGACCATTGGAGTGAATTTCACGGCTGGTGCAGGAATGCAAGAGACAGTTCTTTTGACAAACAACACGGTTTACGATCTAACATGGACTGTTGTTGGTGCATTTACCGGAGAGGTTGGTTTTGATGTGCTAAGTTCTGTAGGTGATATCGTCTATAGTTTACCTTCAGGTAGCGGAGGCTCGGCAGGGGCATATTTAACTTCCTTCACAGCCACTTGCCCAGCGTTAGGTGTTTATGTTACCAACAGTACCGATTGTGATGATACCAATGCGTCAGCTAATCCAAATGGAACTGAAGTTTGTGGCAATGCCATAGATGAGGATTGCAATGGCGTAGTAGATGTTTGTAATCCAGTAGATGGTGATGGTGATGGTGAATCCACTCCAACAGACTGTGATGATACCAATGCTAACATCAATACATCTGCGACTGAGGTTTGCGGTAATGGTATCGATGAAGATTGTAGCGGCACAGATTTGGCTTGCACTGGAACAGATGCCGACGGTGATGGTGAATCCACTCCAACAGACTGTGATGATACCAATGCCAACATCAATACATCTGCGATTGAGGTGTGCGGTAATGGTATCGATGAAGATTGTAGCGGCACAGATTTGGCTTGCACTGGAATAGATGTCGACGGTGATGGTGAATCCACTCCAACAGACTGTGATGATACCAATGCCAATATCAATACATCTGCGTCTGAGGTTTGCGGTAACGGAGTGGATGAGAACTGTAATCCTGCTGATGACATTTGTCCTGTGATTGATGCAGATAACGATGGTTTCAACGAAACAGTAGATTGTAATGACAACAATGCGGCGATCAACCCTTCAGCGACTGAGATTTGTGGAAACAACATTGATGAAGATTGTAGTGGCGCTGATTTGGCTTGTACTGGAATAGATGCGGATAGTGATGGCTTTGATGCAGCAGTGGATTGTGATGATAGCAATGCTGCTATTAACCCATCGGCGACTGAGATTTGTGGAAACAACATCGACGAAGATTGTAGCGGAGCTGATTTGGCTTGTACCGGAACTGATGCAGATGGCGATGGATTCTCTTCCCCAATCGATTGCAACGATAACAATGCTTCCATTTATCCTGGTGCAACAGAAATTTGTTTTGACAATCAAGACAACAACTGTAACGGAGGTGTGGATGAAGATTGCGTGAGCAATGTGGATGCAGATGGCGATGGTTTTGTTGCGGGTTATGATTGTGATGATACCAATCCTTCAGTGAATCCAGCCAGTGCAGAATTCTGTAATGATATCGATGATGACTGTGATGGTATCGCAGATGATAGCACCGGTGTTGAATTTTATCAAGATGCTGATGGTGACCTATTGGGTAACATCAATGCAACGTTCTTGTTCTGCTCTCAGCCAGCCAATGGTTGGGTGTCGAACACGGATGACTGTGATGATTCAAGTGCATCTCTTTTGGGTCCTGGATCACCTTGTGATAATGGTTCCAGCTTGGACATTACAGATACCTATCAGATTGATTGTACATGCGAAGGTTTGTTATTGGGATGTACGGATGCGCAAGCTTGTAACTACGATGAGAACGCAATGGTGGATGACGGAAGTTGCGTGAGCAGCACTTATATTCCTGGTGCCATTGATGGAGATGATTTTGTGGATACCTATTCTTACCATAACTACTCTTACACTGGAAATTTGAATGGTGTGACTTTGTTGTGGACATTGAATAGCCCTGGTATTTTCATTCCTGTCAGCAATACAGCAACCACACCTTCTGTGAATGTTTATTGGTCAGAAGGAAATGCTTTTGATCCCCAAGGTGAAATTTCTTTGTTGGTCACAGACACAACAGGTGGATGCAATGCCCAATTTGAAATTACATTTAGTGTTGAGTTTGATACTACCAGCACAGGTGTAGACGGTCTTGCTAATCAAGAACTGATGGCATACCCGAACCCAAGCAATGGAAACTTTGCTGTAGTAATTCCAAATGATGTTTCTGCCCAATACAGTATTGCTATTTACGCAGTGACAGGTGAGTTGGTTTACACCGCTCAAAATGAAACTGAGAGAGTGTGGAATGCTGATTTGAATTTGACATCAGGTTTGTACATGATTAAAGTAGTCGGGGAGCAAACCCAACACTTTATCAATGTGGTTATTGAGAAGTAAAACCTGAATGGAATATTAAAAAAGGAGAGCATTTGCTCTCCTTTTTTTTATCCAAAATGGGGGAATAAAAAAGCCCCAGATGGGGCTTTTAGGTGATAAATAATATTCTTATTGACCTATATCGTTCATGAATTTGATGCGCATCAGTCTTAAAATTTCCTCTTCATAATCGCCGTCAAAATATTTTTCAGCCTCCAACAGATCGTCGGTTTCTGATTGCATATAATATTCCATGATTTCTTCTTGAGCATCTTCATCTACTTCATCATCGATGATGTACTGAATACTCAGCTTGGTACCAGAATGAACTACAGTTTCTATTTCCAAAATCAATTCAGCACGGCTTTTTCCTAAACCTTTTGCAATGTCTTGAAGCGGGATGCGCTTGTCTATGTTTTGAATAATCTGTACTTTTTGACCACTCTTTGAAGGTGCTGTTTTCAAGAATAAATCTTGTGGACGCTCAATGTTATTGTCTTCTACGTGTTTTTGAATCAGGTTGAGGAAAGAATGACCAAACTTCATGGCTTTATTTTTCCCAACGCCACCGATATGAGCCAATTCCTCCATGTTAATGGGGTATTGCGTGGCCATCTCCTCCAAGCTTGGTTCGGAAAAAATAACATAAGGTGGTATTCCCTTTTCTTTAGATACTTTTAATCTTTGCTCTTTCAGCAATGTGAAAAGGGCTTCATCTGCAGCTCCTCCGCTCGATCGAAGAGCATTAAAGTCTCCGTCTTCATCCGTATTTGGATACTCCTCCTCTTTGACAGCTTCAAACTTGGTTGGTGTTTTCAAAAATTGCTTCCCATCGGTGGTAAGCTTTATGGTACCATAAGTTTCCACTTCTTTTTTAATCAGATTGGCAACCAGCATTTGTCTGAGTAGGGCATTCCAATATCGATCTTCTTTGTCTTTTCCAATTCCGTAAAGTTCAGATGAACTGCCTTTGTAGGTCTTGACTTCAGCGTCCTCGAGTCCCATCAATACTTTGACGATGAACTTGGACTTGTGCTTTTCTTTGAATGCATCGATACATTGTAGGAGCAACGATATATCTTCCTGGGCATCGAAGTGCTCTTTGGGTTTGCGCTGGTTATCGTCCATTCCATGACCTTCACCGTTGTGCTCGTCCCAAGCCTCACCGAAATAGTGCAAAAGATATTTTCTTCTACTCACGGAAGTCTCGCAGTAAGCCATCACCTCATGCAGCAACTGAACGCCAATTTCTTGCTCAGCTATAGGCTTTCCAGCTAGGAATTTCTCGAGTTTTTCAATGTCCTTGGGACTGTAAAAGGCAATGCAATTCCCTTCACCACCATCTCGTCCGGCTCTGCCTGTTTCTTGGTAGTAGCTCTCCAAACTTTTTGATATGTCATGGTGAATGACAAAACGAACATCAGGTTTGTCAATGCCCATTCCAAATGCTATCGTGGCGACAATAACATCCACTTCCTGCATCAAGAATTTGTCTTGAACATTGCTGCGCTCATGACCATCCATCCCAGCATGATAAGGCAAAGCCTTGATTCCATTGGCAATCAAGAGTTCTGCGATTTCTTCTGTTTTTTTTCTGCTCAAGCAATAAATGATTCCACTTTTACCACTGTGGCTTTTGATGTAGTGAATAATCTGTTTGCCAACGTTGTTTTTAGGTCGGACTTCATAATAAAGGTTGGGACGGTTGAAGGAAGCTTTGAATAAATTGGCTTCCACCATTCCTAGGTTTTTTTGAATGTCCTGTTGGACTTTTGGCGTTGCAGTGGCTGTTAATGCCATAATTGGCACATCTGCAATGTTTTTAATGATGCTTTTAAGTTTTCTGTATTCAGGTCTAAAATCATGACCCCATTCAGAAATGCAATGCGCCTCATCGATGGCTACAAATGAAATGGTACATGTTCTGAGAAACTCAACATTTTCTTCTTTGCCCAGCGATTCTGGGGCAACGTATAAAATTTTTGTTTTTCCCGCTTGAATATCAAGTTTAACTTGGTTGATTTCTGATTTGTTGAGAGATGAATTGATGAAATGCGCAACACCATCTTCTGAGCTAAACCCACGCATAGCATCTACTTGATTTTTCATCAAAGCAATCAACGGCGAAACGACGATGGCCATCCCGTTCATCATGAGGGCTGGCAATTGATAGCACATCGACTTACCACCGCCAGTAGGCATGATGACAAAGGTGTCGTTGCCATCCAAGACGGACTGTATGACTTGTGCTTGAAGCCCTTTGAATTGGTTAAATCCAAAAAAGTTTTTTAGGGCGTCTAAGGGTGATAAATCTGTAATTGTGTTCATTTTAAAAGACCTTTGAACTCATGTTAAAAAGGAGAACGAATTTACAACACTTATGATGAGTTTTTGTAAAGAATTCTATCAAAAAAACACAAAGATTGATGAAATGTTTTTGTGCCTTTTGAATTCTTAGCATCTTTGCCGACGGATGCTACCGAACGATTTGATAAAACACGCGCAGAACACCATTTTGTTGGAGTCTGATGCCCTTGTAACAATGGCCCATTCTCTCAACGCTTCATTTCTTGAAGTAGTTGAATTGATTTTGAATGGAAACAATCGGTTGATTGTTACGGGAATTGGAAAAAGCGGAATTATCGCGCAGAAGTGGGTGGCCACTTTCAATAGCACTGGTCAACCTGCCATCTTTATGCACGCCGCAGATGCCATTCATGGTGATTTGGGGATGATTCAGCATGGTGATGTTGTTGTCTGCATTTCTAAATCTGGTGAATCCCCAGAAATCAGATTTTTAGTTCCCTTGATTCAAAGAATGGGAAACAAGTTGATTTCAGTGAGCGCAAATGCAGAAGGTTTTTTAAGTCAAAGCAGCGATTATCAATTGCACACACCAATGGATAAGGAAGCTTGTCCCAATAATTTGGCCCCAACAACCAGTACAACCTTACAATTGGCCATGGGGGATGCTTTGGCTGTGGCATTGATGCAAGCCCGATCATTCACCTCCAGTGATTTTGCCAAATATCATCCAGGGGGAGCTCTAGGCAAGAAATTGTTATTGAAGTCAAAAGATGTAATGATTGAAGGCGCGCAATTGAGTGTTGTTTCAGATACACCAGTGTTGGAGGTGATCAGTGCGGTGACAAAGGGAAGAGTGGGCTGCGTCGCCGTTGTCTCGGATGAATCTAAAATTCTAGGAGTTATTACAGACGGAGACATCAGAAGAATGCTAAGTTCACATGTGAACTTCCAAAATTTATTGGCTCATGAGATTATGACGATTGATCCAAAAGTGGTGCACGAAAGCACACTTGCTGCTGAGGCATTTCGTTGCATGGAAAACAATAAGATAACACAGTTGTTGCTGGTTGACGATGAATCCAAGTTTACAGGAATAGTACATTTACATGATATCATAAGAGAGGGAATCTTCTAATGGCTGAGGACAAAAAAGAAATGGGTTTCCTCGATCATTTGGAGGAATTGAGAAGGCGATTGTTTTGGTCTGTCATTGCTGTAGTTGTGGGGATAGTGGTCATTGTATGTTATGACGATTTTGTCATCAACGATTTGATTATGGGTCCGAAGAATTTGGATTTTGTCACCTACAAGAGTTTCTGTGATTTCTCCCATTTCATGGGCTTGGGAGACCAATTGTGCTACCAGGAAATGAACTTTAAGCTTCAAAGCACCACCATGGGCGGAAACTTTTCAGCCTACATGTTGGTCTGCATTGTTGGTGGAGTGGTCATTGCATTTCCCTTCATCATTTACCAGCTTTGGGGTTTTGTAAAACCAGGTCTTCACCTCAAGGAAAGAGGTGTTGTGAATGGTGTGGTATTTTACATCAGTTTGCTTTTTTTCTTGGGAGTTTTATTTGGCTATTATATTCTAACCCCTTTGTCTATTGCCTTTTTGGGTAATTTTCAGTTTGGCGATGTTGAGGTGAATTCAACGGTTCTGTCCTATTTGAAGTTGGTGGTTTCATTGGTATTGGGAACGGGGTTGATTTTTCAGCTGCCAGTAGTGGTGTATTTCTTGGGCAAGATTGGCGTTATTTCCAGTGCGTTTTTAAAGAAATACCGCAAGCATGCATTTGTGGTTAATTTGATCATTGCAGCAATCATCACTCCTCCGGATGTGACCAGTCAACTTTTGGTCAGTTTACCCATTTTGTTATTATATGAGATCAGTATTTTTGTGGTGGCGCGGGTAGAAAAAAAAGCTGATTCTCAGTCGATTTAACAGCATTAAAGCCATTTTTTGACTATACTTGTAGCTTGAAATTTCAAGCATGAGAAATAAATTTTTATCAGTACTGTTTATTGCTGTTTTGGGTTGGATGATGATATCCTCCACCACAAGTTCCGGAGGAAAATCAGGCAAAACAGGAGCTCCAGGGGAGAACAATTGCGCCCAGTGCCATGGAGGTTCAGCCGTGAATTCAGGAGTAGGCTCCGTAAGCATCAACACTGGGATGACTGGTGGTTACGCTTTGGGCCAAGTTTATAACATGAGCGTGGCTGTAAACCAATCAGGACTTTCATTGTTCGGTTTTAGCATTGTTGCATTGGATGCCAACGGTGCAAGCGTTGGAAATTTTGTTGCAGGAACAGATAATCATGTTGAGAATCTTACCATTTCCTCCAATAATCGCCAATACTTGACACACAATACCAATGGTGGAGCAAGTGCCAATAGCCACACTTTTAATTTTTCTTGGACTGCCCCAAGCAGTGATGCAGGGGATATTACTTTTTATGTTTCTGCCAATGCGGCAAACGGAGATGGCGGTACATCGGGTGATTTCATTTACACAACATCAACTTCTGTTTCGGCGAGCCTAGGCGGTGGAGGTTCATTCGTTATTAATGAGATCGATGCTGATCAGTCTGGTGTGGACACTCAAGAATTTATTGAATTATACGGCAGTCCAGGCACAGTATTGGACGGCCATGTACTCGTTTTTTTTAATGGCAATAACCCTACGGATGCCAGTTACTTTTCGATTGATCTGACAGGATCAATTCCAAATAGTGGATTTTTTGTTGTAGGTAGTTCTTTGGTTCCAAATGTAAATCAAGTAGTTGACCCTGGTGCATCCGGGTTCATTCAACAAGGGCCAGATGCTATAGCCATCTATTTAGGAACGTCCGTGAGTTGGCCTGCAGGTACTGCGCCTTCGACAATTGGTTTGATTGATGCGGTAGTATATGGTAGAAATGGCGATCCTGACGATATAGAGCTGTTGAACATTTTTGTGCCCGGACAAACCCAAGTAGATGAAAATCCGAGCGTTACTGTGTCCTCATCAAAGGTGCCAGATGGAGGAGCCCCATTAACACAAAATTTATTTATCTCACAATTGCCGACCCCTGGTGCAAGCAATAATAATGCTCCATTGGCCGGTTGCACCGATGCAACAGCATGTAACTTCAATCCATTGGCCACCGTATCTGATGCCTCTTGTTTGTTTTTGGGTTTTCCTTGTGATGATGGAAATGCCATAACGTCCAATGACGTGATAACAACAGAATGTACTTGCGCAGGAACCCAGAACAATGTCTCTTGGACTTTTAGGGTTGACATGTCAACTACTCCCGTTAACGCTCCCGGTGTTTATATTGCGGGAACTTTCCAAGGCTGGGTACCCAATCAAGATTTGATGACAGATGCAGATGGTGACAATGTTTGGGAAATAACTTTCCCTGCTTTACCTACTAATTCCCCTATCGAATTCAAGTTTTTAAATGGGACTGATGGTTGGGAAACCTCCCCAGCTTTAGAGTTTTGTGGTACCAATGATTTGAATGGAGCATTCAATCGTGCT
Organism: Flavobacteriales bacterium; assembly: GCA_947442505.1. Taxonomy (GTDB): domain Bacteria; phylum Bacteroidota; class Bacteroidia; order Flavobacteriales_D; family Sanyastnellaceae; genus CAMCTV01. The sequence goes on along the minus strand of CANEVR010000025.1, from coordinate 16,148 downwards.
GATACAACAGGTGTAATCAATGAAGTATTGCCTATTGTTTGTTTCAATTCTTGCAGCGCATGCGTGACAACGGATGTGCCCGGTTGCACCGATGCTACGGCATGTAATTTTAATTCAGCCGCAACAACAGATGACGGTTCTTGCATCGACCCAAGTATGTGGTATTTGGATGCGGACAATGATGGTTATTATGTGAGCGATTCATTGGCTTGTGCAGCACCCAATGCAGATTATACCGCAACAATGGGTATCATGGGAGATTGCAATGATGCTGTTTCAACCATTAATGCTGCAGGAACTGAAATCTGCGGAAACGGCATTGATGAAGATTGCTCTGGTGCTGATTTGGCCTGTGGGCTTGCGGGTTGCATGGATATGAATGCCTGCAATTACAATCCATTGGCCACATCGGATGATGGTTCTTGTATCGCTCCAACCATGTGGTATTTGGATGCGGATAACGATGGTTACTACGTTAGTGATTCCTTGGCTTGTGCAGCCCCCTCAGCTGATTATACTGCAGTTATGGGAATAATGGATGATTGTGATGATACACAAAGCTCGATTAATGCTGGTGTTTCAGAAATCTGTGATGAGTTGGACAATGATTGTGATCAGGAAATAGATGAGTTTGCTCAGAATGTCTATTACCTTGATGCAGATGCAGATGGATTTGGAGATGTGAATTCAATGGTGCTTTCTTGTCAACCTGTTGTAGGATATGTCGACAATGGTGATGATTGCGATGATGCATTGATGTTGTACCAAGACAGTGATGGTGATAGTTTTGGTGGTAATGTTTTAGCAGCATGCGGTGAGTTAAGCAACACCGATTGTGATGATGCCAATGTTGCGATTTACCCAGGAGCTTTTGAATTTTGTGAAAATACCATTGATGAAAACTGCGATGGTGTGGATGATGTTTGCCAGGGAGTTCCGGGTTGCACAGATGCAGATGCATGTAATTTTGATCCCCTCGCTGAATCGGATAATGGGTCTTGTTCTTTTGGAGATCTGTGGTATTTGGATACCGACGGCGATGGTTTTGCCTCTGACTCCATCGTTAGCTGCAGTCAACCTTCAGCCAACCATACGACAACGGTGTTGCCCATAACTGATTGTGATGACAATGATGCATCAATCAATACCAATGCTTCGGAGGTTTGCGGCAATGGTTTGGATGAGAACTGTGATGGAGTTGACGATGTTTGCGTTGTTCTGGGTTGTACCGATGCAACGGCATGTAATTATGAGCCGCAGGCTACTTCCGATGATGGATCTTGCACTTATTCTATAATGTGGTATTTGGATATGGACTCAGATGGATACGCTTCTGATTCAACGATGAACTGTTCTCAACCCGGTCCAGAGTATTATGATGTTGTTTTAGGTTCGAGTGATTGCAATGATTTGGATGCAACAATAAATGCTGGCGTCACAGAGATCTGTGAGAATGGTACAGATGAAGATTGTGATGGACAGGATAATTCTTGCGTTATTTCGGGTTGTACCGATGGTTCAGCTTGTAATTTCAATCCATTAGCCACAACAGATGATGGTTCTTGTTTGATGCCCTTATTGTGGTCATTGGATAACGATGGGGATCAATATGCATCTGATACAATAACTTCTTGCATCACTCCTGGTGCGGGATGGACAACTGCAGAACTTACATTCGGGGATTGCAACGATAATGATGTTTTGGTTTATGAAGGAGCATCCGAGATCTGTGAAAATGGTATCGATGAAAACTGTGATGGTACCGATGATATTTGTGTGGTTTTGGGTTGCACCAATTCAAGTGCATGTAATTTTGATCCATTGGCCAATACAGATAACGGTTCTTGCTTAATCATTGGTGAAAGTTGTGATGACTTGGACCCTACAACTGGCAGTGATGTTGTTAATGCGAGTTGTGAATGCGTAGGTATTCCTCTAACGGGCTGTGACTTAAATCCAATTGTTATTACCCTTGATTCATTATTGAATGTGGATTGTTATGATGCTGCAACAGGTTATTTATCCGTGAATGTTTCAGGAGGAAACGCTCCTTATTTTGCGAGTTGGAATTCATTCCCCATTCAGACAACACCTTTTGCAAATGGTCTTGCTGCGGGTACTTATACCTTTACTGTTGAGGATGCAGACGGTTGCGTGGGTACCTTTACTCAAGAAGTAACTCAACCTGATGGCAGTTTGCCTGTTGTATCAGGAAACAACGATGTTGATCCTGCCGATAACGAGCAATACACTGTAAACACCTATCCTGGTTGCACCTACACTTGGACAGTAAGCAACGGGTTGATTTTATCCGGTCAGGACAATGACACCTTAAATGTTCTTTGGAACGATGCAGCCATGGGAACCATTTATGTTTACCAAACCGATACGGTTACGGGTTGTCAATGGATGGATGGATTGGCTGTCTTCATTAACGCGGTTGGAACCGATGAAGTTTCTGCTGTCAATGCGTGGCAATTGTATCCCAATCCGGCATCAGATATCATCAACATAGAAGGATTGAATGGGAACGCTCAAGTGATGGTGATGGACGCAACAGGAAGATTGATGGATCAATTCAATACCACAGAGACTAAAGTTTACTTGAACATTAGCGATTATGAAAGCGGTATTTATTTGATTCAAGTCAAGGATGATTTTGGATTAAGAACTGAGCGATTGATCAAGCAATAATTTGGAAAAGGGACTTCGGTCCCTTTTTTCTTTTTCTGCGTAAAAATGTATACTTTGATTTGCTTATCTTCGCATAGCTAAATATTCTAAAACATGAAAAAACTTTACATTTCTTTAGGATTGATTGCAATGGGAACTGCTGCGTTTGCGCAACAATTGACCCCTTTGCAAAAGAGTCCTGCCAAGAGAACATTCAGCAGAGCTGAAGTATCTCCAACGACGATCATTGCTCGTCAAGAAAAACCAATGTCTAACATCACGGGTAATCGTGTGGTAGTATTGGAAGAGGATTTCCAAACTTCAGGTGCTGTTCCAACAGCATTGCCTGCTGGATGGTTAACCAACACAGTTTCTCAAACACAAGGAACTGCTGCAACAGGTGATGACACCCAAGGTCCAGCATTCAATGTGCAAAATAGCGGTTCTGCCAATGCGGGTGGTTACTGGCCTGTTCCAGAATTGGGAGTAAACAACCGTTTTGCTGGTGCCAATGATGACAACGTTCCATGTGATTGTGATAATATTGATGCTTGGGTTCAATCTCCAGCGATGGATTTGAACGATTACAGCTACACTGAGGTATGGGGTATTATCAACTTCACACCGGTTGTTGAACCATGGTCTGATTCACAAGATTTGGGTGATGGTCCAGAGCATTTGGCCACCATTATCGGTGATCCAAATGTGAGTTGGAATTCTGTTACCATCAACTTCACTGCACCAGATACATCTTTGCCTGTGTTGGTGAACATCAATGGCATGGATTATATCTTGCAAATGTCCGGTACCATCGACGTTTCTATGAGTGCTTTCTCAGGAGATTTGGATATTTTTATCGCATCTAATAACGGCGGTCAGTTGACTGGTGTTGTAGTAAGCGCTGAGGGTGATTTCTTGACTGGAGATTTTACTACAGACACTACGTTCACCAATCCTGGTGAACCTGGTGCAGAGGTTATCTCATTGGACTCTACTTTTGTAGGTAATTACACTTTGTCTTTTGACTTTTTCCATGATCAAAACTTCGGTGGTGGTGATGCAACTGTTCAAATTTCTACTGATAATGGTGCTTCATGGCAAATTTTAGATACCCTAACCATTGACGGAAGTTACTGGCAGAGTATTGTAATGCCGTTGTACGCATACAATGGTGCTACAGCATTGATTCGTTTCCAATGGACGGATGCTGGTTCTTGGGCTTCTGGTTTTGCAGTTGACAATGTGATTGTACAATCTGCTTTGGATTATGACATGATCATGGCTAAAACGATTGCATCTGACTGGAACAATGCCACATTTGGTCTAGGTTTCTGGGAATATGCTCAGGTTCCTGTTACTCAAGTTAGCCCTATCCGCGCTACTTCTGTTGTTTACAATGGTGGTTTCTTCGATCAGGCTGGTGTTTCTGTAAACTATGAAATCAGTTTCAACGGTACAGCTCAAGCTACTTTCTCTTCAGATGTTTTAGATGTAATCTCTTTGGATAAGGATACCTTGTCTGGAGTTTCCACTTGGACTCCAAGCGCTGTAGGTACTGTTTCTATTGCCTCTTCTGTGGTTTCTCCAAGTGGAGATGACAACATGGCTAACAACATGGGTTCTGCTCAAATTGAAATCTCTAACGATATCTACGCTCGTGATTTGGGTGCTGCTCAAGCTTTCGTAGGTCCTGGTACTGCTTATGAGTACGGTAACTTGTTTGACATTTATGCCAATGACGATTTCGGTGCTATCGATGTTGCTGTAAATTTTGCAGCTGCAGATGAGGGTTCTTTGATCCAAGGTAAATTGTACGAATTCACAGGATTGGATGCTGCTACAGGTGAGCCAATGTTGACTGATTTGGGTGTTTCTACCATTGAGTATGCTGTAACTGCAGCTGATAACAATGCAGCTGGCGATGCCAACTTTATTCATTTGAGCTTTACTGAGCCTATCGCTCTAGAGGCAGGTAAAGTATACATGGCTACAATGATTTCTGACGGTGCAATCCGCACACCCGTTGCTGGTAACAATGATTGGGTGGTTTCTTGGTTGAATGACGGTACTTGGGGCGCTACAGGTGGTATTCCAATGATCCGTTTGAACTCTGACGAGTCTTTGGTGGTTGACATCAATGTAGCTGAGAACATGAACAATGGTTTGAGCTTGTCTCAAAACGTTCCTAACCCAGCTGTTGACATGACTACTGTAAATTATAGCATTGCCAACAATGAGTCAGTGAGCGTTATCGTTCGTGATATCACTGGACGTGTTGTAATGAACATCAACGAAGGTATTAAGTCTGCTGGAAATCACAGCGTTCGTTTGAATGTTGAGAATTTGGGCGCTGGTATTTACACCTACACTGTTGTTGCTGGTTCTTCAGTAATGACCAAAGAGATGATGGTGAAATAATAGTCTGTTTAGCATTAAAATAAAGAGCCTCCTTCGGGAGGCTTTTTTTTTGTTTCGATTATATTTGTCAAAATAATTAATTCAATGAGAAAAATTGCAATAGCAATGGCCTTGGCAGTCCTTAGTGGTGGTGCAATGGCGCAAAAAAAACAAGAGGATGTTTTATCTGCTCGTCGTTATTTTAATCAAGATGATGTGAGAAGAACAGAGCAAACAGTATCCGCGCACGTTAGAGGTGGGCAAATTGTTTTTCAAGATGATTTTGACAATGGGTTTGCGGGTAACAATGGCATAGGTGCTTGGTTACCTTGGGATACGAGTGGTGACACTTCTATATGGGCTTTGGCGTCAGCTTCTAGTCCAAATGGTCAATACACTGGCGGATTGCCTGCTATGTCCAATACAGGAACCACTGCGGCCAATGGTTGGATTATTTTAGATGCGGATTTGTACAATACTTCAACAGTTTCTGGCGGTGATGATGTTTCTGCATGGTTGCAGTCACCTGCATTTGATTGTAGTCAACTTTCATCTGTTGTTGTAAATTACAATCAGTATTTTATCTATTGTTGTTTTTCAGCAAGTCCGTTGACAGTTGAAGTGTCACTTGATAATGGCGCAACTTGGGTTGCTTTTGCTGGTCATGGTGATTTTTCACCTGCGGCCAATGCATTGTCTGCAAATCCACTTCCAACAGGCGTTGACATTTCATGTGTTGCTGCTGGCCAATCCAATGTAATGATTCGTTTTGGATACAATACAGCAGGTGAGACAGGATACTCACATTACTTCTGGGGAATTGATGACGTGGTAGTTGCGGGAAATCCGGTGGCCAATGATTTGGAAATTCGTCAGGTAGTAAATGGTGATGTTTGGAATTTATGGGAGTATCGCTTAACGCCAATGGAGCAAAAAACCTTGTCTGCTGATGGTGGACTTTTGGTTGGAACATTCTATCGCAATAGCGGTTCTGCAGATCAAACCAATGCTTCTTTGAATATTGAAATTACAGATGCAGCTGGAACAGTTGTTCATTCTCAGACTGAGACATTGGGCACAGTGAGTTCCTTGGCCAATGCTACTGAATGTCCAGCATTCTTGAACGATACTTTGTACGTCAATACTGGTTGGGAGCCTTCAGCTGTTGGTATATACACCATTACAGTTGCCATCAGCGCTGATTCTACTGATGCTACTCCAGACAACAATACAATAACCAGAGTAATTGAATATTCAACGGATGAATATGGTCATGACGATGCCAACTTGGACATTCAGTTGACGGCCAATGAGGCGCCTTCTGATCCAACGCTTTTGGCTCCTCATGGTTATGGTAATTTTTACCATTTCCCTTATGATGGTTCTAGTGTTTACGGTAGTTCATTCCTTTTGGGCAACCAATCAGATGTAGGTGCTTTCTTTAATACCATTCTTTATTTCGCATCAAGCGGCATGAACAGCACTTCTCCAGCGCCCGAAGTTGTAGCTTCCAATGAAGTGGAATTGACGCAAGAGATGACTTCATCTGGAGCAGATGCTTTTTATTATGTTCCCTTTACTGAACCTGCTGAAGTGTTGGCCAATGAAGTTTATTTTCATTGCTTGTTGACCAATGCCGATGCTACCACTAGCCCTACAACCACCACAGATATGCAAATGGCAGTTTTGGCGCAAGACAATTCTGACACTGATAATTCAACCGCTGAGTTATTGCGCACGGGGAGCAATTCATACGCTTGGTTCACGGCTCGTTCATACTCACCAGCCATTCGCCTGATTGTAGGTGAGCGTGTTTCCGTAGATGAAATCAATGATGGTAAATTGGGTACCTTCAAATTGTTCCCTAATCCAGCTGTGACCCATGCTCAGATTCAATATACAATGACCTCTTCTGCAGCCATCGCTTATGAAATTCGCGATGTGCAGGCTAAGTTGATTGCTTATGACAACATGGGCGTTAAGACACCAGGTCAATACTCGATTGATATCCCAGTAGCCAATTTGACCAATGGTCAATACCAAGTGTCATTGGTTGTGGGTGGAAAGAAGCTTTACAGCAAAGCGTTACAAATCAGAAAATAATTTGTTTTAAAATACAAAGGGGGCAATGCCCCCTTTTTTTATTCTAATAGTTATGTACCAGATTGATCAACAAAATTTCAGCGGCAAGCGCGTACTTGTAAGGGTTGATTTTAATGTCCCCTTGAATGAACAGTTTGAAGTAACGGATGATACCCGAATAAGAGCTGCAATACCAACGCTGGAGAAATTAGCAAGGGATGGCGCCAAGGTGATTGTCATGTCGCATTTGGGTCGTCCCAAATCAGGTCCCGAGGACAAGTTTTCATTGAAGCATATTGTTTCTTGTTTGTCTTCTTTGACAACATGTTCCGTTTCATTTGTCGAAGATTGCATTGGGGAAAAGGTAGCTCTGGCTGTTGAAGCCATGAGCAATGGTTCCATCTTGGTATTGGAGAATTTGCGTTTTTACAAGGAGGAAGAAAAAGGCGATGAGTTTTTTGCTGGGCAGCTTGCAGAAAACGGTGACGTATACGTGAATGATGCTTTTGGAACGGCACACCGCGCGCATGCCAGTACAGCCATAATCGCCAATTTTTTTCCTACGGATAAGTATTTTGGTTATTTGATGGAGAATGAGGTTAAGAGTATTGACCGCGTATTGAACAGCACGGACAAACCGGTGGTGGCTATTGTTGGTGGTTCTAAGGTTTCCTCAAAAATTGGAATCATTGAAAACCTCATCAACACATCAGATGCCATCATCATTGGCGGTGGAATGGCATTTACTTTTATCAAAGCCATGGGAGGAAAGGTTGGAAATTCATTGGTAGAAGAAGACAGATTGGATCAAGCGCTATCATTGATGAGCAAGGCCAAAGAAAAAGGGATTCAATTTTTATTGCCGACCGATGCCGTGATTGCGGATCAATTTTCCAATGATGCCAATGTTCAAACCGTTGCCATTGATGCCATACCTGACGGGTGGATGGGTTTGGATATTGCACAGAATAGCATAGATGTTTTTCATCAGACCATTGTGAATGCCAAGATTGTGCTGTGGAATGGACCAATGGGCGTTTTTGAAATGGAGAAATTTGCCCATGGAACCAAGGCCATTGCCAAAGCTTTGGCTGAGGCTACCCAAAAGGGGTGCTTCACATTGGTCGGCGGTGGAGACTCTGTAGCGGCCATCAATCAAATGAATATGTCTGATCAGGTCAGTTACGTCAGTACAGGCGGAGGAGCGATGTTGGAGAGTTTGGAAGGCATTGTGCTTCCGGGAATCGCAGCTATTCAGCGGAAAGGATAATTTCCTTTGCTTCTAATAATCTTGATGCAGCGTCATTGCTTTTTAATACAAAGTGATGGCGCTGTTTTGTAAAGTGAAGGTGTTGCTCCCATGACCATTTTCTGATTTCCCATCCACTTCTCAAAGGATCGGAAACGTATGGAATGTCTGGTGAACAAAGCAGGTAGTTGAATTGGGTTTTAGACCATTCTTCATGCAGCGCAACAACGCTGGGATGTTCAATGGATTTGGCCCAAAGAAACAGATTAAGCAAATCAGTGTCCAGAATGGTGGGAATACTTACATCAATGTTTTGATAATGTATCAGGCAGTCTTGAAATAGGGTATCCAAAACAACGAAGGCAAAGGGTGCCGTACCCCCCCTTTCTTCCAGCCATATTCTGTTGTATTCAGATACAAATTGATATTGGGGCAATGCAGGCTGGAGTGATTCGAATAGGGTTGTTTTCCCTGAGCATTCCCCCCCAGCAATGACCCACACTTTGTTTTTCAGTTCGCAATCCATCCCCATTGAAAATAACCCTCGACGGCTAAAATTAGATAAACCAAATATAGTCCTGAGAGCAATCGGAGGTTGCGATTCCAGAATAGAAAAATGCAAGCCAAATCGATAACCATAAAATAAAGCCAATTTTCGCGACACCCCAACATCATTAATGCGGTTGCCCAAATAGAAAATGCTGTGATGAGGCTATCTGCAATGGGCAACTCAGCCGTTGATTTTTTTTTCAAAACCAATCCGAGGAGGGTTCCAAAGGACAAACAGGAAATAATCCCAACCAAATGTTGGAAATTTGAAACGGGTTTGATTTCCCATTCGGATCCCAAATACATCATACCCCATAGTGTAAGCAGGACGTAAACCATTTGAAGACCTACATCCGCAAAAAGTTTTCGCTTCCAACTAAGAATGGCAATGAACATAGGGCCAAGGATTCCAAATACAAAGGCAGCTTCATTTTGTTGGATATACAGAAAGGTAAAGGCAAGATTGGAAATCACCGCAAGCCATTCAGTAGCCAAGATGACTTTTTTGGTATCGACCTTAATTTCCATTTTGTAAAATTCAGTCATTTAAAGCAATTGTAAACCTTTGGTCCGTGAATTTTGTTTTTTCTAATTTTTTGTTATCTTTATCGTTCAATTTCTAAAAAGTGAAAAAACTATTACTCATTTTGGCCATGTTGCCAAGCTTAATTTGGGCCCAGCGCAATTGCGGTTCCAATGATCATCATGTTTACATGATGGGGACAGATCCCAATTATGTTCAGCGTCAGCAACAAATTGAAGAACAAACACAAGAGTTTGTCGCGCACTACGATGAGAATAGTGATCGTGCTTTGGTTACCATTCCAGTTGTTTTTCATATAGTATACAACGGAACCACCAACAATATCTCTGATGCGCAAATCATGTCTCAGTTGCAGGTGTTGAATCAGGATTTTAGAAGGTTGAACCAGGATGCGAGCCTTACTCCTTCTATATTTTCAGCAGCAGATCCAAATATTGAGTTTTGTTTGGCAACCGTTGATCCCAATGGTAATGCAACAACAGGAATCACAAGAACATCAACCACAGTAGCATCTTGGAGTACCAATGATTACGTGAAGTACAGTGTTCGTGGTGGTAAGGATGCTTGGGACAGAAACAAGTATTTGAACATATGGGTTTGCACCATGAGCGGAGGTATTTTGGGTTATGCTCAATTCCCCGGAGGCGCAGCGGTTACTGATGGAGTAGTCATTGATTACCGTTATTTGGGAACAACCGGAACAGCAACAGCACCATTTAACAAAGGAAGAACGGCAACGCATGAGGTAGGTCACTGGTTAAACTTGCGCCACATTTGGGGAGACGCCAATTGCGGTAGTGATTTGGTAAGTGATACCCCAACCCACAATACTTCCAATTACGGTTGTCCTACTTATCCTCACTTAAGCACTTGCACGGGTACTCCAGTTGAAATGACCATGAACTATATGGACTACACGGATGATGCTTGTATGTATATGTTTTCTGCGGGTCAATCTTCGCGTATGCAAGCGTTATTTGGATCAGGTGGAGCAAGAGCTTCATTGATGACTTCAAATGGATGCGGAACCCCAACTCCTGTGGTTTGCGGCGTTCCTAGTCTGGGCACAACAAGTGGTATTACTCAGACAGCGGCTACCATCAATTGGTCAGCGGTTTCTGGAGCAACAGTATACAATGTTCAATACAAATTGAGCACTGCAACAACTTGGACCACGACCACGACCACTGGGTTAAGTTTGGCTTTGACAGGATTGACTGCAGGTTCTGCATATAATTTTGCGGTATCTGCCACTTGTTCAGCAGGAACTGGAAATTTGAGTGCTACAGGTTCATTCACTACGACTGCAGTGGTGAGTGCTTGTACAGATAATTATGAAAGCAACAACTCTTTGAGTGCTTCTAAAGCAATGCCAAAGAATACAGATATCACCGCAAAAATTGCAACCAGCACAGATAAAGATTATTTCAATTTCACTACTACAACGGCTGACAAGAACATTCGAATTGATTTGTTCAATTTGCCTGCGGATTATGATGTGAAGTTATACCGCAACAACACTTTGGTGAGCACTTCTGCCAACAGCAGCACTACCTCTGAGGCAATCATTTATAACAATGGTGCCACTGGTACTTACAGGGTTTATGTTTACGGATACAACAGTGCTTTCAACGCTAACCTTTGTTACTCTTTAAGAGCCAGTACTTCATCTGTCGCATTCCGTGAAATGCAGCAGGAAGAAAACACTGATGCAGTATTTACAGAGAGCAACGGTTTGGCCATTGCCAACGCTTACCCCAATCCGACACAAGGAAAATTAAATGTTTCTTTGAATAGTGATGAGGAAGGACAAGTGAGTGTGGCTTTGTTTGACTTGACAGGAAGAAAAATCATTGAGCAAAATTGGTTTGCATATGTAGGCAGCAATGCCATCGAATTGAGTTTGGATGCCTTACCTACAGGTAGCTATGTGTTAGTTGTAAAGGGATCTAAGGGATCAGACACACGCATTATTCAGAAAGATTAGTAAAAATGAAGAGTGAGAAAAGGAGGGCTTGTCCCTCCTTTTTTTATTTAATATTGTTTTGTTGATAGTTTCATTTTCTGATTGCATTGGGTATGATAAATCATCCTATTTTCGTAACTAGCAAAAATATTATTATGCAGAAAAAATATTTATTCTCAAAATGTGGAATCCTTTTATTGATGCTGGCCATGCAATTTGCATTCACAGTCAGTGTTCATGCAGGATTGAATGACCCAATTTTGGGTTGCACGGATCCTTTGGCATGCAACTATGATGCAAGTGCCACAGAAGATGATGGCAGTTGTGTCATGGCTTCACCTTTTTATTTGGATGCTGATGCAGATGGTTTTGGTAATATGGAGGTGGAAGAATTTCATTGTGAACAGCCATCAGGATATGTAAACAATTTGGATGATTGTGACGATAGCAATGCCGATGTATACGCAGGAGCTATTGAGATTTGCAATCAGGTTGATGATGATTGTGATGGGGAATTGGACAATGGAGTTACCAACAATTATTATTTGGATGCAGATGGTGATGGATTTGGTTGGGTTGACAACATGGAAATGGCATGTCAAGCGCCCGTTGGATACGTTAGCAACTCAGATGATTGTGATGATGCAACTTTCATGTATGCGGATATCGATGGTGATGGATATGGCGCAGGTGCTGCATTGGATTGCGGAGATGTGACGTTAGATGGGGATTGTGATGAGGCCAATGGATTGGTATTTCCTAATGCAATTGAATTGTGCAACAGCATAGATGAAGATTGTGATGGTGAAGTAGATGAATTTGTGACCACCACATACTATCTGGATGCAGATGCAGATGGATTTGGAAACGCTTCAGAAACAATTGAGTCTTGTGAACCCGTTGTTGGATATGTTGAAAATGCTGACGATTGTGATGATTCGGTTCTAAGTTATGATGACCAAGATGGGGATGGTTTTGGATTCGGAGAATCTACCGCATGCGGATTATCCGATAACAACCTTGATTGTGCCGATGGCGACAATTTGATTTTTCCAGGAGCCTTGGAGATTTGCGGCAATAATTCTGACGAAGATTGCGATGGGTCGGATTTGATTTGCCCCATTGGTGGTTGTACGGACATAACCGCTTGTAATTATGATGAGATAGCAACTGAGAATGATGGTTCTTGTTTTTATCCTGAGGCTGATTACTTGGATTGTAATGACAATTGTATTTCAGATACCGATTTAGATGGAATCTGTGACGAATTAGAGGTTGTGGGTTGTATGGATCCCTCTGCTTGCAATTACAATGAGTTTGCAACAGACGAAGGGGTTTGTAATTACCCACAAGTAGAGACATGCAATGGATTGGATGATGATTGCGATGGAGAGACAGACGATGGTGTTCTGATCTCATTTTACTTGGATTTCGATGCCGATGGTTTTGGAAATTCAGAAGAAGTCACTTTTGCTTGCGAAGCACCCACCGGTTATGTAGACAACACTGAGGATTGTGATGACAACCAAGTCACTTACTTGGATGCAGATGGGGATGGATTTGGATCGGGAGATGCTATTGGTTGCGGTTCATCTCTTAGCAATGATGATTGTGATGATGATCAGTCTAATATTTATCCAGGAGCTATTGAACTTTGCAACTACATTGATGACAATTGTAATTCAGAGGCAGATGAATTTGTGACCACCACATACTATCTGGATGCAGATGCAGATGGATTTGGAAACGCTTCAGAAACAACTGAGTCTTGTGAATCCGTTGTTGGATATGTTGAAAATGCTGACGACTGTGATGATTCTTTTGTAAGCTATGATGACCAAGATGGGGATGGTTTTGGGTTTGGAGAATTTGCTGCCTGCGGATTATCCGATAACAATCTTGATTGTGCCGATGGTGACAATTTGATTTTTCCGGGAGCCCCAGAAATTTGCGACAATCAAATTGACGAAGATTGTGATGGCTCAGATCAAGTATGCATCAATGGAGGTTGTACAGATGAATTGGCTTGTAATTTTAACGCAACGGCCACAGAGAATGACGGTTCTTGTTTTTATCCTGAGGCTGATTTCTTGGATTGCGATGGCAATTGTGTTTCAGATACCGATTTAGATGGAATCTGTGACGAATTAGAGATTGGAGGTTGTATGGATCCTTCTGCTTGCAATTACAATGAGTTTGCAACGGACGAAGGGATTTGCACTTACCCACAAGCAGAAACATGCAATGGATTGGATGATGATTGCGATGGCGAGACGGACAATGGTGTTTTGATTACATATTACTTGGATTTCGATGCCGATGGTTTTGGAAATTCACAAGAGGTCACTTTTGCTTGCGAAGCACCTACTGGTTATGTTGACAACACCGAAGATTGTGATGACAACCAAGTCACCTACATGGATGCAGATGGCGATGGTTTTGGATCGGGTGATGCAGTTGGTTGCGGTTCATCTTTTAGCAACGATGATTGTGACGATGCTCAGTCTAATATTTATCCTGGAGCCATTGAAATTTGCAACTACATCGATGATAACTGTAATTTGGAAGCAGATGAATTTGTTACATCAACTTTCTACGCTGATGTAGACGGAGACGGTTTTGGTGATGCAGACTCAACACAAGAGGCTTGTGAACTACCAGATGGATTTGTTACCAACTTGGAGGATTGCGATGATAACGCTTTGAGTTATGATGATTTGGATGGCGATGGTTTTGGTTCAGGAGAAATTTCCGCTTGCGGTACCTCCAACAATGCCGATGATTGCAATGATGACAATATGAACATCTTCCCAGGAGCTGTTGAACTTTGTAACAACATTGATGACAACTGTAATTTGGAAATAGATGAATTTGTAACCATAACTTTTTATGCCGATGTTGACGGTGATGGTTTTGGTGATGCAGACTCAACACAAGAGTCTTGTGAAGCCCCTGAGGGATTTGTTACTAACTTGGATGATTGCGACGACAATACTTTGAACTACGACGATTTGGATGGCGATGGATTTGGTTCTGGTGAATGGTCTGCTTGCGGAACTTCAAATAACAATACCGATTGCAACGATGCAGACAATACTGTATATCCAGAAGCAAACGAAGTTTGTAATTTGAGTGACGATGATTGCGATGAAGAAATTGACGAGTTTGTAACCAATACATATTATTTGGATGCAGATGGCGATGGATTTGGAACAGACTTCACAGACATTGAGGCTTGTGAATTGCCAGTAGGTTTTGTAACCAACTTTGATGATTGTGATGATAACACATTGTCTTATGAGGATATGGATGGTGATGGATTTGGTGCAGGTAATAACACTGCTTGTGGATCGTCCATTTCAAACACAGATTGTAACGATACGGATGGTGCCATTTCTCCAGGAACAACAGAAATCTGCGGAGATGGTATTGACAATGATTGCCTCAATGGTGATTCAATTTGTCAGATTGTCGGTTGCACGGATGCAACGGCATGCAATTACAATCCTTTGGCCAATATCAACGATTTGTGCATCTACGCTTCCAATGAGGTTTGTGATAGCATTGACAATGATTGTGATGGAGAGATTGATGAGTTTGTAACTTCTACGTTCTACGTGGATTTGGATGGTGATGGTTTTGGAAATGCAGACAGCACCATGGAGGCTTGCTCCCTTCCTTTAGGCTTTGTTTCTGACAATACGGATTGTGATGACTCGTTTGCCGGTTATGAGGATTTAGATGGAGATGGTTTCGGTTCAGGAGAATACGCTGCTTGCGGAACTTCACCTAATGCTGATGATTGTGATGATACTGCAGCCAACATTTCTCCATCAGCCAATGAAATATGCAATTCTTTGGATGATGATTGTGACATGGAGGTAGACGAATTTGTTACGCTAACTTTTTATGCCGATGTTGACGGAGATGGTTTTGGAAACCCAGACAGCACCATGGAAGCTTGCACACTGCCTATTGGATTTGTTTCTGATAATACGGATTGTGATGACAATTTGGTGGGGTACGATGACTTGGATGGAGACACTTATGGCTTTGGTCCTGCTTCAGCTTGTGGAACCGTTCTAAACAATGACGATTGTGATGATGCCTCAGCGGCCATTGCACCCAACGTTCAGGAAATTTGTAATTTGATTGATGACGACTGCGATGGTGAAATAGACAACGGTGTGCTAATTGCCTATTATGCTGATGTTGATGCAGATGGTTTTGGTAATGCACAATCCGTTCAGTTCGGTTGTAGTCCAATCGCTGGTTATGTTTCCAATGCTGATGATTGTGATGATGCCTTGATTACTTATCAGGACAATGACAATGATGGTTTTGGTGGTTTGGGATTTGATGCTTGTGGTGTTTTGACCAATGACGATTGCAATGAAAATGACAATACCATCAACCCAGGTGCAGTGGAGATTTGCGGGAATACTGTGGATGAGAACTGTAATGGCTTGGTCAATGAAGATTGCGCCTTTGACGCCGATGGTGATGGTTATTCCAATTTAGAAGATTGCGACGATAACAACGCAAACATCTATCCTGATCAAGTTGAAATTTGTAACGGTATAGATGACAACTGTAACAACTTGATCGATGACAACTTGGTCTTTGTAGTTTATTACGTAGACCAAGACATTGACGGTTATGGTACAGCGGATTCTGATACATTGTGT
>CANEVR010000024.1 GCA_947442505.1 Flavobacteriales bacterium | reverse complement strand
CTACAAGGATTTTCGCAGATGGAAAAATGAAGTTAATCCCTATGCTGATGAGAAGAAGAATGCCATATGGTCGGTTCCGTTAAGCCAACAGCCGCAAAACTTGTTCTCTAAGGAGGACTATTGTGTTTGGTTGGGACATTGCACCTTTCTTTTTCAAATTGATGGAATTCGTTTTATCACAGATCCAGTATTTGGATCTGCCACCCCATTTTATCCCAGAAAAAGTCAACTTCCCTTTGCTGTCAATAACCTACCTTCAATTGATTTTATTCTATTGTCTCATGATCACCGAGATCATTTGGATTTTGATTCACTGAGACAACTGAAGAAAAATAATCCTGAAATGAAAGTGTATTCTGGATTGAAAATGGATGGCTTGTTAAAGAAAGTTTTCAAGAAAAACCATATCCTATGCGCGGGTTGGAATCAGGTTTTCATAGAAACACCATTCAAAATCATTTTTGTTCCCGCACGTCATTGGTCTAAGCGTGGACTTTTTGATTTTAACGATCGTCTGTGGGGTGGCTTTATTATCCAAACCAAAGACAAAAATATTTATTTCTCGGGCGACACTGGTTACGGCAGTCATTTCAAACGATATGGTGAAAGATTGTCCATTGATTATGCGCTAATCGGCATTGGTGCTTACCAGCCAGAATGGTTCATGGAAAGCAACCACATCAGTCCAACCAATGCCATCAAGGCTTTTGATGAGATGAATGCCCAACGCATGATTCCCATGCATTACGGTTGTTTTGACCTCAGCAATGAGAGCATGCAAGACCCCATTCGCGTTTACCGCAGCATTAAAGAACAACACCCACAAAAGGATCGCCTCCTCATTCCCCAATTGGGCGAAAATATATTTTTGATGCAACCCTAAAACTCACTCTAAATATCCCGTAAATTGCAGACTGAGTCATGTTTAGGCAGTTTACCGGATACCAAAAGTTGGCGTTAATGCTTCTGTCCATTGTTGTGGGCACTTCCTTCATTTCTATTTTTTCATCTTCCGATAAAAGATTCGATCGATTGGATTACCTGTCTGAAATCAAAAGTGATAACACCACTTCTGATTTGAAAGCGGCTTTGGCGGCCTATGAAAAACCTTCAGGTGATACCGCTGCTTTTCAAGGTCAACGCGAGGAAGGAGGTAAGCTAGATGTATTCTTTCGATGCTTGGATACTTTGAATAAAGATGGTGGTCGATACCACGTTGCCTATTTTGGTGACTCTCAAATTGAAGGAGACTTATTGACCCAAGGATTGCGCGGAAGATTACAAAAGAAATTTGGTGGAAATGGAATTGGCTGGATGCCCATTACCTCCATCGTGGCTGGTTTTAGGGTGACCATCAACCATGGATTCAATGATTTGTGGCGCATCACAGATTTTCTAAGTTATCATAAAAAACAACCTTTTCCGGTAGGACCTACAGGTCAAGTTTTCGGAGGATCACCCGGAGCAAGATGCAGTTTTACTGCCCGCTCCTACCCTTTTGAAGAAGTTCACCTTATCGGCCACCCTAATTCCAAAGGAAAAATCCAATGCACATTTGATAACAATGAAGCCAGTTTGCACTGGCCCGATTCACTAAGCCCTAGTTTCACCCAAAAAATTTGGGACAAGTCTTTCAAGAAAATGACGCTAATTGTTGAGGAAGGTAATCCTCAATTGTACGGCATTAACTTTGAAAAAGGAGATGGAATCTATGTGGACAATTTTGGCTTTCGAGGCAACTCAGGAAATTCATTAAGCTTGCTCAACATCGACATGATGCAGTCCGTGGATTCAGCCATGCGCATACCTTTGGTCATTGTACACTATGGACTGAACGTCATTGGTCACGGCGTGGATGACTATAGAAACTATGAAATCACCATGGGAAGAACTTTGGAACATTTGAAAAAATGTTTCCCCAATTCCTCCATCCTTCTGGTAGGCATGACAGATAAGGCTTACAAAGAGAAAGGCAAATGGGACACCGATCCAACGGTGCTTCATCTCTTGCGCAGCCAAAAGAAAATAGCCGCAGAACAAGGCGTTGCTTTCTTTAGTTTATTTGATGCCATGGGCGGTGTGGGATCCATGCGCAGCTGGGTGCAAGACTCCATTCCCAAATTGGCCAACACCGATTATACACACATGACCCACAAGGGTTCTGATTATTTAGCACAATACATTTACCAATACCTTCAAGATTCTTATGCCCATTATCTGGAAAATAAAAAATAGTATTTCGATCTTTCTCATCTGTTTGCTCACAATTGCGATGAGCAGCACGGTTTTGGGGCAACGCATTTCTTTGAATGATAGCCTATCCGGATTTACCCAAGCCTTGGAAGATCGTTTTCTTCTCAAAAAACAACTGAATAGTGAATTGTTTGTCCTGCATTTGGGAGATAGTCACATTCAACCAGGAGGCATGACCATTCCATTGAGCGAAGCCCTGCATTCAGTTTATGGGGATGCGGGTTACGGCCTGGCTTTTCCCTATCAGGTGGCCAAGACCAACGGGCACGATGGTTACCAAACCAAGTCCAATGTCGCTTGGGAAGTCAGTAAAATCATTCACGCTAAAAAAGAATTTCCTGTCGGTATTTGCGGATACACCATCCACTCTAAGGATGTCAATGCCAAAATCACTTGGGAATTTGATTCGCTGTCTTATGATGATCAAGTGCAGCGCATCGAAATTTTTCACGGCAATGTTTTGGATTCCAATTATCAATACCAAATCGTGAGTGAATTTGGTGAGTATGCCAAGCCATTGCGTCACTTGTCTGATGCTTGCCATTCTGTTTTTGCATTTGAAAAACCAACTTTTGTTTTTGACTTGCTACATGAACAACAATTTGCCTTTCAAAAATCATCGACGATTTACGGAGTCAAAGTCAGCAATGGTCAGCCCGGAGCCATCATCTCGGCCATTGGTGTCAACGGAGCTACCTACAACCATTATGCAGAGAGTGTCACATTCAGAAATCAATTGGAAATGTTGAAACCGGATGTGGTTGTGGTTTCCTTGGGAACCAATGAGGCTTTTCAGTTCGGCGATTTTGACGACACCACCTTTTTTGATCAAAGTTTGAATCTGGTTCAGATGCTCAGCAGCTTGGAATCGCAACCCATCATCGTTCTTACTACCCCACCTGCAGTGAGCAAAGTACAATACAAGAATAAAAAGTCTTATTTCACCCCCAATCCGTTGGTGCCTCGGGTTAGGGCCGTCATCATGGATATTGGACAGAGATTAAACATTCCCATTTATGATTTGTACACTTACATGGGTGGTGAGGATAGCATGAAGAATTGGGCGCAATTGGGGATGACTGACAAAAAGCGTATTCACTTTTCGCCCAAAGGTTACCAAATCTTGGGAGAAGGAATGCGCAATGCCATTGACAACCATTTGCCCTAGTAAAACGAAGCATGGCGGAACAAAAGCAAATATTGGAATTGATTACAGATCAGCTGATGTATCAAGCTGATTCACCGTTGGTTTTCAACTCTTCCTTTTTTCTGTTTTTCTTCACCTTCTTTTTTATTGGTTATGCTTGGTTGTACAAAAAAACAACTTGGCGTCTGTCCTGGGTAGTTCTCTTTTCCTTGTATTTCTTTTACAAGGCATGTGGTTATTATGTTGGATTGATTCTGTTGGCCTCAGTGGTTGATTTTTATATCAGTCATTGGATTGATGGAAGTAAAAACGTCAGCCGAAAAAAGGCCCTCTTGGTATTCAGCATTGTTCTGAATTTGGGATTGCTGTTTTACTTCAAATACACCGACTTCTTTATTCAACTTTGGAATCAATGGGGAAGTCACCATGTTTCAATGTTGCACTTGATTCTACCCGTCGGCATTTCATTTTACACTTTTGAAAATCTGAGTTACACAGTGGATGTCTATCGAGGACATTTTAAGCCTGTCAAGAAATGGTTGGATTACATTTTCTTTTTGTCCTTTTTCCCCAAATTGATGATGGGTCCCATTGTACGTGCGGCTGACTTTCTCCCGCAAATCAGACAACAATGGGAATTAAAAAGAGATGACATTGCTTTTGGATTTTTCTACATTTTCACGGGTTGTTTCAAGAAGGTGGTGATCAGTGATTATTTGTACAACCAAATTGTTTCCGTAGTTTTTGATGATCCTACGCGATACAATGGGGTTTATGGATTAACCGCCGTTTATGCCTATGCATTGGTCATTTATTGTGATTTCAGCGGCTACTCCGACATGGCCATCGGTATTGCCCGTTGGATGGGTTTGAAGATTGATACGAATTTCCTAGCACCCTATCAAAGCAAGTCCATTACCGAGTTTTGGAGGAGATGGCACATCTCTCTTTCTTCATGGCTCCGCGATTATTTGTACATTCCTTTGGGTGGCAATCGCAAAGGTTTGTTTCGAACCTATGTGCATCTTTTTATCACCATGTTGTTGGGTGGTTTTTGGCATGGGGCCAATTGGACCTTCATCATTTGGGGGGCCCTGCATGGTGGTGCATTGGCCTTGGACAAATGGCGCTTGGACTTTTTCAAAAAAAACAATATCCAATGGGCACTTCCAAAATGGTTGGCTGTATTCTTAACCTTTCACTTTGTGATTTTCTGCTGGATATTCTTCGGTCCAGATTCATTGGAGAAGAGTCAAATCATTTTGAATCAAATCTTGTTCAACTTTGATGTAACGACATTAAGTGCTTTTGTGAGCCATTATCAAGCTGTTCTTTGGATGATTGTTTTGGCTATTGCATTGCATCAAATGCCTTTGCGTTGGAACGAACGCGCTATTCAATGGCTCTCACAGAGACATTCCTTTGTATATGTATTCATTGGAATAAGCATGTTGATGGTGTATGCTTATTACAAGTCAGACACCATCATTCCTCCCATCTATTTGCAGTTCTAATGTATTAGATCTTGGTTACTGTAGTCCCTTTTTCATCAACCCTTACGGCAACGACTTGATCTCTGAACAATATTCTAAAGGTATAGGAGTTCCATTGTTTGGGTAGCATTGCATTAAATGACAACTCGCCATTCTTAACACGCATTCCCCCAAACCCTTGAACGATGGACATCCAAGTTCCTGCCATTGACGTGATATGCAATCCCTCATGCGCTTCGTGGTTGTAATCATCCAAGTCCAATCTAGAGGTACGCATGTACATTTCAATGGCCTTTTCTTCATACCCCAACTTGGCCGCCAAAATGCTGTGAACGCATGGAGACAAACTGGACTCATGAACCGTCATGGGTTCGTAGAAGTCAAAATTGGCCTTCACTACTTCATCTGAAAACTGATCTTCAAAAAAGTAAAGTCCCTGCAAAACATCCGCTTGTTTGATAAAACAACTGCGTAAAATTCGATCCCAACTCCAATGCTGATTGATGGGGCGCACTGTTGGATCCAAATCCGAGGCCTTCATCAATACTTTATCCAAGAATCCATCTTGTTGCAAGAAAATTTGTCCATTTTCATGCATAGGATAATACATTCTGGCAATGATGGACAACCACTGCGCACCTTCTTCCATCGTCCATTGGAAGTCCTTCTGTGCTCTGGCATATTGCTGAGGATGTGTATCCTTTAATCCTTCGATGATGTCATAGGCATAACCCAAACACCAAGTAGCGATGTAATTGGTGTACCAATTGTTGTTGACGTTGTTCTCATATTCATTGGGACCTGTCACTCCATGCATCACATACATTTCTTTGTGCGCACTCCAGTGCACCCGCTGCGCCCAAAAACGGGCTATGCCCAACAATACTTCCCAACCAGTTTCATTGACATAAGTTTCATCACCGGTGTATTGCGTGTAATTGTAAATGGCATAAGCGATTGCTCCATTGCGGTGAATCTCTTCAAAGGTAATTTCCCACTCATTGTGGCACTCTTCGCCGTTCATGGTGACCATCGGATACAACGCTGCACCATTGGTAAAGCCCAATTTCTCTGCGTTCTCAATGGCCTTGCCCAATTGCTTGTGGCGGTAATGCAAGAGCTGCTTGGCGACATCTTGATTCTTAGTGGCCATGTAGAACGGAATGCAGTATGCCTCGGTATCCCAATAGGTTGATCCACCATACTTTTCACCTGTGAATCCTTTGGGTCCGATATTCAATCGCGCATCGGTTCCTGTGTAAGTTTGATTCAAATGGAAAATATTGAAACGAATTCCTTGCTGTGCTTCGTCGTTGCCTTCAATGACAATGTCTGCCATCTCCCATATACTGGACCAAGCCGCGGTATGATTCTCCAACAATGAAGAATAACCTGTTTGTTGTGCTCGAAGACAATGGATCTTAGATTGTTCAACAACATCGCTAGCGTACAACGAATTTTCTAAACCAATGAATTTATGCAACGTGGCGGTTTCGTTTAGATTCAAATGTCCCTCAAACGAAGATGAAACAAAAGAAGTTTGTTGTTCATCTTTGATCCAATTAAGACCCTCTGTATGATGGGCCATAGCAACCGACAAATCAAATCCTGTTTTTTTTGTTTTTGATGCCACGTAACCCGAGCCTTCTTTAATTTGTTCAGCAATGGGTTCCCAAAACATCTCATCATAATTGGCGTCGTGGTTTTTGACATTGCCATCCAAGGATGAAACCATGGTGATGGTGACGCCATTGGACAATGCTTGTGCTTTAATCTCTATAGCAGCCACACTCTCATCCGCCATACTGATGAATCGCTCAAATTCAAATCGGCAATCCACTCCATTGGCAAAATGGGCAATAAACGTGCGTTTCAAAACACTTCGTTTCATGTCCAATTCTCGAACAAAATCAGAGACGCGGACATGGTCCAAATCCAATTCCTCCCCATTCACCAAAATGCGCACACCATGCCAAGCGGTTGCATTCAAGACTTTGGCAAAATACTCTGGGTAGCCATTCTTCCACCACCCCACTCTTGTCTTGTCTGGATAATATACACCGGCAACGTAAGAGCCTTTCAAATGCTTTCCACTGTAATCCTCTTCATGATTGGCACGTTGTCCAAACTTACCATTGCCTATGCTAAAAATACTTTCAGAACTCTGGTGGTAGCACGCATCAAATCCTTGCTCAATGACTTTCCATGGATCTGTTTTTAAATACTGTATCATACAAAAACGGTATTAATGACTGAAAAATGTTTTGTTCAATAATTCAATATTGATTTGAGACAAATCGCGAACAACAAAGTCCGCATCTATCAAATCTTCTGCTTGACCAATGCCTACGCAGAAAAAACCGCCTGTCTTTGCTGCAGCCACTCCGCTGACGGCATCTTCAAAAACGACGGTATGTGATGGAGAAACGTTCAAAGCCGCCGCTCCTTTGAGAAAGACTTCGGGATCTGGTTTTGACTTGGAAACAACGTTGCCATCAATGACAACATCCAATAAATGGGCAATACCCAATTTTTCAATAATGAGGGGCGCATTCTTCGATGCAGATCCCAAACCAGTTTTAATCCCCGCGTCCTTCAAAGCCTTCAGCAGGTCTTTTGCTCCTGGTAAAGCCTCTTCCGGAGTGAGTTGTGCAACCAATTCCAAATACCAATCATTCTTCACTTGCATCATCTCTTGCATCGCTTCATCTGAAAAGGACTGGTCGGTCTTGGACAAGATATAATTGAGGCTTTCCAAACGAGAAAGTCCCTTCAATTGTTCGTTGTCGTGATGGGTAAAGGTCACCCCTATACGCTTCTGAGACAGACGCTGCCAAGCAGAAAAATGATGGCGTGCGGTATCCACCAGCACGCCATCTAGATCAAACAAACAAGCCTCCAACATGTATTATGAAATCGCGTTAGCAAAAACATACTTGACGTGGTAATCCACCAAACCATCAATGGGCTTTTTGATCACACGTCCCAAATGAATGCCCTCTTCTTGTGCAGCAATCTCCAAACAATGTTTAAAATAGTGTGAAATGGAACCAACAAAATGTACAGGAGCTGTTTCCCAATTGGAGAAACACTTAACATGAATATCAATGAACTCTCGCATGCCACGAACTACCCAATTGATAACATGCGGATGATGCGCATGCTCGCCGATAAAACGGGTAAAGCTGGCCAAAAAAACATTGGCATTGGGTTCACGGTAAACACGAGAAATAAACTCATCTTTTGAAATGGAAAACGTTGATTCAAAAGCCTCTTTTAAATCAGCAGGCAGCTTGCGGTAGAAGTATTCTCTCAACAAGATTTTCCCAAAATAACTGCCAGATGCCTCATCACCCAAAATGAAGGCCAAAGATGGTACCTCTTCATGAATTTCTTTTCCATCAAAAGAACAGCTATTGGAGCCTGTTCCCAAAATACAAGAAATACAATCTTGTCCATCATAGGTAGCATATGCACAACCAACCAAATCATGGTCAACCATAATCTCAGCCTTGGGAAATACTTTTTTCAAACCACGTTCAATGATGGCACACATCACATCCGTGCTACTACCCGCTCCATAAAAGAATATGTGTGTCACTTTATCCGCATACAATGCCAAAGGAGCATTACCACGAATGGAAGATTCTACAACTGTTTCATTATGAAAATAAGGATTCAATCCCATGGTTTCAAAATTCCCCAAGCGTTTGCCTTGCCTGTCAATCAGGGCCCAATCACATTTAGTGGATCCGCTGTCTGCAATTAAAATCATCGTTTCTTGTTTTGTTTTATTGGACAACAGCCGATTGCTATTCAAAAGGCTGTTGTCCTTTTATTTAATTATTCAAAATCCATTCAAATTTACCACTTCGATACCAACTCCACCACTCTTTCAGAATAGCCTGCTTCATTGTCATACCAGCCCATTACCTTAACCAAGTTTCCGTTGGCAGAAGTCAAATCTGCATCGAAAATGCATGAATGTTTGTTTCCGACAATATCAATAGAAACAATGGGATCTGTGCAATATTCAATGATGCCTTTCATCTCGTTCTCAGCAGCTTTTTTAATGGCTGCATTGACTTCGTCTTTGGTTACACTTCTCTTCAAAATAACCACCAAATCCGTCAATGATCCATCAGGCGTGGGAACGCGAACTGCAACACCATCCAACAAACCTTTCAACTCTGGCAAAACTTCACCAACAGCTTTGGCTGCCCCTGTGGATGTTGGAACCATGCTCAACGCAGCGGCTCTGGCTCTTCTCAAATCCTTGTGTGGGGCATCTTGTAAACGTTGATCAGCAGTGTATGCGTGGACTGTGGTGATGTATCCTTTCTCAATTCCAAAGGTGTCATTCAATACCTTGGCCATAGGAGCCAAACAATTGGTGGTGCAAGAAGCATTGGACAAAACCACATCCTCAGCAGTAATATCTCCTTCATTCACTCCCAAAACGATGGTCTTGATTCCACCTGAAGCAGGAGCAGAGATCACAACTTTCTTGGCACCTGCTGTGATGTGCTTTTGTGATCCTTCCTTGTCCGTGAATATACCCGTTGACTCAATGACAACATCCACATTCATTGCTGCCCATGGCAATTGCGCAGGATCTTTTTGCGCAATGACTTCAATTCGCTTTCCATTTACCACCAAAAAGTTGCCATCTGCTGCAACATCTGCTTTAACTCGGCCATGAATACTATCGTACTTTAACAAATGCGCCAATGTTTTTACGTCTGTTAAATCATTGATGGCAACGACTTCTAACCCTTCTTTTTCTATAATGCTTCTGAAACACATTCTTCCGATGCGTCCAAAACCATTGATTGCAATTCTTTTCATTTTTTAATTTTGTTTTTTAGAACAATTGTTCTGTTATTATTTAAATCGAAAGAATGCGGGCAATGCGCAACTCATCACGATTAGGCATATTTCTCCTCGTGATACTTTCTTCTAAGGATGTATAGGTTTCTTGATCATTGACAAGACCTACCATCACGTCTTTTCTACCTTGTAATATTCCTTCAACGGCAGCTACTCCCATTCGGCTTGAAATAACCCGATCATAACAACTGGGGGCTCCTCCGCGCTGTAAATGTCCCAACACAGAAACACGCGTCTCGTATTCAGCATATTTCTCAGTAACTTTTTTCGCTAATTCGTATGCTCCTCCACTTTTACTTCCCTCAGCCACAATGACGATACTGGAGGACTTTCCGCTTTCTTCACTGGCCTTTAATGTATCCACCAATTCATCCACACTCATTTCATCTTCAGGCAAAATGATGGCAATGGCTCCTGCAGCAATACCTGACTTCAGTGCAATGAAACCACTATTTCTTCCCATGACTTCAACAAAGAACAATCGATTGTGTGAGGTGGCCGTATCCCTGATGCGATCAACGGCGTCCACCACGGTGTTTGTGGCAGTATCAAAACCAATGCAGTGATCTGTGCCATACAAATCATTGTCAATGGAACCAGGAATACCCATGACCGGAATCCCATGTTCTTGATATAACATGTGCGCTCCTGTGAATGTACCATTTCCTCCAATGGTAATCAATGCATCTATGCCGTGCTTCTTCAATTGCTCCGCCGCTTTGGCTCTTCCTTCAGCCTCGTAAAATTCTTTGCTGCGCGAACTCTTTAAGATGGTGCCTCCACGACCCAAAATACGTGCAACAGAACGTTCGTTCAATCTTTTAAAATCTCCAGCAATCAATCCCGTGTACCCCTGAAAAATACCATCTACCTCGATGTTGTGAAATACACACGCCCTAACCACCGCACGTATTGCAGCGTTCATTCCTGGCGCATCACCACCACTGGTGAGCACACCTATTCGCTTAATGCCATTGTTATTCATTATCGCAAATATAGCAAAATTCCAACTTAGTGTATTTTTTACACTAACTATTTTTCAACATCACGTATTTTCGCATCAAACTACCACGAATAACCCTCAAACAAATGGATGTATCGGTTGACTGCGTTGTCTTTGGATTTGATGATGACGAACTAAAAGTATTGCTTATTGAGCAAAAACAACCAGATGGAAAAACCATCAAACCACAAAAAGCTGCGCCCGGAGATTTGGTGCAAGAAGACGAAGGTCTTGACGAAGCTGCTCAACGTATTTTAAAGGAATTAACCAGTTTACAAGGTATTTATTTAAAGCAATTCCATTCCTTTGGCGATCCCAATCGCGTGAGTGGTTTGAAGGACCGCGATTGGTTGCGCAGCTTTAGAACACATCCAGAACGAAGGGTCATTACTGTTGGTTACTATTCCCTGGTAAAAATGGACGATTTCAATCCACAGGCAGCTTCTTTTGCTAGGAAAGCGCAATGGGTAGATGTTTATAAGATTCCCAATTTGGCTTTTGATCACAATGAAATTGTTGCTGAAGCGCTCAAAGTGTTGCGTCATGAATTGATGGCGGACCATATTGGTTTTGAATTACTCCCAGAAAAATTCACCCTCTCTCAACTGCAGAAATTGTATGAAATCATCTTGGATAAAAAATTGGACAAGAGAAATTTCAGAAAAAATATTTTACGAACCAATACAGTAGAACCTCTGGAGGAAAAACAAAGCGGTGTTTTGCACAAGCCCGCTCAGTTATTCTCTGTCAAAAGAAAAAAACAGTGACCTCAATCATCCATCGGGGTCTATAATTCTATTATCATTGCACCATGTACTATTCAAGCTATTTACAACTCGATAAAATTCTAGATGCACAGCATTTAGAAAGTGACAAAGTCAACCAACATGCCCACGATGAGATGTTGTTCATCGTTATTCATCAGGCCTATGAGTTGTGGTTTAAGCAAATTTTATTTGAAGCCAAGTCCATTCATCATATTTTTTCCAGCACAACTATCAATGACAACGCACCCGAAACAGCTACTGCTGTTCGTCGCATGAACCGAATCGTCGAGATATTGCGCGTTTTGGTTCACCAGATTGACATCTTGGAAACCATGACTCCCATTGACTTTTTGGAGTTTCGCGATCTATTGCGTCCTGCTTCCGGTTTTCAAAGTGTTCAGTTCAAAGAATTGGAAAGTTTGTTGGGGTTGAAAATGGAGCAACGCCATGGTCAGTCTTACTATACCAGCCAATTGAACATCAAAGATTTGGAACACATCAAAAATGCTTCGGCCAACACCTCGATATTGACATTGATTGACGGTTGGTTGTCTCGTATGCCATTTTTTGATAATGTCACCATCGGCAGTGAAGGTGATTTTTGGAAAACGTATCGCAGCATTTATGAAGGTACTTTGCGCGAAGAGGAGAAAGGGAATATGACCCATTTTGACCAGATGTTCTTTGAGGAAAAAGAGGGTGCTACTTTATCATTGGGTGCAAGACGATCCGCCATGCTCATCAGTCTTTACCGCGACATGCCTTTGTTTCAAAATGCCTACCGCATCATCAATCACCTCCTGGACATTGACGAACTGATGGCCACTTGGAGATGGCGTCACATGAACATGGTTCACCGCATGATTGGCATGAGAAGCGGAACTGGAGGCAGCACTGGAAAGGGATATCTGCGTGAGGCTGCCATGAAGCATTACATCTTCAGCGGATTTGCTGAGTTGAATAGTTACATGGTCAACCGCACATTATTGCCCGAGCTTCCTTTATCTTTGAACCAGTCATTAGGGTTCAAAGGTTAATGCTCAGATCCATCGATCCATATCGCCAACACGTTGTTGCCAAATATGACAACGATAACAGTGAACTCATTGTCCAAAAAATAGTCAAAGCGGACAGGGCTTTTTCCAAATGGAAAGTACTGTCTGTGCCAGAGAGATTGGAAGGTCTTGAAAGATTGAAGGCCATTCTCGATGAAAGAAAATTGGACTTTGCGCAACTGATGGCCATTGAGATGGGAAAGCCCATCGCCCAGGGATTGGCCGAGATTGAGAAATGTATTTCACTTTGTCAGCATTACATTGAAAATGCAGATGATTATTTAGCCACTATTCACAAAGAAAAAGATGAAGTCATTACGCAAGTGAGACGTCGTCCCTTTGGCGTTTGGTTGGGCATCATGCCCTGGAATTTCCCTTTTTGGCAAGTGTTTCGTTACGCTATTCCGGCATTGATCGCAGGCAATACCATTCTATTGAAACACAGCCAATACACAACTGGTTGTGCTTTAAAAATTCAAGAAGCCATTGACGCCGCATGGTACAATGAGCATTTATTTCAGGTTCTATTGATCGCATCGCATCAAGTAGACGAAGTGATTTCACATCCGGCTGTTGCAGGTGTCTCTCTTACCGGTAGTGAATCAGCTGGAAGAAGCGTGGCTGCACTTGCCGGAAGAAACATCAAAATGAGCATTTTAGAATTGGGTGGAAGCAATGCCATGATTGTAGATGAACATGCCGATTTATTGGAGGTCATTGAAGGAATCGTTCAAGGCCGATTGCTCAATTCCGGCCAATCGTGTATAGCAGCGAAACGAATCTTGGTACATGAATCGCGTTGGCACGAAGTACAACTGGCCATTACTGAGCGGATCAAGAATTTGAAGAGTGGTGACCCATTGGAACAAGATACTTTCATCGGTCCATTGGTTAATTTGGATGCTGCTGAACAAATCGAAAAACAATACCAAAGAGGAATTCAGCAAGGTGCTGAGGTCATTGTTCCTTTGCAGAGATCCGGGGCAATGGTTTTACCTGGAATTGTACTATTGAACAATGCACAAAATGTATTGTGGCATGAAGAAACCTTTGGTCCCTTGGTCGTTTTTATGAAATGGCAGGATATGAAAGAATGTCTCAAACTTCGTGCGCATGATCAATATGCTTTGGGTACATGCATTTATACAGCTGACCCTGAGAAATGGATCAAGAGAATTCATCACATTCAAGAGCCCATGATTGTCTTCAACAACATCGTAAAAAGCGCTCCTCACCTGCCCTTTGGCGGAATCAAAAAATCAGGATACGGCACTGAACTCGGTAAAGAAGGGATTCTTTCCTTCACCTATCCTCAGGTAATTTTGTTGTGATGAGCTACTGTTGATATAACAAAGTCCCATATGATGTTGTGCAGACAACTATAAAAGGACTAATCCCTCTGCGACCTTTACGCATTCTTTGTGTTCTTTGCGCTAAATAATAGGTTATCTACTCGGTAAAATCTTTTTATTTAACGCAGAGAACGCCATGATCACGCAGAGGGCGCAAAGATGTGTGTATCAAAAGTTAAATATAATTCTCGAATTTCTCTTAGAAAGGGATCATAAGAATCAATGCAATTGACCATGATACAAACAAACCAACCAATTCACTCCATTCGAATCAATCTCAATACTTCACCACCTTCGTCTCCTTGCCATTCACCCAGGTGCTCTCTTTGATCAACTTGCCTGATTCATTGAAGTCTTGACAAACCCCATTCTCCTTGCCTTTGGTGTAGTACTGGATGGATTTGGTTCTTCCATTTTCGAAATAATACACCCATTTTCCATCCTCCAACATGTTTTTATAATTGCCTTCCCATTGCATTTTTCCATTCGGAAAATAAACTTCCTCACGCATCATTTTGTCTGTCTTGCTGTCAAAAAAGATGATCACATATGGCTTTCCGTTGGGATGCTTGCGCATCACTTCGCGTTTCCACGTGGGATCAATTTGAAATGACAACAACAAAACAAAAACTGTGGTGGAGAGAACAAGAGACAATAATTTTCTTAGCATGTGCATCCAATTTTCTTATAAGAAACAAGGACCGAGCCACAATGCCCAGTCCTTGTCCAATCCAATTAAAATTTTACAGTATCCGATTGCGGAGCGGCTGCCCCTCCCGGTACCTGTGGTTTTGTAGTGTCCTGAATGGCCTTGGGCTTTTGAACTGGACGTGGTCTTCTGTCTTCCACCTCAAATCCCAATTCCTTCAACAAACTCTCTTGGTTGGCTTTCCATTCCTTTGCCTTGGCATTGTTGGGATCCACTTGTAATATCTTCTCAATCATGCGGTCATTGACCTGCATGCGCATTTGCATATCGCGCTCCATCACTGCCTGCTTGTCTTTGTCCAAGGATTGGAAGAAATCAATCTCTTGTTGATTCAATTGAACCAACTTTTCAGACAATTCCAAACCTTTCTCTTTCTTGCCTGCATCAAAATACAACTCCGTCAATCTCCAAAGAATCTGTGGCTGTTCAAATGGAGCCAATTTGTCTGGAATCACCGACATGCACTTGTCCAATACTTCAGCTGCTTTGTCCTTCTTGCCTTCGTCAATCAACTGCTCGGCCAAGTGAGAGAATTGCAAACGTAGGTTGGCCGTCATTCTTCTGTTATTTTCATCCAAATAG
Organism: Flavobacteriales bacterium; assembly: GCA_947442505.1. Lineage (GTDB taxonomy): Bacteria > Bacteroidota > Bacteroidia > Flavobacteriales_D > Sanyastnellaceae > CAMCTV01. Next base: position 20,274 of record CANEVR010000024.1, on the reverse strand, counting down.
ATATCGCCCTTGTCCATGTTGCCCCATTGGAACTTGGTCATCATGTTGTTGTACATGATGTCGCTATTCACTCCACCGTCCACATAAGGATTGGTGGCGCGCTTGTGCAAGATGGGCGTAAAGCGGTAAGCCAAACCTTCCAACTGGAAGTATTGCTCCAATCCCATGTAGGTATCACTACCGGTAGTTACCGCGAAGTAAACAGGACGATCCCAATCCATGTTGTTCAATAAGTCCAAAATCATCATTTGTGATTTGGTCAAATATCTTCTTGGACGTCCACGCTCATCAGTGATTTGGAAGGCGATGGTTTTCACCAAGCTATCTCCTTCATTCATCATTCCTCTGAACTTTTCAGCCTTTGTAGAATCAACATTGATGTAAAAACGGTGATTGGGGAAATAGTTCACAAAACGAGAACCGAAATCCAACATGTCCTTCTTGTCATCGCTCTGAACAAATTTCATGGCTTGATTCAGACTCATGTAACCTGGTTTTTCTTCATCCGTTTGGGTGTAAACCACATCGCGTGTTCCTTGACGGTACTTCTGCTCGCTCATGCTGAACGGAACTGGCGCACTCTCATAAGCTCTGCGCTTTTGTTGATCGATGTACCAGTCTGTATTCAATAAGGACATATTCACCACACGAACATCCGTTCTGATACCTTCTACCTCCTGTGCATACCACAATGGGAAAGTATCGTTGTCTCCATTGGTGAAGACGATGGCGTTGGGCGCCAGGCTTTGCAAATAGTTGATGGCCATTGCCAAACCAGTTTCTCTACCCGCACGGTTGTGATCGTCCCATCCTTCCTTGGCCATCAAAAATGGAACAGGCAAGGTCATTGCAATCACCACAAAAGATTTCATCATGGCCGACACTTTTAATTCTTGAAGAATCCAAGCCAATCCCATCCAAATGCCTCCAATGACCAAAATAGCAATCAAACTGTAGGACAATCCATGTCCTGAACCAGTTACAATTTCCAACACATAAAATACAGCAGCGGTTCCGCCAGCATAGGTAAAGATTTTGGTCAATGATTTTTGGGTCAATTGCGTTGCAAAATAATACAACGCATAAACACCCAATCCAATCCAAATGGCAAAGGCATAGAACGAACCAGCATAGGCGTAATCACGCTCACGAGGTTGCAATGGTGTCTGGTTCAAATAAATCAAAATCGCAAAACCAGTCAAGGCAAACAAAAGTCCGACCACAATAAAGTCTTTATAGTTCTTGATCAATTGATAAATCAATCCAAACAATCCCAAAATGAAAGGCAAGAAATAATAGAAATTGCGGGCTTTGTTGTTCTTCTCCATTTCGGGAAGTTTTTCCATGTTGCCCAAACGCGCTTCATCCACCATGGAGATTCCGCTCATCCAGTTGCCATCCAAGAAATCACCGTTGCCTTGGCTGTCATCCTGACGACCGGCAAAGTTCCACATGAAGTAACGCCAGTACATGAAGTTGATTTGATAATCCATCATGAAGCGATAATCTTCACCGGCTGTAGGTTTCATATCATCGTACAAACGATCCAAGGAACGCATCATCATGTTCAACTCTTGTTTGGACTTGGCTTGATTCAATTGCGCTTCCATTTGCGCAATCTGCTGCTCTTTTCTTCTGATCTTCTCTTCGCCGCTCTCTGTATTCCAGTCGTGGTAGTTGGACCACTTCTTGTATTCCTGCACGTGGCTGGGTTGATTGCTGTGCATGCGAGGCAAGAATCCTGAAAACTCTTTGCGGTAGTTCACTTTGGAATTCTTCTTCTCACCCGTCTCGATGTATTCTTGTACAACAGACAATTTTTGGTCTTTGTTGTCTGCAATGTATTCTTCCGCTTGGTATTTCTCACGGCAAGACTGGACCAATTTTCCTTTTGCATCGCGCACGCTGAAAGAAGGAATCCACACTTCTCCCCCATCGCTGTAGGGTTTGATTACATCCTCAGGCGTATTAAAATATTGACCAAACAACAACGGACGATCGCCATACTGCTCACGGTTCAAGTAGCTCAACAAAGCAAACATGTTCTCTGGATTGTTTTCATCCATGGGCGTGTTGGCTTGAGAACGCACCAAAATAACCGCAAAGGTGGTATACCCGATGATGGCTACAGTGATACCCAAAACCAAAGTATGCAAGGACAACATGTTCTTCTTTTTGAAATAACGAAGACCCAAAACAATCAAAGCAGTGACCAACAACAAGTAGAAAATCACACCAGAATTGAAGCCCAAACCAAAACCATTGACAAACAATTTCTCAGTGGCGGCGGCGGCCTTCACAAAGTAAATGATGATACCCGTTTGCATCAAGGTCAAGAGACCCAAAGAAACCAACAGGGTGTAAATCATTCCCTTGATGTTGACATCGTATTTCTTGAAATAATACACGAAGCAAATCGCAGGGATGGCCAAGAGGTTCAACAAGTGGACCCCGATGGAAAGACCCATCAAATAGGCGATCAAGATAACCCAACGCAATTCGTTGTTGTCTTTTGTGACCATGCTTTCCCATTTGAGGATGGCCCAGAACACTACAGCAGTGAACAAAGAAGACATCGCATAAACCTCGCCCTCAACAGCGGAGAACCAGAAAGTATCGCTGAAAGTATAAGCCAAACCACCGATGATACCAGAACCCAAAACAGCCCACATTTTTCCAGCATCACTTTCGGCATCATGACCGGCCATTTTCTTGGCCAAGTGGGTAATGGACCAGAAGAGGAACATGATGGTCGCGCCAGAAGAAACGGCCGAAAGGAAGTTGACCATGAAGGGAACTTGCGCGGGATCGACAAAGGCGGAGAACAAACGGGCGATCATCATGAAGAGCGGAGCTCCGGGCGGATGGCCCACTTCCAATTTGTAAGCGGAAGCAATGAACTCACCACAGTCCCAAAAAGGCATGGTAGGTTCAAGGGTTAAAGTGTAAACAACGGTAGCCACCACAAACATGGCCCAACCCAAAATCACGTTCAGTTTATTGTAATTCATAACAGTTATTAGTACGTGAGCGAAGATAAGGGAAAAGTGATTTTGGGAAGGCAGAAAAAAGGAAAGAGTTCGAGCCATAACAGGGATTAAGAAAATGAAAGGAGTAAAGGTTTAAATGGGAAACTCATTTTAAAAGCATAAACGAGTATAAAAGCATTATGCGACCTTATATGAAAGTTGTCATTGTATGATTCTCATTGGAAATTAACAAGAAAATATAATCAACTGTTATCTAATTAGCTAACTTTGCCATGAGTGAAAAGGACAAAATAAATGACCAATTTTATCGATAAGTACTGTATTATGAAGATCATTATCTCAATTTCTTCAAAGAGTTAAAGCCAGCAGTTCAAAAGAAATTCAATTGGACACTGCTTCTCATTGCAACAGTGGAAAGAGTACCTGAAAAGTATTTGAAACACATTACTGGAAGCAAGGGTTTGTTCGAGGTGAGGGTGGAAAACGCATCTGATATATATAGGGTGTTCTGTTTTTTTGAAGAAGGTAAATTAATCATTTTATTGAATGGTTTTCAGAAGAAATCATTGAAAACACCTCGGAACCAAATAAAAACAGCGGAACGTCTAAAAGAACAATATTGTTATGAAAAACAACACAAGAAAGATGACTAGTTTAGCAGAACACCTGGATCAACAATACGGGAAGAGGGGAAATAAAAAGCGTGAAATCTTTGAGCAAGAGTTTGAAGCTTTTCGATTGGGTGTCATGATTCAAGAATTGCGCAAGGAAAAAGGTCTCACCCAGGAAGCCTTGGCCAACAAGTGTGGGACAACAAAAACATATATATCACGCATAGAAAACAATGCCAGCGACATTCGTTTATCCACCCTCTTGCGCATCATTCATGATGGCCTTGGAGGAAGTCTTCAATTGAAGGTGAGTTCGGGATTTTGATGGTTAATGGAAAGATGCCTTAATCCCTAAGGCATCGCACGCTGAAGCCGTTTTGCTTAATGGGCCTGTAGTGAATTATATCGGAGCGGTTATAGTTTAGTTCGCGAATCCAAGAGGAAACAGAATCGAACTCTGTACTACTCCACCAATCACCGTAGATACCAATGGAGAGGTATGAACCAAGGCTGTAGCGGGAACCGGCTGGGAGGGCGGCGAAACCTGAACTATTGGTGGCCCCAATGTTGGGTGAGTTCCAATTGGTAGTGGCCTTTAATACTCCTCCTTCATTGGTTCCTCTCCATCCTGCAGTCTCCTGATCTGCTACAGACATTCCCAAACTCCCCTCCAAATACATCCATTCGCAATCTGTGGGCACGTGCCAACCGGTGGGACAAAGACCTCTTGAATCCACTGTCGTATGCCAATTGTACAACTTGCCATACGTAACATCATTCGCCAGATCGCTGTTGTAAATTGCATAAGCGCCGCTGGTTGTTGTGCTCCATGATTCGTTATCCAAGCCAGTTGGAATCAAATCACCGTTGCGGTATTGATCCGTAGCCAAATTATCTGCAAACCAGCACTGCCCGCCTATCTCAACTAAATCATACGTTCTGCCATCGTAGGTCAATGAAGTTTGTCCTCCACAACCAGTTACGCTGATGTACTCATTGGCGCAAGTTGCATTTCCGGGTAGTACTTGAGAACCCAATCCGCTTGTTGAAATGCTGCTGTTTGGATTAGCTGCACTAATCCCCGGAACAATCACACTATTTCCTCCAATGCTCAAAGTATCTCCCGTTGGGCTGATGGAAACTTTTGTTGTTTGGCTATACAAAGCATAAGGCACACTCAACATCTGCTGCGTTCCTAAATCCGTGCTACCCATCATCACATGCAAAAACTTGGCACCACTGCCCCAATTGATATTAGCAAAATTGCCTTGGGAGACAACCCCATTCCCAACCACACAAGAAACCAATCCTTGGGCGTTGCTGGTTAAGGCATGGGTTTCTTGATACACCACCGTTCCGGTTGCTGAACCGTCGTGGATCATGAAAGTCAAGCTCACTGCACTACTCGCAATGACACTTCCATCGGCATTGCGCATTACAGCCTGATAGGGAATACCTGAAGGTGACTGGGAATGAAGGGATGAAGGGACGAGTATTAAAAAAGCGATAAGGAGTTGAAGGAATCGGGTTAAAAACGTTCTCATGTTTTTCTAATTTTAGGCTAAAATAGGACAAGGAAAGTGAAAAAGAGTAAGAAGACGAGTATTTCCCCTCCTATCCCTGAGGGCAGGAGGGGAAATAAAACCTACTGAGCTAATTAAAATTAGAGCGAGAATAAAACTGAATGAAAATGAATATTCACGCATTAACCCTTGTCCCTGCATATCTTCATCCCTTCATCCCTTCATCCCTTCATCCCTTCATCCCTTCATCCCTTCATCCCTTCATCCCTTCATCTCCTCACCCCATCATCGACTTGGCGCGGGCATAAATGCTCTTGCTGTCCAAGCCGTACTTCTCCATGAGTTGATCGGGTGTGGCTGACTCTCCGAAGGAATCGTTGACTCCGATGAAAGATATTGGGCATGGATGGTGTTGCGCCAATGTTTGCGCTACTCTACTGCCCAAACCACCAATGATATTGTGCTCCTCCGCGGTAATGACACGATTGGTCTTCTTGGCACTGGCCACAATGGCCGCCTCATCCAATGGTTTGATGGTATGGATGTTAATCAAATCAACCGAAATCCCTTCCGCTTCCAATTGCAATGCAGCTTCTACCGCTGGCCATACCAAATGTCCTGTTGCGATGATGGTGACATCAGTTCCTGCATGGATGTGCCATGCTTTTCCAATTTCGAACTTTTGATCTACCGCTGTGAAATTGGTCACCTTGGGTCGTCCGAATCTCAAGTAAACTGGTCCATCAAACTCAGCAATGGCCATAGTGGCCGCCTTGGTTTGATTGTAATCACATGGATTGATGACCGTCATTCCTGGCAACATGGACATCATGCCTATGTCTTCCAATATCTGGTGTGTCGCGCCATCCTCTCCCAATGTCAATCCCGCATGGGATGCACAGATCTTGACATTCTTTCCACTGTAAGCCACACTCTGACGAATCTGGTCATAAACACGACCCGTGCTAAAGTTGGCAAATGTTCCCGTGAAAGGAATCTTTCCTCCGATGGTCAACCCTGCAGCCAAACCAATCATATTGGCCTCTGCAATACCGGTTTGAAAAAAACGTTCTGGAAATGCTTTTTGAAAAGCATCCATCTTCAAAGATCCTGTTAAGTCAGCGCACAAAGCCACTACTTGATCATTCTTCTTTCCGACTTCCAATAAACCTGCACCAAATCCTGAACGGGTATCGTTGGCGGGGGACAATTCAAATGTTAACATATTCGCTGATTAATAATCTCCTAAAGTTTCTTCTAATTGTGAAAGTGCATTGGCCAACTCTTGGTCGTTGGGCGCTACACCGTGCCATTTGTGGGTTCCTTCCATGAAGTCTACCCCTTTGCCCATTGATGTGGTCATCAAAACCATGATGGGTTTTCCTTGACCTGTCAATTGCTTGGCTTCTTCAATGGTTGTATTCAAAGCCAATAAATCATTTCCATTGGTTTCCAATACCACCCAACCAAATGCTTCCCACTTGGCTTTGATATTGCCCAAAGACAATACTTGTTCTGTTGAGCCGTCGATTTGTTGTCCGTTGCAATCGATAAAGGCAATCAAGTTGTCAATTTTATTGTGCGCCGCATACATGGCTGCTTCCCAAACTTGACCCTCTTGAATTTCTCCATCACCTTGAAGCACATAAACCAACTGAGAATCATTGTTTAATTTTTTGGCTCTTGCAGCACCAATCGATACAGAAAGTCCTTGACCCAAAGATCCGCTGGCAATTCTGATGCCTGGCAAATGCTCATGCGTGGTGGGATGTCCTTGAAGACGTGTATTCAACTTTCTGAATGTCGCCAATTCAGCCACAGAGAAATATCCACTACGGGCCAATACGGAATACCATACCGGAGAGATGTGACCGTTGGACAAGAAGAACAAATCTTGGTTCGTTCCATTCATGTCAAATGCCTCAGGATTGTGCTTCATTTGCTTAAAGTACAACGAGACAAATAGGTCGGTGCAACCAAGACTGCCACCAGGATGGCCGCTGTTTACCGCATGCACCATGCGAACAATATCCCTTCTCACTTGAGAGGCAATACTTTGTAATTCTGAAATTGATTTGGACACTTCAATTGGGTTTTGGCAAAATTAGAACAAAGGCAATTGTTAAAACGAATGGTGTTCACCAATTGTGGAAAACAAGCGACTTGCCTTGGTCTATTTTTGTTCGGAATAATTTTAAACGCATTGACATGAAACATTGCTCTTTCTGCATTCTTTTCTTTTTTGTTTTCTATCTTCAAACTGTTGCCCAAGAATACGCTCCCTTGGATACCAGCCATTACGAAACACTGACCAAGAATGTCTATAAAGCACTCAAACAGGAGAACAGAAAATTCCTTGAGCCGCACATCATGAACGCTGAGGCATTCATAGAAGTTATAACGGAGTACAGCAAACACGTTCAAGGAGTGACTCCAGAAATGGTCATGAGAGAGTTGAGCGACCCCAAGAAAACGGCTGAAATGACAACCATGCTTGAAAAAAAAATTCAGGAAAAATACTACGGAGCCCTGGCTGACATTGCTGAGTATGGATTCAACATGGAGGCATCTCGTTACATTGATCACCAAATTGATCCAGACCGTGAAGGATACATGTGGACTTACGATGTCCTTTTTCGGATAGCCGATGACAAGGATACCTTGACCATCAAATTAAAATCTTGTATCCACCATAAAAAAGATTGGTATTTGACAGAAGGCATCAAAGTAAAGCGCTATTATAGGCCCGCCCCTGTGCCATATGAGGGAATTGTAGAGCCTGCTTATCCCTATGAGCATCAAAAAATTGAAGTAATGGATCCTTACATTCAAGAGATACCAATGGAGGAAAGTTACCCGCCCGTTGAAACTATGGAAGATGTTCCTGTCCCTGTGATGGAGGAGTATGAACCAAACATGAATGATTCCACGACCGTTTATGAAATAGTGGAACAAATGGCCATTTATCCCGTTGATTTAAGGGAAGAAATTGCCCGAAAAATCCAGTACCCCCAGTATGAAAAGGAAATGGGTATTCAAGGTACGCTCTATACTCAATTCATTATTGAGCGCAATGGAAGCATCAGTGAAATAAAAGTTTTAAGAAATGTTCCTGGGTCAAAGAATTTTGAAAAGGAGGCGATTAGAATCTTGAAAAGTTTGGATCATCAATTTCAACCCGCGATGCACAATGGACGAAAAGTGCGTTGTCGATTCACCTTGCCCATCAAATTTGTTTTGCAGTAAATTGTCAATAAACTTTTGAAAACCATTTGTTTTGACTATATTTGCCGACCCCGAAAGGGCTACATAACAATCACTAAAAAGTATTAGCATGTATTTAACTACACAAAAAAAACAAGAAATCTTCGCCAAGCATGGCAAGTCAGCTACTGATACAGGTAGCTCAGAAGGGCAAATTGCTCTTTTTTCATACCGCATCAGCCACTTGACTGAGCACTTGAAAAGAAACAAAAAAGATTACAACACGCAAAGATCTTTGATCAAGTTGGTTGGTAAGCGCAGAAGTCTTTTGGACTACTTGCACAAGACTGAGATCAATCGTTATCGTGCCATTGTTAAGGAATTGGATTTACGCAGGTAAGTCAGCTCCTTTCCATACACCATTTGGCAAAGGGCAATTTTATATTGCCTTTTGTCGTTTTTTAGAAGAATTAAATTAAGACGAAAAATAAGATGAAAGTAGAAGCAATTACCATGACCATTGACCATGGAGATGGACGCGCCATTACCATTGAAACCGGTAAGTTGGCCAAGCAGGCACATGGGTCTGTGGTTGTGAGACAAGGAGATACGATGCTCCTTGCAACCGTGGTATCAAACATTGATGCCAAAGAAGGAATGGATTTCCTTCCTTTAACCGTTGAGTACCGTGAAAAATATGCTGCTGCTGGAAGATTTCCAGGTGGCTATTTCAAGCGTGAAGCCCGTCCTTACGACGATGAAATTTTGGTTTCTCGTTTGATTGACCGAGCATTGCGCCCTATGTTCCCTGACGATTACCACAGTGACACGCAAGTCATCGTTAGCCTTATCTCTACAGATAAGGAAAACATGTCCGATAGTTTGGCTGGTTTGGCGGCTTCTGCTGCACTAGCTGTTTCTGATATTCCTTTCAACGGACCCATCTCTGAAGTTCGCGTTGCGCGCATCAATGGTGAGTTGATTGTCAACCCTACCCGCAGTGCGTTAGAGCATGCAGACATCGACTTGTTGGTTGCTGGAAGCGCTGATAGTATCGTGATGGTTGAAGGTGAAATGAAAGAAGTAAGCGAAGCTGAAATGGTTGCAGCCATTGAAGTGGCGCATGCTGCGATCAAAGTACAATGCCAAGCGCAATTGGAATTGGCCACTAAGGTGGGCAAAAATGGTCCAAAGCGCGAGTATTGCCATGAGGCCAAAGATGAGGATTTGAAAGCCCGCGTTTGGACCGAGTGCTACCAAAAGTTTTATGATGCTGCCAAGAAGCCATCAGAAAAGCATGAGCGCAGTGATATGTTCCACCAAATTGAGGTGGATTTCATCGCTCAATTCTCTGACGAAGAGAAGAAAGAGAAAGCATTTCTTTTGAAAAAATATACCCATGACTGTTTGAAGGACGCCATGCGCAACATGATCTTAAATGATGGTGTTCGTTTGGATGGTCGCGATACACGCACCATTCGTCCTATCTGGTGTGAGGTAGATTATTTGCCAGGTGCACACGGATCATCCGTGTTTACCCGTGGTGAAACACAATCGTTGACCACATTGACTTTGGGTACAAAGTTGGATGAGCAATTGATTGACGGTGTTTCTGCTGTTCGTTACGACAAGTTTTTGTTGCACTACAACTTCCCACCCTTCTCCACTGGTGAGGCTCGTCCGATCAGAGGAACAGGAAGAAGAGAAATTGGACATGGTAACTTGGCCTTGCGCGCATTGAAGCCAGTATTGCCCAAGACAGAAGATTGTCCTTACACCATCCGTATCGTATCTGACATTCTAGAATCAAACGGTTCGTCTTCAATGGCGACAGTTTGTGCCGGAACTTTGGCCATGATGGACGGAGGTGTTCCTATCACCGCTCCAGTATCAGGAATCGCCATGGGATTAATCACCGATGAAACTTCAGGAAAATATGCCGTTTTGAGTGACATCTTGGGAGACGAGGATCACTTGGGAGACATGGACTTCAAAGTAACTGGAACTTCCAAAGGTATCACCGCATGTCAAATGGACATCAAGATCAAAGGTTTGTCAATGCAAGTATTGACAGAGGCCTTGGATCAAGCCAGAGAAGGTCGTTTGCACATCTTGGGCGAAATCACCAAAACCATTGACAAACCAAGAGAAGATTACAAACCACATGCACCACGCATCGTAAGCTTTGAGATTCCTTCAGATATGATTGGTCCAGTTATCGGACCTGGTGGAAAGGTGATTCAAGAAATTCAAAAGACTACAGGCGCTACCATCTCTATAGATGAAAAAGATGGAAAAGGTGTTGTAGAAATTTCTTCGTCTGACAAAGCCAGCTTGGATGCGGCTGTAAACCGTGTGAAGAGCATCGTATGGCCTCCACAAGTGGAGATTGGTGAAATCTATGAAGGTCCAGTAAAAACCATCCAACCCTTTGGAGCTTTTGTTGAGATCCTTCCAGGCACAGATGGATTGATTCACGTGAGTGAGTTAGAATGGAACCGTGTGGATGATGTGAGCAAGGTGTTGAAAGTTGGTGATATCGTGAAATTCAAAGTTTTGGGAAGAGATCCTAAGAACAACAAATTGAAGTTGTCTCGCAAGGTATTGTTGCCAAAACCAGAAAAAACCACAGAATCTCCTGCGGAAGGCAACCAATAAAAATAAATTACGTTATATAAAGCTAAAGGAACTTTTCATCCAGCATGAGACAGTTAAAAATCACCAAACAGGTAACCAACCGGGAAACCGCATCACTTGACAAATATTTGCAAGAGATCGGTCGCGTGGATTTGATTACCGCGGAAGAGGAAGTAGAGTTGGCACGTAGGATCAAGCAAGGCGACCAAGTGGCCCTTGAAAAATTAACCAAAGCCAACCTCCGATTCGTGGTATCCGTATCCAAGCAGTATCAAAACCAAGGCTTGTCTTTGCCTGACTTGATCAACGAAGGCAACTTAGGATTGATCAAGGCAGCCCAGCGTTTTGATGAAACGAGAGGTTTCAAATTTATTTCTTATGCAGTATGGTGGATTCGCCAATCCATCTTACAAGCGTTGGCAGAGCAATCGCGCATCGTGCGCTTACCATTGAACAAGATTGGTTCTATCAACAAAATCAACAAGGCGTTTGCGAAATTGGAACAAGAATTTGAAAGACCTCCCACGCCAGCAGAATTGGCTGAGGTTTTGGAAATGACCTTGGACGAAGTCAAGCAAAGTTTGAGAAACAGCGGTCGTCACGTATCCATGGATGCTCCTTTGAAAGATGGAGATGAGAGTAGCTCAACCATGTATGATGTATTGCAAACCAATGACACTCCTTCACCGGACAATGATCTGTTGCACGAATCTTTGAGAAAAGAGATCGAGCGTTCATTGAAAACTTTGACCTCTCGCGAGGCCGATGTGGTGAGATTGTACTTTGGTTTGAATGGCGAACATCCGTTGACCTTAGAAGAGATTGGTGAACGTTTTGATTTGACCCGCGAGCGCGTCAGACAAATCAAAGAGAAAGCGATTCGTCGTTTGAAACACACCAGCCGCAGTAGAATGTTGAAATCCTACTTGGGATAATAAACATAATAAAGTATCGAAAAAGGTTGTCAGAAATGACAACCTTTCTTATTTTTATATCAATAATCCCCTCATGTTGCGTTTCTATCTCCCCTTTCTTTTGATGACAATCTATGGAGCATGGATTATTTGGAAAATAATAAAACACCGCTCAATCAAAAGATTTAGATCCGAAATCCTTTTCGGGATATACTTCGCTCTTATCTGGATTATTATATACAGCCTTTTAAAATAGAATATCAGATCAATATTCCATGAAAACATCGCAAGCTGGTAAAAATTTCATCCAACAATTCGAAGGACTTCGTTTGGAAGCCTACCAATGCCCTGCCGGCAAATGGACCATCGGCTTTGGCAATACGCAAATAGGAGATCGCCTAGTGGAGGCAGATGATAAGATAACCCTTTCTGAGGCCGATGACTTGTTTGAAATAGCATTGATTCCCTATGAAAGAAAAGTGCTCCAGAAAGTGAGTACACCTTTAAATCAAAATCAATTTGACGCGTTGGTCTCCCATACCTACAATACTGGGGGGTCAGACATCTTGTTTGCCCTGATCAATCAAGGTGCTAAAGAAAGTGAAATACGCCAATGGATGGAAACCTCACACATTACAGGCAATGGCGCCGTCCTCAATGGTTTGATAAGAAGAAGAAAGGCTGAATCAGAATTGTACTTTAAAGCAATGTGAGATTTGGATATACTTTTAAGATGTAAACCATGCAGGTCATCCGATTTTGAAGATCATTATACAAGTAAATAAATGTACCTTCACTTCCGAGATAATACGCACGTATTATGAAAAGCTTTCATTTTTTAAGCATGCAAAAAGACAATATTTCGGATAGTTTAGTGATCATTCTTGGTGCTGCCCTGCTTTCACTTGTGGCATTGTACAATGGGTTCCCATTGGTATATTCAGATACAGGGACCTATATATCCAGTGGATTTGAAATGTTTGTTCCATTGGATAGACCCATAGCCTATGGACTATTCTTAAGGATTACCTCAATGGAAATATCTCCTTGGTTGGTCATTTTGATGCAAAACCTCATTACTTCTTACGTATTGCATTCTACAGTCAGCACATTGATTCAAGATCGGCGAATGATTGCACGCGCTCAACTCCTATCTGTATTGACCTTGACATTCTTCTCTGGAATAGCCTGGTATTCCAATCAATTGATGCCTGACTTCATCACTCCGTTGGTCATCTTGATTTTGTTTGTCTTAATGAACAATAAAAAAATATCCTGGATCAATAAAACACTGCTCACCCTTCTATTAATTTTTGGATTCATTGCCCATCTTTCCAACCTTTTGATGGGTTTGTGTTTTGCGATAATGGTCATGATCTATTGGCTCGTTAAGAGAGAATCCATTGGTCGTGATGCAAAAATGAAACTCCTTTACTGCATTGGAGTTGTAATTTTTTCATGGTGTTCCTTAGCGGTGATCAATAGAGTCGTTGACAAAGAATACAACATCTCCAAGGGATCCCATGTGTTTCTGATGGCACATTTGAATGATGCAGGAATACTAAAACCTTTCCTGTGTGAACATTGCAATGAACCAGAATGGCAATCTCATCCCCTGTGCCCATACAAAGATTCACTTCCCAGCGACGCAGCAGGATTTATCTGGGGAAGTCATTTGGTTGATTCTTGTGGCGGATGGAAAAACAGCAAAGCGCCATTTGATCAGATTATTCATCAAACCATCATTGAGCCCAAATATTTGTCCATGAATGCCTATAAATTTGTTCAATATGGATTTGTTCAAATGGGTCAAATTGAAATTGGCCATGGACTTACCTCTTATCAAAATACCACCCCATTGGAGCAAATACAAAGGTGGTTTCCGTTAGAAGAAAACAATTATAAGAACAGCCGACAAAACCGATGGAATGGTCAAGATCTGAATTTTGAGTGGATCAATTTGTTGCAACTTTTGTGGATCGCTTTCAGTTGCCTCTTATTGATTTACATCTTTTTTACGCCATCCTTATCTGCGCAAATCAGCGGAAATGTCAAAGATCTTATTGTATTTGTATTGTTGGGTATTTTCATCAACGCCATGATTACCGGCGGATTGAATTCTCCTTATGGAAGATTGCAGGCGCGGGTGGTTTGGTTGTTGCCTTATGGTGCATCGTTCATTTTGTTTGCACTTACCAAACGATATAGAAATACAATTGAAAAAAAATTACAATGAAAGCAACCCTCATTGGCTCATCCGGTTTGGTAGGAAGTTATCTTTTGAATCAACTTCTCAATGACCCAATATTTGTGCAAGTACAAATATTGGTCAGAAAAAAATTATCCGTAAGTCATCCCAAGCTCACCCAAGTCGTTGTGGACTTCGAACGCGCTGATGAATTTCAAGCGAACATCTTGGATCAAAGTGTGGTTTTCTCCTGCATCGGCACAACACAGAAAAAAGTTCATGGAGACTTACTTGCCTATCGAAAAATTGATTTTGATATCACGATTCACGCGGCAGAAGCGGCTAAACAGAAATTGTGTTCCCATTTCATTTTCATTTCCGCCGTTGGCGCAGCATCCAATAGCGCCAACTTCTATTTGAAATTGAAAGGAGAAATAGAAGTGGCCATTGAAAAACTACAATTGCCACGAACCATTGTTATGCGTCCATCCCTATTGCTGGGCAAGCGTCAAGAAAACAGAATGGCTGAACAAATGGGGCAATGGATAATGCCAATCTTCTCTTGGCTACTCCCCCATCGCTATCGGCCTATTAAGGCAAATCAGTTGGCTGCTAAGATGATTGAGATGAGCAAAAGCACGTCTTTGGGTTGGCACATCGTTGAAGGAAAAGAACTCTTCATTGCAAATCATGACTGAATTTCATCCCAAGAATTTACACCAAGGGGAGTATGATTTCGCAGCGCTGACCATCGCTGAGCCGCAACTGAACCCTTTCGTTGTTGTTAATGAATACAACACAGAGACCATCGACTTTGGAAATCCCGAAGCGGTGAAAATGCTCAATCGGGCGATTTTGAAAAAAGACTACGGTCTGCAATTTTGGGATATTCCTGAAGGTTATCTGTGTCCACCCATCCCGGGAAGAGCCGAATACATTCATCGGATTGCTGAACTCATGGGACTAAAGAAAATCCCATCATCAGTAACGGTTATGGACATTGGTACAGGAGCCAATTTGATTTATCCCATCATCGGAGCATCAAGCTACGGATGGCAATTTGTGGCGACGGATATAGAACCGCGCGCCTTGGCGAATGCAAAAAAAATCATTGATCGCAATTCAACAGCACTGAGCCATATAGCATTGCGCCAACAAACTTATACCAATCAAATTTTTAAAGGCGTCATGAAGCCCCAAGAACGTTGGGACATCACCATTTGCAATCCTCCTTTTCATTCCTCTGCTGAAGCAGCGCAGCAACAATCGCTGCGGAAAATCAAGAATTTAACAGGAGAAAAAAACGCGCCACTTGTGTTGAATTTTGGTGGGCAGGACCAAGAATTGTGGTGTGAAGGCGGAGAGGTTCAATTCATTCAGAACATGATGTTGGAGAGTGCGGATTACGCCAAGAATTGCTTTTGGTTCACCACATTGGTCTCTCAAAAAGATCATTTTATTCCACTGCAAAAAACCTTGGAAGACCTGCCCATAAAACAACAAAAGACCATCGAATGGGTCAATGGAAATAAACAAACCCGCTTCTTGGCGTGGACGTTCTTGACACCACAACAGCAAAAGGAATGGAAATTGGCGCGTTGGTAATCATATCGTATTATGAAAGAAATTAATTTTACTACTAAAACTTTTCATTCAGTCAGACTTTTCATGATTGTAACATTGATGATGATACATTTTCAAAGTCAGTCTCAAACTCCATTTCAAAACATTGGTTACAACATAGAGACGTATTATGGGATTGACTTTAAAAACAACAAGACCCAATCGCCTCACTATTTCAACCACCATTCGTTACAAGCTCCGCGCATCAACTACGCACAACTCGAATGGAAAAAAAGTTTCAATCAATGGCAATTTCAATTGGGAATTCACGACGGTGACTATGTTCGACGCAATTATAGTGATCAGCCGACGTGGTCACGATTGATTTCCTCCGCGCAAATTCAATTCACCCCAAGAAAATGGAACCAACTTAAGATGACCGCTGGTATTTTCCCATCCCACATTGGTTTTGAAAGTGCTTGGGTACAAAACAATTTGACCTTAACCCGAAGTTTATTGGCAGAGAATAGTCCTTACTATGAGAGCGGCATTCATACCCAATATTCATCCAAGAATGGAAAATTGACTTTGGGGATTTTGGCATTGACGGGCTGGCAGCAAGCGCATTTGGCTATTCCTGTAAGAAAGGCTTCTTGGGGCTGGAGTTCATCCTATCAATTGAATCCTCAAATCCTTTTGTCTTACAATGGATTCTGGGGGTATCAAAATGCAACAGGCATACAACCCAAATCCTACCACAACTTTTACTCAACGATTCAAAATGACGCCTGGAAATGCATAGTGGGTTTTGATTTCGGACAAATCAAAAACCAACCCAATGCACAAAATTGGTATTCTCCAGTTGTGATTTTATCTCGCACTTTGAATGAACAATGGCAAGCAACATTCCGCGTAGAATCAATGAAAGATGATTACTCAATGATCCTCATCGATAACAAAAATCTTATCACGCAAAAATCAACGGTGGGTTTGACGGCACAATACACTTCTAAAAGAAAATTTCGATGTCGATTAGAATGCAAGCAAATGCTTTCGGAAAAGACAAATATTGGCAAAGAGAACAATACACTTGTTTTATTCAGCCTCTCCAAATCAGGTATGCTTCGATAAATCAGTGCGTGCGCCACTCGATGGCTTCTATTTCAATTCGGCGTTCCAAGCGAGCGGAACTACTATATACACTTTGCTTTTGATTCTTTTTATCGTCGCTCACTTTTTTTGAATTGCTTTCCCCATAAGGTATTGCTTGTATAAACAGTGTGCTATCGAGGTAAGGAACCAACGCGCCATTGCGAAATTTCTTAATTTCATTCCTCAACGATTCTATTCGCCTGCTCGTTAAATTCTTATTGTATTTGCCATCCGCTAAAGGACTAGCAAAACCCCGCACGACTAGGGTAATCGTATCGCGTAACATCAATCGATTCTCCAAAACTACCATAATGGATTGGAGACGATTAAAGTTTTTTACCAATTCAACATCTTTAAAAGATTCCCAATCCTCTTGTGCAGCTAAGTCACCATTGAATTGCTGAATATAAGTTGGTTCTTTGTCGAGATATGAAATTTGGCATTCAGTAAAAGTCCATTGGGTCAGCGTATCCCACGAATTGGGGTTGGGTTCATCATTGTGAAAATACAGCTTCAGTGGAAGCCATTGTTGGATGCGTTTATAGACCAATGGAATTGTATCGATCTCCACTCCTTGCTTTTTGAACCATTGGTAAACAAAAATATCTTGGCAGCAGCCATTGTCTTTTCGCGAAGAACCCAACAGCCAACGTTCTCCATCTTCTACCTTCAGCACATCAAATCCAATGTCGTTCTTGCAGGAGTTGATGGGCAAGCCAAGATTAACGGGCGTTCCCCAAGCTCCCGGAGATCCGCTGACCTTGAACACATCAAACTCACCAAATCCCAGGTGACCGTTGGAACTAAAATACAACTGACCTTGAATGAACCTCGGTTCAATTTCGTCCCATGCTGTATTGATAACACCTGCGTTAAATGGCTTTCCCCATTCCCCTTCAGTATAACGTGAAAGCCAAATATCCTGACCTCCAACACCTCCATCGCGATTGGAAGAGAACAACAGATAAACTACTCCATTCCACTCCGCCATGAAAGGCATGGAGCTCATGGCATCCGAAACATTCATTGCTGCATCCATTTCCCATTGGGTGGCATTGACCGATCGGTGCAACAAAACAGAATGACCATCGTCTGCCTTTCCCACACCCCAATTTCCATCTTTGTAAGACACCATATGCAACACCGGATAATCATTCCAACTTTCACCCAACGACTTGACTTCCTTTTGCGCTGAATCGGTTTTCATCATCTTCCATTCTGAATGTTGCCAAGTGGAGTAATATATGCTGTCTCTTTCCCAATATGGTTGACCTTCTCCCTCCGGTGTTTGGAATGCAAAGTCACTCCACTGAATACTATCTACAGGCACTTGATCCATGGCCCACTGCGCAGCATTCAATAACCACTCTGCCATCTTTCCTTCCTCTGAAAATTCTTTTTTGCCTTTTGATTTCTGCTTAAACTTTTTGACGTAAAAGACAACCTCGTCATAACGGGCATTGCGCTGCATCAATTGACCCAAATAAAAATATGAAGTGGGATGAATCTTTCCTTGATCAATCTTCACCAAAGATTGAAACAATTGAATGGCCAAAGGGTCCTCTCTCATTTCGTATGCCATTTCAGCCAACTTGTACCTTCTTTCGAAAACGCTGGAGTCCATTTCAAAAGCTCTTTGATAAGCTTCAAATGCTCCTGGCCAATTGGAATTGGACTTCTGTTCATCACCATGCTTTTCCCAATATTGAGGAGATTGGGACCAACCAAAAAAGGTCACCAAAAGCAAGTTGATAAAAAGAATAAAACGCATGGAACAAAAATGGAGATAATTCAACGTTTTCGCTCAAATTAGCAAAAAAAAGTAAGACATGAAGATAGGGGTTTTGGGCGGTGGCGCCATGGGCGCAGGTATTGCTCAGGTTGCAGCACAAGCAGGACATGCAGTTGTATTGGTCGATATTCAAGAAGCGCAATTGATCAAAGCTACAGATCAAATCAATGGTGGCTTGGCCAAATTGGTTGAGAAAGGCAAATTCACAGCAGAACAAAGTCAACAAGTCATTGCGAATATTGTAACATCAACCCAAACCAATGATTTCATCGGTTGTGGACTCATCATTGAAGCCATTGTCGAAAAAATGGATGTCAAGCAAAGTGTGTTTCAGGCCTTGGATGCCTTGTTAGACAAAGAAGTGATTTTGGCTTCCAATACATCTTCGCTCTCCATCACGGCCATCGCATCGGTATGTCAATTTCCAGAGCGTGTCGTTGGTTTGCATTTTTTCAATCCTGCCACTATCATGCCTTTGGTGGAAATCATACCTGCTACACAGACTGACGAAAAAATACCGGTTGTATTAAAAGACCTCATGACGGCCTGGAAGAAAGTTCCAGTATTGGCCAAGGACTGGCCTGGATTCATTGTCAATCGCGTTGCTCGTCCATATTACAGTGAGGCCTTGCGCTTTTTTGATGAAGGGTTGGCTTCACAACCAGAGATTGATGCCGCCATGCGCATGGCAGGATTCAAGATGGGCCCATTTGAATTGATGGATTTGATTGGACACGATGTCAATTATGCCGTCACAGAAAGCGTGTTCTCAGCCTTTTACTTTGACCCCCGTTTCAAACCCAGCATTACCCAAAAGAAATTGGTTGAAGCCAAATGGTTGGGAAAAAAAACAGGTCGTGGATTTTATTCTTATCCCTCCGGTTGCCCTGCTGTTGAATTAACCGCTGAAAAAGCAACCTTCATCCAGGAACGTATTTTATGCATGTTGATCAACGAGGCTTGTGATGCCCATTATTTGGGTTTGGCCAGTGAAGAAGACATTGATTTGGCCATGACCAAAGGGGTGAATTATCCCAAAGGATTGTTTGCTTGGGGAAATGAATGGGGATTTAAAAACGTGCATCAACGTTTGAACCAACTCATGGAACATTATCAGGAGGACAGATATCGCGCCAGTAGTGGACTCATTCAACGCACCAGATGAAGCAGCTCATCGCTATCATCACATTGACATTTTTCTTCCTAGATTCAAAGGGACAGAAAATGTTTTCCGTGCAATATGAGCACCAGGCAGACGTCAAGGTATTTGTTGTTCAATACGAACACCAGGCCGATTTAAAAGTCTTCAAAGTGGATTACGATCATCAAGCCAAGGACAACAATGGCCTTTGGTATTTTGTAAAATATGACCATCAAGCGCAAAAGAAAATCTTTTTTGTTCAATATGATCATCAAGCGAATCTCAAAATATTTTTTGTACCCTACGCGCATCAGGCGGGATGGAGAGACAAAAGCAAAATGCATTTGATGTATTAACATGGAAAACATAAAAACTTTAGATTTGGCCTTATCTCCTCCTCCACCGCACATGGTGGGTGATGGTTTTAGGGTCCACAATTATATACCCTCGATGGTGGGAATGCAGCGCATGAATCCATTCATCATGTTGGATTACAATTCACCCCATTACTTTCCTCCATCCCATATACCTCCGGGTGTAGGTGTCCATCCGCATCGGG
>CANEVR010000023.1 GCA_947442505.1 Flavobacteriales bacterium | reverse complement strand
TGGGGATGAAAAAAAGACACCGTAGCAACGGTGTCTTTTATAGCAACGGAAACTTTTCCTTCCATTATAAATCGTAATTAGTGTCTTTTTGCAATGGGAACGTATTCACGCAATGTTGGTCCAGTGTAGATTTGACGAGGACGACCAATGGGTTCTCCTTGTTCTGTCATTTCTTTCCACTGTGCAATCCAACCTGGTAGGCGTCCCAAAGCAAACATCACGGTGAACATTTCTGTTGGAATGCCGATAGCGCGGTAGATGATACCTGAATAGAAGTCAACGTTGGGGTACAACTTGCGCTCTACGAAATACTCATCATTCAAAGCTACTTCTTCCAATTGCTTGGCGATGTCCAAAACAGGATCATGAATACCCATGCGATTCAATACATCATCACAAGCTTTTTTGATGATCTTGGCACGTGGATCAAAGTTCTTATAAACGCGGTGTCCAAAGCCCATTAATCGGAAAGGATCGTTCTTGTCTTTAGCTTTTGCTACAAATTTGCTTACGTCACCGCCGCTGGCGTTGATTTTATCCAACATCTCGATCACTGCTTGGTTGGCACCACCATGAAGTGGACCCCAAAGAGCAGCAATACCTGCAGAGATAGAAGAGTACAAATTGGACTGAGATGAACCAACCATACGAACCGTGCTGGTAGAGCAGTTTTGCTCGTGGTCAGCATGCAAAATCAACAATTTGTTCAACGCATCATCGATAACAGGATCGGGTTCAAAATCATGCGTAGGCAAAGCAAACATCATGTGCATGAAATTCTGCGTGTATGAGTATGCGTTGCGGGGATACATGATGGGGTGACCAATGCTCACTTTGTATGCCTGTGCAGCAAGTGTAGGCATTTTGGCCATCAAACGGTGAATGGTCAACTCAATATCCTTGAAATGCTGGTTGGGGTTTTGAGATTCTGGGTAGAAAGTGGACATGGAAGCTATCATCGAAGACAATACTCCCATCGGATGCGCTCCCGTGGGATATGCTTCATAGAAACGCTTCATGTCTTCATGCACCAATGTGTGGTGACCGATGCTCTTGGTGAAATAACTCAATTGATCATCGGTGGGCAATTCTCCATAGATGAGCAAATAGGCAATTTCTAAAAAGCTACCATATTCTGCCAATTGTTCGATGGCATATCCACGGTAATGCAAGATGCCTTCTTCACCATCCAAGAAGGTGATGGCACTTTTGGTTGCACCTGAATTCTTATAGCCGCTGTCCAAAGTAATGTAACCAGTGAGGTCTCTTAGTTTGGTAATGTCAATGGCCTTTTCGTTTTCAGAACCTACTACGACAGGCAATTCAAATTCTTTGCCGTCCAGGATGATTTTTGCTGTTTCGCTCATGTGAGAGATTATTTTTTACCGCGCCAAGGTACGATTTTTTAAGATTGAACAATCGTTTCTCAGCGTTTTTTGTTGAAGTTATTTTATACTGCTATTTAACAAATCCAATAGCTTGCTTGAAAAGCCATTTTGATAGGGTTTTGAGCGGTATGATGCAACCCATTCTATTCCTTTGATGGCATTGGTCAGGAATACCTCATCGGCGGACAGCAGGGTTTGTGGAGTCATGGTGCACTCATACACTTTTAATTTGCTTTGTACAGCCAAGTTGATGATTTGCATGCGCATGGTTCCTCCAATGCAGCCATCTGTTAGTGCAGGTGTGTACAATACACCATTTGAAACCAGAAACAAATTGCTATTGGTGGACTCGATGATGGCCTGCTTGGTATTTTGGATCAAGGCATCATCCCAATTTTTCTCTTCAGCAAAAATGGAGGCCATCACATACAATTGCGCATTGAGGGTCTTGAAGCCAGCATATTTGTTGGGGTCTTTTTTTACTTCAGTATAGATGTCTATGATTTTACCCGTTTCATTCAATTCAAACAGATTGATGGGCAATGCTTCTACTTCGATGAAATAATCGAGGTCATTGCCCTTGGGAAGGTAAAAACCCTTGGCCTTGCGGAAAAAGGTGATGCGCATTCGTCCGCCTTCAAAGACTTCATTGCGTTGTAATAATCCATCAATGTGTTGGGTCAATAAATCAAAAGAGAAATCCGAAGGTTGGATTTTTAATGCCTTGATTGTGGCGTCAACACGTGCAAAGTGGTTTTCAAGGAATTGGGCTTTACCGTTGATGATTCGAATGCTTTCAAAGAAACCATCGGCAAATCGGTGTGCTCGGTCATCCACCTGGATCACCGCTTGATTGCGCAAGACGTACTCTCCTCTGTAAAAAACGTATTCCATTTTTTCTTAGTCTAATGTATGGACAGCATCCAATAAATCACTGTTTACTTCAATCTTGATTCCTCGGACGCCAGCACCTTCAGCACATGCCACATCTCGATCTCGGTCTCCTATCATGACACTCATTTCCACATCCACATTGAACCGTTGAATGGCTCTTTCTACCATCAGAGAATGGGGTTTGCGAGAAATGGAATTTCCTATCTCCGGGTGATCCGTGGAATAATAAACATGGTCAATGGTCACACCTGCTTCCGCGCAAGTTTTTTTGAAATAGGCATGAATTTCTTCAACCGTTTCCTGGGTGTACAATCCTTTGGCAACGCCTCCTTGATTGGTGATGAGTATTATTTTGTATCCTTTTTTTTGAGCCAGTTGCAAAGCTGGAATAACAGTTGGAAGAATGATAAATTCCGACAACGAATAGGTGTAATCACCAGGGTCATGATTGATCACGCCGTCACGGTCTAAGAAGAGTACTTTGTTCTTTGTCATGATCCTTGTTTTTTGAATGATACAAAAGCAATCCATGCGCTGATGGCACAGAGAATCGCGCCAGCAAAAAATGCCGCACCGGGAAAATAGAATGGTGCAGAAGTACTGGCGAAGTAGGCAAATATGGTGGTCATGGAAACGGGTCCGATGATGGCGGTGATGCTGTTGACAGCTGTCAGAGCGCCTTGAAGCTCACCTTGCTCATTGGCCGGAACGTATTTGGCCATTTCACTTTGCATGGCAGGAATGGTGATCCCGCCCAAGCAATAAGGAATTAAAATGGCGTACATCATCCAACCTTCATTGGCCAGAGAGAATAGAATTAGTCCCGAAGTATAGAGCAAGATTCCCAGGACTATGCTTTTCTTATTGCCCAATTTTGGATTGATTTTTCGGATTAAATATCCCTGCACCAGAGCTGCCATAAAGCCCACTGCGGCTAAGGAATAGCCAATCTCGCTTTCAGACCAATTGAAAAGATACTTTGTATAATAAGACCACGTGCCTTGAACGCTGAAGGATGCCCAATACAAGAAGAAAAGGGACAAAACAATTCCTGCCACCTCTTTGTGTTTGCGAATGGTTTTCAGTGCGCCAAAGGGATTGGCTCGCCGCCAATCAAAAGGTCGTCTGTTTTCCTCGCTCAATGATTCTGGAAGAACAAAAACGCCGTAGATGAAATTGATGAGTGACAGAGCTGCAGCGGCAAAGAAAGGGATACGAGATCCAAATCCGCCAAGGAGACCGCCTATCACAGGTCCAATGATGAAGCCCAAACCAAAGGCGGCGCCGACCAACCCGAAATTCTGTGCTCTTTTTTCAGGTGTGCTGATATCTGCGATGTAAGCGGACGCCGTGGTGAAACTTGCGCCCATGATTCCCGAAACAATGCGGCCAACGAATAACCAGGTCAATGTTGGTGCGTAAGCCATGAATAAATAATCAATTCCCAAGCCCAACAATGAAAACAAAATTATGGGGCGTCGGCCGTAGCGGTCACTCAAGTTCCCCAGGATAGGGGAGAATAGAAAGGTCATTATGGCATAAGCAAACATCAGCCACCCGCCTTCAGCGGATGCCTCAGCAACACTTTCACCGGTCAACTCCGTCATCAATGCGGGTAGAATGGGGATGATGATTCCCAATCCAATCACATCAATCAGCAAAGTGATAAAGATGAAAATGATGGCGTTGTTTCCTAATTTCATTGTGCAAATTAACGAAGGAAGATGGCGTTGATTGATGCATATTTGCGCAAAGTCTTTCACATGTTAGAAATAAACACTTTTTCACCTTGGAGCCTGGAGCAATGGATGAAAGGAATGCAAAAGGAATTGGGTCAACAAACCATCGATCCCATGCAAGCATCTCCTGTTTCCGCTTTTCCGCTTTCTCCATATGCTCCAAGCAATCGCGTGACTGCATTGAGCACTTTTCCCAATCATTTTGCCATTGGCGCATGGGTGGATTCAACCTCCCATGATGGGGTGATGAATGCCTTGATGGGCGGAGCCGAGTGTCTATTTGTTAAAAATGACAACAATGATTTATCAGGCATGGAAGATGTTTTGGGAAACATCGTTTCATTTCAGGTGCCTAATGAGCAAACGTTGTTGTCCTTGAAGGAATGGTATCTTTCTAAGGGTTGGCCTCAGGGTGAATTTCATGCCGCCATCTACAAACCATCGGAACAAGTATGGGTAATCAAAGGTGAGAAAACTGATGATGTTTTGGCCAACCTCAAAACACATGCATCGCTAGAATCAGAAATATGTCAAGTGGTTTATCATTTGACGGGTAGTTATTTCTTTGACTTGTCTGTTTTACGTGCCATACGCGCCATGATGGAATTTCGAAATAATCCTTTCCAGTTGGTGGCCATGTGTCAAGGGGTTGAGGATGAGGAGGTGTATACCGATTTGCTTCGCTTGTCAACCCAAGCGTTAAGCGCAGTATTAGGAGGGGCCAATGTGGTTGTGTTAAAAGACATTCTTCATGAAGACAATATAGAGGCTGCTCGTTGGTCCAGAAATATTTTGCATCTTCTCCGCGAAGAGTCGCGTTTGAATGAACTTAAGGACTTTGGTGCGGGATCTTATGCCATTGAGACTTTGACCCATAATATTTTGTTGTACTGCGGGGTAAATGTTCCAAGTTCCGAAAAAACACTTCATCCATTGGAACAATATGGTCCAGGCATAGCTCCATTCAAAGGTGGTCCATATGCATCGATGTATACGATACGTCCTTGGACCATTCGCCAGTATGCGGGTTTCAGCACCGCAGCGGCGTCCAATGCTTTTTATAGAAGAAATTTGGCGGCGGGTCAAAAGGGATTAAGTGTCGCATTTGATTTGGCCACCCATCGTGGATATGATAGTGATCATCCGCGCGTGACGGGCGATGTTGGAAAGGCGGGAGTGGCCATTGATAGTGTCGAAGACATGAAAGTGTTGTTTGATCAAATTCCTTTGGATCAGATGTCGGTATCCATGACCATGAATGGAGCGGTATTGCCCATCATGGCTTTTTATATTGTAGCTGCAGAAGAACAAGGGGTAAGTCCAGATTTGTTAAGCGGGACCATTCAGAATGATATTCTAAAAGAATTCATGGTGCGCAATACCTACATCTATCCGCCTTCGCAGAGCATGCGCATTGTTAGTGATATTTTTTCGTATACCAGTCAACACATGCCCAAGTTCAATCCCATTTCCATTTCAGGCTATCACATGCAAGAGGCAGGGGCTACTTTGGAAATTGAGTTGGCTTATACTTTGGCCGACGGATTGGAATATGTCAGAGCCGGGATAGCTGCAGGAATGAAGATTGATGATTTTGCCCCGAGACTTTCTTTCTTCTGGGCCATTGGTATGGATCATTTATCAGAAATTGCCAAGATGCGCGCTGCACGTTTAATTTGGGCCAAGTTGATTCAGCAATTCAATCCACAAAATGCCAAGTCAATGGCATTGCGCACGCATTGTCAAACCAGTGGGTGGAGTTTGACCAAGCAGGATCCATTTAACAATGTAGCCAGAACCTGCATTGAAGCCATGGCTGCTGTATTGGGAGGGACACAAAGTTTACATACCAATGCGCTGGATGAGGCCATCGCGCTGCCGACTGATTTCTCTGCACGGATTGCTCGCAATACCCAATTGTATATTCAAAAGGAAACTGCCGTTTGTCAACTGATTGATCCCTGGGCAGGTTCCGTTTGGATGGAGAACAGAACGCAAGAAATGATGGACGCCGCTTGGGCGTTGATTGAAGAGGTGGAAAAAGAAGGAGGCATGACCAAGGCCATTGAGGCCGGCATTCCGAAACTAAGAATTGAGGAAGCTGCAGCGAGAAGACAAGCCAAAATTGACAGTGGAAAAGAAAAAATTATTGGCGTCAATTTGTTTACTGTAGAAGAAGATACCAAAATGGAAATCTTAGAGGTGGACAATCAAGCTGTCCGCTTGGAGCAGATGGAGAAAATCAATCGCATTAAGTCTAACCGTGACAATGCAGCAGTGACTTCAAGCTTGTCTAATTTGGAGCAAAGTGCACAGAGTGGAGACGGAAATTTATTGGCATTGGCCATTGATGCGGCGCGCAATAGGGCTACCTTGGGCGAAATTTCAGATGCACTGGAAAAGGTATATGGCCGACACCAGGCATCGGTTAAAAGCATAAGCGGCGTGTATTCATCAGAGTCATCACAAGATCCAGCATTTCAAAAGGCGCTAAAAATGGCCCATGATTTTGCCCAATTGGCCGGAAGAAGGCCACGTATTTTGGTGGCCAAAATGGGACAAGACGGACATGATAGA
Source organism: Flavobacteriales bacterium (assembly GCA_947442505.1). Lineage (GTDB taxonomy): Bacteria > Bacteroidota > Bacteroidia > Flavobacteriales_D > Sanyastnellaceae > CAMCTV01. Next base: position 30,376 of record CANEVR010000023.1, on the reverse strand, counting down.
GGCGCAAAAGTAATTGCAACATCTTTTGCGGATATGGGCTTTGATGTGGACATGGGACCATTGTTTCAAACACCCGAGGAAGTGGCCAAACAGGCCATTGAAAATGATGTGCACATCGTGGGAGCATCATCTTTGGCCGCAGGTCACAAGACCTTGGTGCCTGCGTTGATTGATATTTTGAAAAGCCAGGGTAGGTCAGATATATTGGTGGTGGCCGGAGGTGTAATCCCAGAACAGGATTTTGACTTTTTGTACAACGCAGGTTGTGTGGGGATTTTTGGACCTGGAACCAAGATACCTTTGGCGGCATCAGAAATTTTAGAAATCCTCATTGAGGGTATGAAAGCATAAAAAGTAAAGTAATATTGTAAAAAAAGATAACAATGCCAAGTTTGAGTTCAAAAGCTGGATCCATGCCAGCATCACCGATTAGAAAGTTGGTTCCCTTTTCAGAAGCGGCCAAGAAAAGAGGCACCAAGGTTTATCACCTGAACATTGGTCAGCCCGATATTGAAACACCCGAAGTGGTGAGAGCGGCGATGAAAGCCCAAGATGCTCGAGTCATTGAGTATTCAAATTCAGAGGGGATGTTGAATTACCGTGAAGGATTAAAAGGATATTATGCATCAAAAGACATTCATTTGGATGTTGCCAATATCATGGTCACAACGGGAGGCTCTGAGGCATTGGTATTTGCCTTTATGTCTACTTTGAATCCAGGCGATGAAGTCATTATTCCAGAACCGTTTTATGCCAATTACAACGGTTTTGCAGTGATGGCCGGCGCAACAGTTGTTCCAGTGACAGCTGTGATTGACAATGGATTTGCATTGCCTGCTATTTCTGAATTCGAAAAGAAGATCACAGACAAGACAAAAGGGATTTTGATTTGCAATCCAGGTAACCCAACCGGTTATTTGTATTCGAAAAGCGAATTGGAACAATTGCGTGATTTGGTTTTGAAATACAACTTGTTTTTGTATTCAGATGAGGTATATCGTGAATTCATGTATGAAGGCGCAGTTCCTTTCAGTGTGATGAATTTGGAAGGATTGGAAAACCACGCCATCATGATTGACAGCGTGAGCAAACGTTACTCGATGTGTGGTGCTCGTATAGGCGCTATGATTAGTCGCAATGCAGAATTGATGTCAGCAGCGCTGAAGTTTGGTCAGGCGCGTTTGTCGCCTCCTACATTTGGTCAATGGGCTTCCATGGCTGCTTTGGCTACACCGCAATCTTATTTTGATGGGGTAGTAGAAGAGTATGTCAAAAGAAGAGACACCTTGGTGGATGGGCTAAATGCGATTCCCGGTGTGCGTTGTCCAAAACCGCAAGGCGCATTTTATTGTATTGCAGAATTGCCCATTGATGATTCTGACAATTTCTGTCAGTGGATGTTGGAGAAGTTTGAACACAATGGACAAACCGTGATGATGGCCCCAGCAACAGGCTTTTACGCTACTCCGGGTAGCGGAAAAAATCAAGTTCGCTTGGCCTATGTGTTAAACGTCGAAGATTTAAAAAATGCGGTAGAATGCCTTAGGGAAGCACTTACGCAGTATCCAGGTATTTAAAAATAAAAATATATAAAATGAAAATTCGAATCATTCTAACGGCCTTCTTAATGATGGTCGCCTTTCTTGGGCAAGCGCAAGTATCACCCGGAGATACAACGGAGTATATTATTAAGTTGGGCAATGGAAATGAATATGTGGGCGTCATTGTTCAAGACGATGGACGTGAGATGTTGATTCAAACCAAGTCTCTTGGGAAAATATATGTAAGTAAGACCGATGTTGTTTCCATTACCAAGAATGACAAATCACATGCAGTGGTTGTCGATGGGGAAGTGTGGGACAATAGCACGTTTTCTACACGTTATTTTTTAACCACCAATGGACTACCCATCAAAAAAGGGGAGAATTATTATATGATCCACCTTTTTGGACCAGAGTTTCACGTTGCTGTTTCAAACTCGGTGAATGTGGGCATCATGACAACATGGATAGGTGCACCATTCCTGTTCACCGTAAAGAAATCCTTTGCAACCAAAAGACCGGATATCAATCTGGCTTTGGGTTCTTTGAACGGCAATCTCAGTTTTTTCAATGAATTCAAAGGGCTTTTCAGTTTGAATTTCCTCTCCATTACTAAAGGAAATAGAGAAAACAATATTACCCTTTCAGGCGGATATGTGCATTGGCACAATGGTATGAAGGCAGACTTGTATCAAACCAATGTCAAGGCCAACGGCTTCTTGGGTTCTGTTGCGGGTTCATGGAGAATCAGCAAATCCGCTAGTTTCATCTTTGACAGCATGATTGGATATTTATACAGTAAAAGAAATAGCTACGAAGAGGAATACACTTATGATGCCAATTGGAATGTCGTTAATGTTAATCGTTTCAAGGTGGAAAAGAATACTGAAAGAGCTTTTTACATGTTTATGCCAGGTATTCGTGTGATGGAGACGAAGAACAGGGCTTTTCAATTCTACTTGAACTACACCAATGTGGAAGACGTTCAATTTGGATTCCCAATGGTCAGTTGGTTACGAACGTTTTAATTTGCGCATCATTTAGATGCTTTAAATCTTGCAATAGTTTTTCCGGAGCAACAATGGCTTGCTGGAAATAGGCACAGGTATCGATGAGGATAAAATGGGGAGTCACTCCCCATTTTTTTTGCCATGATTCGGGTTGCAGCATTTCCTTTTCCAGTTGGGGTTTCTGCTGGGTGGTGGAAATCCATATCAAATGATCAATTTCTGAAAGTTTTGACCAAAGCATTTCTTTGTCCCATTGTACGTTGCCTTGTTTTTCAGGTGATAGTGTCTGGTGTCCTGCATCCAGTAAGGTTTGATTGATTGTGGATTTTTGACTATTGATGTAAAAATACTCGCCATCCCAACTGCCGATTACTACTTTTTGGGGTTGTTCTATTTTACAAATTTCTGAAGCGTATTGTTGGGCTTTTTCTTTGAAAATTTTCTCGGCCGGTACAGCGCGCGAGCTCAAAAAACCAATGACCTTAATCCATTCCAATCTTCCCAGGGGATGTTCTTCTGCGTAGTCCAAGAAAGGAATTTTCTCAGTTGATGTTGGCAATGCAAAATCCAAAGGATCAAAAGGACTGTATAGCACGTAATCTGCAGTTTGGCTCCAAAGCAATTCTTGGTCTATTTCACCATGACCAGGATTGAGCTGAATCAATTGACCTTGTTGCCATCTTGCCTTAAGTGAAGGGTAGGTGATTTCCTCGGGATAAACCACGCCCTTGATATCCGAGGTGTTTCCCAATAAATCAAAGTATCCCACTTGTGTGGTGCTCAAGAGGTGAAATTGGTGACCGTTTTTTTTCTTTACAGCAATGGTATCTCCCCCCTGAATGATGTGCAACGTTGTGTCACCGAACTGCGTGCTGAAGTAAAAAAGTTTGGCGTATTGGGGTTGAATGATGTCTTCAGAGGTTGAACTTTTGGGTTTACACGACCACAACATTCCAATATAAAAGATGAACACCCAATATTTCATGCGCACAAAAATAAGGGAATGCGGGGTACTGCCTTAAATTCGCGGTATAATTCCAATGAATATGGCAGATCCAAAAGTGATTGAACGCAACCGCAATGAAGACAAGATGGCCTTGATGGTTTCAGACATGAACAAACGTTTGACCAAAATTATGGAGGGGGGAGGAAAGGCTCGTCAAGAAAAAGAGCGCGCCAAGGGCAAGATGACAGCCCGTGAAAGAATTGACTATTTATTGGACAAAGGGGCTGATCGTATCGAGATTGGAGCATTTGCTGGAGATGGCATGTACGCTGAGCACGGAGGCTGTCCCTCAGGTGGGGTCGTAGTTGTGATGGGTTGGGTATCTGGTAAGCAATGTCTGGTAGTGGCCAATGACGCCACGGTTAAAGCAGGAGCTTGGTTTCCGATTACAGGAAAGAAAAATTTAAGGGCGCAAGAAATTGCATTAGAAAACAATTTGCCTATTGTTTATTTGGTGGACAGTGCAGGAGTTTATCTCCCAATGCAAGACGAGATTTTTCCAGACAAGGAGCACTTTGGTCGCATTTTCAGAAACAACGCCAAGCTCTCGGCCCAAGGTACTTTGCAAATAGCAGCCATCATGGGGTCATGTGTAGCAGGCGGAGCCTATTTGCCCATTATGAGCGATGAAAGTCTGATTGTAGACAAGACAGGAACCATTTTTTTAGCAGGGTCCTATTTGGTCAAAGCAGCAATTGGTGAGGATATAGACAATGAAACCTTGGGCGGGGCAACGACCCATTGCGAAATCAGTGGGGTAACCGATTACAAAGCCAAGGACGATGCCGATGCATTGGACAAGATTAAGTCCATGTTGTCCAAATTGGGCAAGCAAATCAATACAGCAGGCTTTGACCGTATCGCACCAGTGGCGCCTCTGTTGGATCAAAAAAACTTGTATGCCGTTTTGCCAGAAGACAGGGTTAAACCGTATGATGTCAAGGAAATGATTGCAACATTGGTGGACGGTGGGGAGTATTTGGAGTTCAAAGAAGATTATGGCAAGACCATCGTATGCGCTTATGCAAGAGTGGACGGTTGGGCTGTAGGAATTGTGGCCAATCAGCGAATGATTGTCAAGAGTAAGAAAGATGGCATGCAGTTGGGCGGTGTAATTTTCAGTGATAGTGCGGATAAGGCCGCGCGTTTTATCATGAATTGCAACCAGAAAAATATACCATTGATCTTTTTGCAGGATGTGACCGGATTCATGGTTGGATCAAGATCCGAGCACGGAGGCATCATTAAAGATGGAGCTAAAATGGTGAATGCGCAAGCCAATAGCGTGGTCCCCAAGTTTACCATCATCACGGGTAATAGTTATGGAGCTGGTAACTACGCCATGTGTGGCAAAGCCTATGACCCCCGATTGATCGTGGGCTGGCCTACAGCGCAGGTTGCTGTGATGGGTGGAGCGCAGGCAGCTAAGGTATTGTTGCAAATTGAGACTGCAGCCAAAAAGGCCAAAGGCGAAGTGATTACAAAAGAAGAAGAAGATGCGTTGTATCAAAAGATAAAATCAAGATACGACGAGCAAACCACACCGTATTACGCTGCTGCACGATTGTGGCTAGATGCCATAATCGATCCCATGGATACCAGAAAATGGATCAGCATGGGTATACAGGCAGCGTCTCTGGGGCAACCAACACCACCTTATCGCACTGGAGTTATTCAAGTATAAAGCATGGGACTGTGGCGCAATAGTTTTATTTCATGGTGGAATTACCAACCCCTGCAGGTTATCCTGTTGGGAGGACTTTTCATTCGACTTTGGGCCGCTTTTTTTTCACCTGGTTATCTCATGGTGGATGATCATTTTCTAACCGTTGAAATAGCAGGTTCTTGGGCCAATGGTTACAATACAGGCGATTGGATTCCTGGTTGGGGAAATTCTGAAACAGCGCCACAGGCGTTTAGTTTTTTGTACAACGGATTGCTTTTTGTGATCTACAAGGCTCTTTATTTTATTGGTCTGGATGACCCGCAATACCTTCAGCTTGTCATTCGAATGCTGCACGGATTGTGGTCATTGCTTTCTGTTTATTATGTCTTTCAATTGACACTCCGTCTTTCAAATAAAAGTTCTGCTGTTACAGCAGCCCTGCTGATGGCCTTTTTGGGTTTGATGCCCATGAATGCGGTTCGCAATTTGGTAGAGGTGGTGAGTCAACCGGTTATCATTGGCGGGTTGTTTTATATTACATCCAATAAAAAGGCGCAATGGTTGTTGGGAGGATTGATGTTGGGCGTGGCTGTCGGATTGCGTTTTCAAAATGCTTGGATTCCCATCGGGTGGGGAATGACAACATTGTTCATGTTGCAATGGCGTAAATTCTCCATCGTGGCTATTGCTGCAGGCATGGCATTTTTTCTTACCCAAATGGATGATATTTTGCTTTGGGGAGGAAAACCGTTCCAACATGTGTTGGGTTATTTTGAATACAATGCCCAACATGCAGGAGAGTTCCCCAATTCGCCATGGGCTTATCTTTCTTGGTTGACTTATTTTATACTCCCTCCAGTAAGTTTGTTTGTTTTTTGGGGAGCACTGACTCCCTTTTTCAGAAAAGTTCAGGCTTTACATCCCCGTCATGCGGCTTTTTGGGGCGTTTGGATGGCGTGGTTAGTCTTTACTGTTTTTCATTTGGTTTTTCCCAATAAACAAGAACGATTTTTATTTCCAGTCCTTCCGCTTCTTCTGGTGGTTGGTGTCATCGGTTGGAACAATTGGATGGAATGGAAGGATTGGCATTCCAAAATCTGGATCAAAAGAAGTTGGAAGTTCTTTTGGGTGTTGAATGTTGTTTTGCTTTTCGGTGCCAGTTGCATTTATCCCAAGAAAGCGAGGGTTGAAAGTATGCATGCGTTGTATCAATTTGGAGATGCCAAGAATTTTATTCAAGAACATGCACACAAGGAAAGTGTTTCGCTCGCGCCCAGATTCTATGCAGATGTATGGGATGAATATTATACGTTTGGCGTGCATCAAAACTTGGAGGAGACCATTGGATTATTCCATGTTTTGGACTCTGCGTTCGCTCATGATGTGCACCGCAGAAGTTACCCCAATTACATTCTTTTTTATGATGATGTGGAATTGGAAAAAAGGATAAGCAATTGGAAAGGAAAGTTTCCACATTTGACCTATTGTACAACCATTGAACCCAGTTTTTTCGATCGTTTTTTACACCAATTGAACCCAGTTAACTCATTGGAAAAAATCACTATTTATCGCATTCCAAAAGAGGATCAGAAAAAGTTTTGATGTAGCATTGCTTGGGACTTTCAAAGTGTGACTTCAGCAAATAAGGCGTGATTTCAGAAGAGGGTAAGGGTTGTATAATCCAATCCAATTCCTCTTCATGCTCGATGCGTTGTTCTCTATCTACAAAAGCGTATCCTTTTAAATTCCCACGTTGCACCCAAACAAACGATTTTTCGTTGTCTTTTCTGCCACGACCAATAACCAAGTAGGATGGCTGCTTGGCAATCATGGTTTGAAGCGCATTCTCCAAGGCTTGATTGTGAACAGAAATTTCTTCTTGCAATTCTTCTCCTTGAAAGTTGTGCAATCCAATCCAGCGACCTTGAATGTGATGTTCGTCCTTTAAAGTGTTAAGCCATTGGTAGGCCGCCTTCATTGAAGGGAAGCTGTGAATGCTCTGTGCTGTTTTTCCCTTGATCACCTGGAGACGGTGTATTCCCTTTTGGTCAAAAAATGAAATCAAATGATAGGGGTGCGCCTTTTTCTTTTGCGCTTTGTTGTATTTGGGAAAATGTTTTCTTATCGCGGCATCCTCCATCAATGAGGCCAAGAGCTCAGTTCCCGTTTCTTGAAATTCTATGTGCGCAATCTCACGTAAGAAAAACTGTTGCCTTTCACCACCGTCGGGATTGAAATGAGAACGAACACGTTTTTTTATATTCAATGCCTTACCAATATACAAGTGTTCACCTTTTTCGTTTTTGAAAAAATAGATTCCGGCTGTGGTGGGCAATTGCTGGAACTCCTCGTTGGGAATGTGGTTGGGTAAAAATGAATCCCCACTTCCTATTTTGAGCATGTCATGAATGATGGTGAAACCATGTTCTTCAATGCACTTGTCAAACAAGATGGAAGTGGCTTGGGCATCGCCCATTGCTCTGTGAGCCGCAAAGTTGGGAATTTCAAACAATTCACACATGGAGCTCAACCCATATTTTCGGTGCCCTGGAAATGATGCCCTGGCCAAACGGACAGTGCAAAGTTTTTCAGGCTTCCATTGAAATCCGGCGGCGTCCAATTCAGCTTTGACAAAGTTGTAATCAAAGTTCACATTGTGCGCAACAAAAACACAATCTTTCAACAAGTCAAAAATCTCATCAGCCACATCCTCAAAAAGTGGCGCATGTTGTAACATTTTTTCGTTGATTCCCGTAAGTGAAACGATGAATGGAGGGATTTTTTTTTCGGCATTGATGAGCGTCTCGTATTTATCAATCACCTTTTCTCCGTCATGTATGCAGATGGCAATCTCGATAATGGTACCTTGGCCAGGTTTACTTCCTACGGTTTCAATATCGGTGATGGCAAAACGCATTATGCTTAACTTTAGGTCGCAAATAGAATAAGGAATGACAATGAAAACAAGAATAGCGCTACTTATGTTGATAATAAGTCCAATTTGTTCAAAGGCGCAAGAGGACGAATACCGTGGATTTTCTTTCGGTCTGCGCATTGGGGCATATTCAGCGTCGGACACCACAGCCAACTTTTACAATGGTTCAGGGGTGCTTCAATCGGGTACCAATTACGCCGGTGTAAGGGCCATGTCGATTGCGGAAAGAATCAATTGGAATCCATTGGAAACCCAATACATCAATAGCTATTATGGGTCAAGTGGATTTTCCTTTCCCAACTATTATGACAATTATGCTTATCCCACGGCTATGCGCTATAGTCCGGCCATCGCATTGGGTTTGGATTTGCGTTACCGATTGGATCGATACAGTTCATTTGTTTTTCAGTTTCTAACGACAAGAATCAAAACGGTGGACAAATATTCTGTCATATTTGAAGGTACGGGGGCGCAACAAAATGCGCAACAAGATATTCGTCTGTTTACCATTGAAGGTAATGAGCAGCGCTTTCAGATGGTATTGGGTTATCGTCAAGGATGGGAAATCAACGAAGGAATGGACTTTTTTGTTCAACCAGGAATAAGCTTGACAGGTATTAAAGTAGTTAACAACAAAGCCTACATCGCTGACCGAACTTATGATTTGTTTATTGGTGGGGACAACTTTAATCAAACGTATGGATACGTCCCAAGAACAGCTACTGGAATGGGCGCAGGAGTTCAAATTGGATTTGAATTTCCATTGGGAACAGGTCACTCCGCGGATATTTCTTTTGGAACTTACCGGGAGAAAATGAAGTTGTGGGATTGGGAGACCAATGGATGGAACAAGACGCTAACAGCCTCGTTCTATTATTAAAAGGATTAAGCGGCTACATCATCTATCTTTGAAAAGCAATAATAAAAAATGAAAAAAATAATTTTCGCAAGTGGCCTCCTTGTGCAATCAATATGGGGATGGTCACAATCTGATCGAAATATTGATTTGAAATTGTATGGGCATATGCAATACAATTTGGATAAGTTTGATCAGGATCAAAATTCTTATTTCTCTCTGGGAGAGCAAGATTTTTTTGTCACTGCTAAGCTAACGGATCGTATCAGTTTCCTGGGGGAAACAGTGGTTAAATATGACGCGGCCACCGCAGCAAAATTCGCTCCCAGTATAGAACGCGCCCAGATGAAGTGGGATTATTACGGCAATCACAGCATTATCATGGGTAAAATTCACACGCCAGTCAATACTTGGAATGATGAGTATCACCATGGTCGATTGTTTTTTCCATCGATTGATCGGCCGTTGTTTTTTAATACAATGGTTCCTGTGCATACATCCGGTGTTTCCTTCAGAGGTCAGTACCTAGGTAAATTGAATTTTGGATATGATGTTGTCATTGGAAATGGAATCTCCTCTACGGATGTTTATGACAGCAGCACCAACAAAGCTGTGATGCTGGGAATGCACATCAGGCCTGACGAATACACGCGTATTGGGGCGTCTTATTACAATGATTACATGCCTACGAACAAACCAGGAGTTCACAGTGGTCACGCCTCATATAATAGCGGTTACGAAGGAGCTTTGAATTTTGAACTGTACAGTTTATCCATCAAACGATTTACGGATCAATATGAGTTTATGAGTGAAACAGGATACGGGGTGAACACTACAGATAGCTTGGGTAAGGCTGAGAATTTTTCCTCATTCAACTATTTGGGCGTTAAAGTGAAGGATGTGAATACCGTGTATGCTGTGGCTGACTTCATGCATATTTCAGATAATGATTTGCATGCCGCGCCTGGTAAACAATTAAAAACGGCCATCGGTTATAAGTATGAGTTCAGTGAGACATGTAATGTTAAGTTTCAAGTAGAAAGAACCATTTCTAACGATAGTCACTTGAGTCACCATGGTGATTTGCATGTTGAACGTTATGACTTTAAATTCCAATTGGCTTATGGATTCTAGATTATACCGAGGGCTAATGATAGTGGCATTGTGGATGATTTCACAATTCGCATGGTCGCAGAATGTGGTTTACTTTGGAAATGAGGTCGGTATGACAAGCATGACCAATGCCAAGATACAGCGTGTTTTTACCGGAAAGGAGACTTTGTGGAAGAATGGAAAGACGGTTGTAATTTGCCTGCCGGGCACCAAATCAGCCAAAGCGCAAGAAGTTTATACCAAGGTGTACAATAAGTCTGTGAAAGAGGTTCAGAAATTTTGGTTGTCTTTGGTTTTTCAAGGTCGAGCCAAGTCACCCGTTTTTTTTGATTCAGAGCAGGAAATGGTGGACTATGTGAAGCGCACACCAGGGGCTATTGGTGTTTTTACTGCGGACAAGAAGAGTCTTATCCCTAGTGGACAATTGATAACGGTTGTCAATTAATGAAAATTAAATCCAGCATATTTACCCAAATTTGGTTGCCGTATACCATCATCGTTTTGGTGCTGATAGGTGTTTTGGCGATGTATTATCCATCCCGCCAAAGGGCTTTGCTGGTGGAGTACAAATTGTCTGAGTTAAAACAGCAGGCCTCTATTTTGGCATTAAGCGTAGAGTTGAGTTTGGATCGTGACGATTTGCAGGGTTTGTCCAAGACGATGAAGCACCTGCAATCAGATGCCGAGTTGTTAGCGGTATCCTATGTTTTAGAGGACAGCTTGGGACAGCCTGAGTACACTGTGACTATGCCGGATACGCTTTCTCATGAATCATTGGAAAGAGACACGATTCATTTCTTATCTGTGAGCGATGGATTTCAAACGGAAGGCTTTAAAGGTCACGTTATGTTGACCGTGAGCAGGGAAGATTTGAAACAAGATGTGAGCCGTATGAATCGACCAATCTTTTTGTTCTTGACTTTCATAGCGGCTTTGATTTTAGTGATTGTTTATTTCTTGGCCAATCTCATCACAGATCCCATCAAATTGGTGAAGGGAAATGCGATGGCGCTGCAGCAAGGCAATTTTGAAATTAAGGAGGCCAAAAATAATTACCAAGCCAAAGAGTTGATTTCTCTGCAAGACTCATTGCTTTCATTGTCTCAAACGTTGAAACAACAAAAGGTCACCAATGATCAATTGACTGCAGGTTTGGAAGAGGAGGTCAGGTTGCGCACCAACAATTTGTTCAACGCTTTGGAAGATTTGAATGTGGCCCAAACCATCTCCAAGTTGGGAAGTTTTGAATACAACTTAGAGAATGATACTTGGGAGGGCAGTGACAACTTGAAATTGCTACTCGGCATCAAAGAGGATTTTATCAAGGATTATGACCATTTCATGGCCATCGTTTTTGCCGATGATGCAGAGGAGGTTGAGCAATCTTTTCAAACGGGATTTCAATCCAAAGGTCGTTTCGAGCTGAATTTCCGTTTGCGACGCCCCATTGATCAAGTAGTGATTTGGGTTAAGTGTATTGGTGAATTTGTTCAAGATGCCCAAACCAACGACTTTAAGTTGGCTGGCGTATTGCAAGACATTACAGAGCAGGTGCATGCACAAGAAGAATTGAACATCCTTTCATTGGTAGCCAAAAAGACATCCAATGCGGTAATCATCACAGACCGTGAAAGGAAGATTCAATGGGTAAATGATAGTGCCCTGAGTATCACCGGATACAGCATGGAAGAGATCATCGGTCAATCTCCCAAGATGTTCCAGTTTGAGAAGACAGATAGAAAGGAGATTGAAAAAATAAATTTGGCATTGGCTCAGGGACAATCTGTTTGGGCTGAGTTGTTGAACAAAGGAAAGTCCGGAAATGAGTATTGGTTGTCCATTAATATTGTTCCCCTTGTCAATGCTAAAAATGATGTTACCGGGTACATGGCTGTTGAGAACGACATCACAGATCGCAAGGAAATGGAGCTCCAACGAGAGCAGTATGTGAAGCTTTTGGAGGACTCCAGAGCGGAAATCAGAACAATCAATGAAGGACTTGAAAAAGCCGTTGAAGAGAAAACCAAACACATTGCAAATCTGGCGCTTTTTCCTGAGCAAAATCCAAATCCAGTTCTGGAGTTTGATTTGTTGAATTCCAATCTGAATTACGTTAACCCCGCGGCCAAAAGAATTTTGGGGGATTTATTGAATCTGCCTTTTGTTGAATTGTTGTTGACTTTTAATATAACTTCTCATGACCTTGAAGTGGACCATGAGAAGGGAGAGTTTCATTACAAAGGATTGATCTTTGAGATCAATTTGTTCATGTTGGAAGAGAAAAAATTGTTGCGGGCATACTTACACAACATCACAGAAAGAAAGCAGAATGAGGAGAAGTTGTCTCATTTGGTCAGTCAGTTGACCCATGCAGAGTCTGAATTAAGAGATAAAACAGATGCACTTGAAAAATCATTGGATGAGCTGAAAATGGCACAATCGGAGATTGTGAGCAAGGAAAGACTCTCCACTTTGGGGATGTTGATTGCTGGAATTGCTCATGAAATCAACACGCCATTGGGAGCCATAAAGGCTTCCGGCGAAAACCTGAAGTATTTGTTCACTGAAGGTGTCATGAAATTGATTGCGCAAATGGAGCCTTCGGAATTGATGTTGGCCATCCGATTGTACGAAAGAGCCCAAATCATTAATTTATCTACATCCGAGGAAAGGCAATACATCCAGAAAGTAATTGCTCAAATGTCAGACATAGAAATGAATGATCGAGTAAAAACCAAGATGGCCAGAATGTTGGTGCAGATGGGAATTTTTACCATTGATGACGATATAAAGCAATGGATGAGATTAGAGAAAGCAGAACAAATTTTTCAGTTGAGTTTGAACTTTGTTTTGATTCTGCGAAGCATTAATACTACTACAGCTTCTTCTGATCAAGGCAGCAAGGTTGTAAAGGCCTTAAACAGCTTTGCCCACGGTAATCTATCGTCTCAAAAGTCCAATTTTAATCTAAAGGAGAATGTGGACACTGTTCTCACCATCCTATGGAATAAAATTAAGCAAGGTTCAAGAGTGGTCAATGCCATTCCTGATGATATCGTTTGTTTTGGTTTGGCAGAGGAGATGTCTCAGGTTTGGACGAATCTGGTGAACAATGCACTGCAAGCATCCGGCAACAATTGCATGATTGCATTTGAGTATACAGATACGCCAACGCACCATGTCATCAATGTTGCCAATGATGGGCCAATGATTCCATCAGAGATAGTGGACAAAATATTTGAACCGTTTTTTACAACCAAGGCCAGAGGAGAGGGAACAGGATTGGGTTTGAATATCGTCAGAAAGATTATTGAGAAGCAAGGGGGAAGCATTGTCTGTGAAAGTGATGAGCGTTTAACCAGATTTATCGTTACTTTGCCAAAAAGCAAAATAGAATGAAATCCGCTATCCTTTCAGTAGATGATGATATCTTGGTTTTGAATTCATTGAGAATTCAATTGGAACGACATTTTGGGGAGACGCATTTATTGGAGTTTGCACAAAATGTCGATGAAGCCATTGCTGTGATTGATGACATTACGTCAACAGGAGTTGAGCTCATTGTTATCATTTCAGATTGGATTATGCCTTCCAAAAATGGGGATGTTTTAGCGGAACATGTTAAGGCCATCAATCCCAAAATTCAAGTCGTTGTTCTTTCCGGGCAATTGCAAGAGGAAAAGGCAATGGCGTTGGTTGCTAGTCAAACCATAGATAAAGTAATGCTGAAACCTTGGAGTGAAGAGGATTTGGTGAATGTCATCAATAATGCATTAAAGGCCAATCTATCCGCATAATAATGAGTCAGCAGTTCTCCATTTTATTGGTTGATGATGATGCTTTTATTCTTGAAGTTCTCAGAATTCAATTGGAGCGTTTTCTTCCCGACCATGTTATTATCGAGCGAGCTTCCAGTGGTTATGAAGGTTTGGAATTGGTCAAACAACTCAGTTCGGATGAACAACAGCCTTTGGCTTTGATTATTTCTGATTACCTGATGCCCGGTCTTTTGGGTTCTGATTTTTTGATTCAAGCGCATGAAATTTGCCCGCGTTCCAAAAAAATGATGCTCACCGGTCAAGCGGAGGTAGACAATGTTTTGAAAGTTCTGCATCACATGGAATTGTTTCGATACGTTGGTAAGCCCTGGGAGCCAGATTACTTGAACCAATCTGTACTGAAAGCGATTTCTGTTTTTCAAGAGGATTTTCATTTGCGCTCGCAGTTGAGAAATCTTCTTTCTCAATCTTAAAGATTTAGCCTAGCTTCATGGTTCTTCGTGTATTTTTGATACATGAAAAAAATCTTAGGGTTCTGTATTGTTGGGTTTTTCTTGTTGTCATGTAGGTCAAAATTTCACATGGCGCAAGAGGGAGTAATGGAGTATGCTTATATCGACACCTCAGTGACCCAAGTGATTCAAGAGGATGGTCTGCCTAGATTGTTGATTGGAATAACAGTGGATCAAATGCGCTATGATTATCTGCAGCGATTTGAGCAAGATTTTGAATTGGACGCAGGAGGTTTTCCCAGATTGATTTTCGAAGGCCTCTCCAATTCCAATACGCATTACAACTATATACCGACGTATACAGGTCCAGGTCATGCAAGTATTTTTACAGGAGCAACGCCTGTAACGCATGGAATCATCGCCAATGATTGGTACGATAAAAAAAGAAATGCGCTTCAGTATTGCGCCAAGGATACCAATGTGGTTGGTGTTGGCACATTGAGTGAGGCTGGTAAAATGTCTCCGATTCATTTGCTGTCCACCACCATTGGTGATGAGTTAAAATTGATGTCAAATGGAAAGTCTAAAGTTATAGGGATTAGTTTAAAGGACAGAGGTGCCATTTTACCTGCCGGTCGTTCTGCTGATGCTGCCTATTGGTACATTGGTGGTAAGGAAGACATTTGGGCTACGTCTTCTTGGTACGGCATGAAAGAACTTCCAAAGTGGGTTCAAGATTTCAATGTCAAAGGTTATGGGGCTCAGGTATTGAAGAGTGATTGGAACTTAATGTATCCGGATAGTTTTTACAACGAAAGTTTGTCGGACAACAATCCTTATGAGGCGCCATTTAAAGGTTTGATTAAACCTGTTTTCCCTTACAAGCTTTCTGAATTGGCCAATCTCAATAATCAATATGATTTGATGAAAGCCACTCCTTTTGGCAATACCATGACTGTGGAGTTTGCTAAGGCTGCAATAGAGGGAGAGCGTTTAGGGCAACAAAATGGTGTTGTCGATATGTTGTGTGTGAGTTTCTCTGCAACAGATTACGTTGGCCACCAATTCGGTCCGCACAGCAGAGAAACCCAAGACACCTATTTGAGATTGAATAGGGATATAAGCAATTTCATAGATTATTTGGATACGACCATCGGTCGTGATAGCTACTTGATTTTTTTAACAGCTGATCATGGTGCTGCCAATAACCCCGCTATGATGATGGATCGAAAATTGGCGGCGGGTAATTTTGTTTCCGATAAATTGGAAACGTTTTTGGAAAACAAACTTATCGAAAAGTATGGAGCAGGGGATTGGATCATCAACGAGTCCAATCAAAATGTGTTTTTAAATCGGGAGTGGGTTGAGCAGAAGAAATTGTCTTTAAAGTCCATTCAGCAAGAGGTGGCGATTTGGGCGTGTTCATTTGAAGGCGTTCAGTCAGCCTATACTCATGCTGAATTATCCTACAGTATTGCCCGAGAAGATTTTGCAGAACGTGTGCAACGAGGTTTTGATCAACACCGTTCAGGTGATGTGATTTATGTCTTGAAACCAGGTTGGATTGAATATGGCAAGCAAGGGACTACACATGGCTCCGGTTATGATTATGACACCCACGTACCATTCATTTTATTTGGTAATATCTGGAATTGTAATTTACCAGAAATTGCCTTTAATCGCATTGCCAATGAATCCTTGTCCATTACTGATATTGCACCAATCATTTCAGATTTGCTCAATATCAATAGACCATCAGGATGTTTGAATAGCCCTGATAAGAAATGAACGAATATTTTATTGCACCTTCCAAAACAGATCCGGAAAAAGCCTTTTATATCGAAATGAAATGGGCTGTTCCAGCAGGGGTTTCAGATTTGTTCTTTCCCTTCTGGCGTCCAGGAAGATATGAGCCAGGCAACTTTGTCAAGTGGTCTAGGAATTTTAGGGTTATTGGAAATGGTGATTCGCTCAGCGTCACCAAGATCCAACCCAACCATTGGCGAATTGAGTCCAATGAGTCGCAAAACATTCTGGTTTCCTACGAGTGGTGTATTCACGAGCTCAATGCCGGTAGCAGCTTTTTGTCGGACACCTTGTTTTATGTCAATCCCGTTAATCTTTTTTGTTTTGTAAAACAAAAAGAAATGGAACCCATCAGACTAACCGTTGAATTAAAAGACAACTGGAATTATGCCGGAGGTCTGCCCATTCAGAATCAAGATGGGAAGATCTATTTGGAAGCCAAGAACTTTGACCAATTGGCCGATAGTCCCTTTGTCTTGGCTCCCGTCATTTCAAGATTTCAGTGGATTTCTGAAGGGGTAGAATTCAATTGCCATAGCATTGGTCAACTGCCAAAGCCTTGGCGCGAAGGTGATTATTCTTCCTTGATTCAATTCACGGAGTTTCAAGTGAGAATGATGAATGGATTTCCAGTAAAGGATTATCATTACATCTTTATTTTCACACCATATAGAATGCGTCACGGGGTAGAGCATTGTAACGCTACAATGATTGTAATGGGGCAAGGGGAAGTTAGTGATGAAGTCTTTTATGATGAGATATTGTCGATATCGTCACACGAATTATTCCATACTTGGAATGTCAAATATTGTAGACCAAAAGATCTTTTCCCCTATGATTTTACACAAGCTCAGTTCAGCGCCGCTGGTTTTATCACAGAGGGGATAACTACCTATTACGGTGAATTGATGTTGTGGCAATCTGGTGTTTGGTCTTGGGAGAAATTGGTTACTTGCATTTTGGATTGGCTCAATACGCACTTGAATAATCCTGGAAGATTTTCATCATCTCTTTTAGACAGTTCAATTGATACCTGGGTAGATGGATATGTAAAAGGTACTCCGGGAAGGAAAGTGTCTATTTATAATGAAGGCGCGCTATTGGCATTTCTTACCGATGTTTTCATAATCAAATCCAAATTCGGAGAGAAGTCACTTGACGATGTAATGAGAGCGATGTTGTTAAAGTATAATACCCAAACGATTGGATTTACAATAGATGATTATTGGCATGTGGTTGAGGAAATATCGGGTATAGTCCCTGCACAATTGATCGGTTTATCCAGCCAACCTAAAGATTATGCATCTGAAGTTTTAATTGCGTTGGAATGGCTTGAGCAAAAATGCCGATTAAATAACTCAGAGAGTGGAAGATTGGAAGTCGTCTCCATTGCGTTGAACGGCCACAACAAATTAAGCAAGAGATATCGTTGCGCAAAACCCCAATAGTCTTGATTTGTTAGCATGCTTTTCTTTTAGTTCAGCGTAAAAGAAATTGGATGTTTTGCAGCGTTTTTTTTAGGATTTTAAAAGTTCAGTATCAACTTACTGGGATGTTACTTTTTTATAAAATTTAATGTATTCATAAAGCCACTCCTTCTATCTGTAATGACAGCTATGTACAAACCATTGCTTAAATCTGAGATATTCAAAGTAGTTATGTTACCCAAAAAAATCTTCGTCATTATCTCTTGACCATAAGCGTTAAAGATTTGAGCATTGTTACTTGCGGATTTTGAGACGATATGAATAACATCACTCGATGGATTAGGATACAACAGAACGGAAGCAAAATCAATATTTGATACCGGATTTATTAAGGTTGTATCCTCTTCAAAATACGCAGTAAAAACCAAATTATCCTCACTGACAAGACCGTTCCAAAATGCACTAAGCGTATCCTCAATTACATTGTTTATTCCCCAATGACTAAAGTGATACCCTGGTTTGGCGTTGGCCAAAATATCAATATCTACATCTTCGTAGTAATAGCCGGTCCAAGTGCTATCAGAAATGCTTAGTGTATTCAAATGGATTTCACCTGCGCCTGATGGCTCAATGTTCAGTGATACCTCTCTTGGCGTGCCCAAACCCATCACACTTTGTATTTGTCCTCTGATGTTCTGAGACTTGCACAGCAACTCTTCTCGCATTTGTAAATGACGATTGTAATAGTCTTGCATCCATCCCCCAACGTTCCAAGGATCTCCCCATCGTTGATATTCATTGGGCATCTCAGGAGTCCAGATATTGAAAAAATTATTTTCTACATCCAATAATCTTTCAATTCGGTAACTTGAATTTAATACATCCGCGTAGCGATTGATGAAGTATCTCCTGTATTGAGGGTTGGCTAAACTTTGCCACCATGGCCTGATGAATGGATTGTCTTGACCATTGCCCAAAGCATGCTCCAAACCATTGGAATTGCAATCACTCCAACCATTGGGTTGCAAACTCAATTCCATGTCAATTGTTGCAAATCTCCATTTATTAAGTGTAGAGTCACTGCGGTGAATTTTAATATTGTTGTATGGCCAATCATAGTTGGTTACATAGGATTCGCCAATGATATAATCTGTAAGGTAGGTCATGTCAAAAATGGAATCAATCGTTTGAAGGTAATTGGGGGCATTGGGATCTAATCCCCATAAGTATCCCACGTCGTTCCAATAATTGTTCACATCGCCAGCAGTTGCGCGCAATACCCCGCCATTCCAATAACTCAAGGATAAAACGTCCATGCTGCTTTTGGACCCATTGTCTTGATGTTTAAAATACTCTTCATCCAATTTCTCGCGCATTTCATATAAGCCAAAGTATTGTCCGTTGAGGTACACACTCACCGGACGCATGGTGGAGTAATAGCCATGATTGGCTCTTGTGGTCATTTCGGTCAATGCACCATCCTTATATGGGAGTTGTAACCATTGATTACTCCCATTTCTGAAATACAATCTGTCATAATCCGCACGATTGGGTTGGTGCGGAATCAATGGCAGTAAAACAGGATTTTCATTGAAAATAGATTTTGCAAACTCCAATCGAAAGCTGTGTTGTGGATGGGATCTACTGCCTCCGGCTCCTCCATCAATTTGCATGGCTGCTTGTCTCGAAAAGACCCATTGGTGTTGTGCTGTAGAATCAAAGTAATCCATTTGCGCATACTTCTCCCAATCTTGCCACCAGTTGTCAAAAATCCCTTCTGCGCCATAAAGATTGCTTGCATCAGTAGTTACGCTGACGATAGGCGTGGAGTGATTGACATTGATCAAATAACTAGCGCTGGTCATTTCACTGGGTAACATTCCTGAGACAAACGATTTGGCTCTTAAAACAGTAGACTGAAAAATGGGAATGGAATTTCCATTGTATAAATTGTCATTAACGGTGGGTTCGTTTCCATTGGTTGTATAATAGATGCTTGCCCCCGTCGGGTTGGTGTCATAAATGTCAATGTTCATCAGGCCGTTAAATACGCCAGAACTCTCTGAGAAAAGTGGAGGGCTTGCCATACCGTTAACAATGACATCGTTGTTGTTCAACTCACCTGGATTGGGTATCGAGAATGTTAGTTCATTGCCGATGCCATTGGGTATCCTTCCTTGACTGATATTGTATGTCGGGCAGTTGACGTAAAAATCATTCACCAATTGCCCTTGCGGATTGAACAAGTATAAGGAATCTCCGGAAGAACTTAAACCAAAATTGGTGTGAAAATAAGCGCCCTCACTGTTGATGAATTGACTGGTCATTTCCATTTGCCCAACTTGCTTCATCTGAACGTTGAAGTAGGTATACAATGTAGAATCAGTATAGTTGACATCAAAAGAGATTTGTTGAATCTCACCTGGAGCAATGCCCGCAGCATTCAATTCATCTGCTCGAATCATGAATTGATTCCTAGCGGCCCAATACCAATTTCCATAAGGTGCAGGATAGTCCGTTGTGCCGTTGACATAATCATAACTTCCAATAACAACACCATTGATTTTCATTACCGGTCTTACACTGTGCACATTACCTGTTTGAGCTCCACAAATCCCGTCACCACCATCTTGAACGGCAACAACAGTACTTGGAAAGGAGGTGTAAGTTTGATTGAAAATGCTGTTTACGGTGTAACCTGTATTGCTGTACGAACATGTGTTGATGATTAAATTGCTTACTCCGTCCCATAAATAGGGAGTGATAAAGTTGTGGTCATTCCACCCATTCTGAGGAATAAAACCGTCCGTTCCATGCACAAAAGTAAAGGCCTCTGAATATTGTCTGTCCTTGCCACTGCAGAACACAAGAAGGTATTCATTGGGAGGCAAAATGTACGATCCAAACACAAAACCTTCAGATGCTAGGCTATTATCACTTATTCTGTATCCATAGAGATTGATGGCTTCAGTGCCGTTGTTATATAGTTCAACCCAATCCTGCGCTTCTGCATCTTCATCCAAAAGTTGGTCAAAGTTTCTATTAGAAGCCTCGTTGATGACTAACTGTGCACTTGCTAATATTGAAACGCCTATCAACATGGCCGACAATATATAGGCTTTCCAAATTTCTTTTTTAATATTCATGCAGTGCAAATGTTTGGTTGTGGTTCAAATTTAAATGATAATTCTTCGAGAGGGTGTGCTATTCACCACCTCATTGTGAAAAACTATCTGAGTAGCAGGGCAATTTTAAGCCTTTTTTTTCTTTGTTTTGAAAAGTAGGAAAGATTGTTTATTTTTAAACCTTGTTTGGGATATGAAAAAGTGGATTGCAGCTCTTGGTTATGGATTGTTAATGACAGCATTGTTCATTGGAAATACTTCAATGACATCGCATTGGTCTAATCAGGAAAGTCATGCTCCTGTGGATTCTCTTTTGGATACTACAGCTTTGATTTGGGGGATTGATTTGTCTCATCACCAAAATAAAGTAGATTGGGATCAAATTGAATGTGATAAGCCTTATTTCATTTTCTTCAAAGCGACTGAAGGCACCACACATGTTGACCGTTTGTACCACAAGTACAAGTTCGAAGCGGCTGAGCGTGACATCAAGGTAGGTTCTTATCATTTCTTCTCTTATACTACTTCGGGAAAAGATCAAGCATTGCACTTTTTGAAGACAGCGCACATTGAAAAGGGGGATTTGCCTCCAGTTTTGGATGTTGAGTTTAAAAAGGAGATGCCAAACTCCGCGTGGATTTCAAAAAACGTCAAGCAATGGGTGGATTTGATAGAGGATTCTTTGGGTGTTAAACCAATTATCTACTGCCCTTGCAGAATGTACAATGATCATTTGGATATTGTCTTAAATGATGAATACCATCTTTGGATTGCGGACTACCGTAAAAACCCTCCTGGATGCAATTGGACATTCTGGCAGAAAACAGATCGTCATCGTCTGAGCGGTATTGCAGGAAATGTGGATTACAATGAGTTCAGAGGTAATATCCTAGAGTTGAACGAAATATTAATCGACTAAAAAGTCAAAAATGAAATGATGAAACGACCGAAAGGTCGTTTTTTTATGTCCAAAGCAATGATCAACAAAAGAATCGTTTTCATGGGGACCCCGGAGTTTGCAGTCACATCATTGCAGGCATTGGTGGAAGCCAATTTCAATGTAGTGGGTGTGGTAACGGTGCCAGATAAACCAGCAGGTCGTGGTCAAAAAATACAACAGAGTGCTGTTAAAATTTTTGCGGATAGTCAAAGCATACCAACGCTTCAGCCCATTAAATTAAAAGATCCCGCTTTTCTTGCATCACTTGCTGATTGGCGCGCAGACCTCTTTGTTGTCGTTGCATTTAGGATGCTTCCTGAAATGGTATGGAAAATGCCAGCTTTGGGTACCATAAATCTTCATGGTTCGTTATTGCCCAAATACAGAGGAGCTGCTCCAATTCACTGGGCTGTTGTCAATGGTGAGACTGAGACAGGTGTAACTACGTTTTTCATTAACGAGCAAATTGATACGGGTGATGTCATTGAAAGATCAGTCATCCCTATCGGTCCCAATGAAACAACGGGAGAATTGCATGACCGCATGATGGTCATCGGCGCCCAAACCCTTTGTCATACAGTACAATTGATCTTAGATGGCTCCGCGCAATCACAAGAACAATTGGATAGTGAAGCTTGTCATGCACCAAAATTGTCTCGTGAAATTGCTCAAATCCATTGGGATAATCCTGGGATCATCCTACATAATTTTATACGTGGAATGTCCCCTTACCCATGCGCCTGGACCATGTACAAGGATAAAACCCTTAAGATCTTTAAGGGCTACCATGAAATGGCTGATGGCTTGAAGGATTTTGCAGAAATAGAAGAATTGAAAGATGGCAAGTTGCGTTTTCGAACCATCGACGGCTGGTATTATCCAACGGAGGTGCAATGGGAAGGTAAGAAACGTATGAATATTGATGAATTCATGCGGGGTTTGCGCTAGACGCTCCCTTGATATTTCGTACTTTCGCTGCATGGATGAAGAGAAGAAAAATCTATTAAGAGAAAGGTTGAATGCCATTCACCATTGGCCAAGTACTTATATGTTCAAGTTTATCTTTGAGACCAATCCAGAAAAAGTAATTTCCTTGAAAATGATTTTTGGGGAAAGTGCCCAATTCATTACCCGAGAGAGCAGTGGTGGGAAATACACCAGTCTAACCATCAAAGAAATGATGATGGATGCAGATACCATTTTCTCTCGCTATGAAGCTGTAGGTAAAATTGAAGGAATAATCAGTTTGTAATATGAGTCAATTCGAATTGTTGCGCGATGCACTGTTGGTTTCCTTGGTAGCCATTTTGGTTTTTATCCTTTACAAGCGTTTGTTGCACATGATGGGACGTCAGAATGTTCAGGCCAAGTATCCCGCATTGGATACAGAAACCACCATTGAAAATGATCAAGTATGCATTCGTTTGCAATTGCTTCAGCCCATGCAGTTGAAGGTTTCAGTGCTGGATGAAAACAGAAATGTTTTGGAGGTCATTCAAGACACTCATTCTGAGAAAGGTGATCATTCCTTTGTATTTAATACCAATGGAAGATCCGCTGGGAAATACGCATTTGAAATCGTTACTCCCCACGAGAAATCATTGAGGTATTTTCATATTGCATGATACCATTAGCGGAACGTTTGCGCCCTCAAAGTTTGTCCGATTACATCGGGCAAAAAGCTTTGTTGGGTGAAAATGCCCCCCTGAGACGCGCCATTGAAGCAGGACGCATTCCCAGTATGATTCTATGGGGTCCGCCTGGTGTTGGAAAGACAACTTTGGCTTCAGTTATTGCAGCCTCGGTTGATAGACCCTTCAAAGCAATATCCGCAATCAACTCAGGTGTTAAGGAAATCAGAGAAGTCATTGATGAAGCCAAACGAACTGGGTTGTTTCAAAAGTCAACGATTCTTTTCATTGATGAAATTCACCGTTTCTCCAAATCACAACAAGATGCGCTTCTCGGGGCCGTGGAGAAAGGTTGGATTACATTGATTGGGGCCACAACAGAAAACCCTTCATTTGAAGTCAATCACGCTTTGCTTTCGCGATGCCAAGTGTATGTATTGGAGAATCATACCCGCGAGGATTTGGAGAGTCTCATCCATCGGGCCGTTCAATCCGATGAGATCATCAAAGCCAAATCTGTTGTTGTTCAAGAAACAGAGGCATTGATTCGATACAGTGGTGGTGACGCCAGAAAGTTGCTCAATATTTTAGAGTTGGTGGTGGATCATTTGCCTCAACCTCCAGTTTTGAATAACGCGGACGTCGAGAAGTGGGCCAATGCCAATGCGGCACATTATGACAAGAATGGCGAACAACATTACGATATCATTTCCGCTTTCATCAAATCCATCAGAGGAAGTGACCCAGATGCCGCAGTGTATTACATGGCAAGAATGATAGTGGGGGGAGAGGATCCCATGTTTATCGCAAGGCGCATGATGATTTTGGCGGCAGAAGATGTCGGATTGGCCAATCCCAATGCGCTATTAATAGCGCAAGCAACAGCCTATATTGTGCATCAAATAGGAATGCCTGAGGCCAGAATTCCATTGAGCGAATGTGCCATTTATTTGGCGACTTCTCCCAAAAGCAATTCTGCATACATGGCCATTGATGCAGCCATCGCTAAAGTTCATGAGACAGGCGATTTGCCAGTGCCCATTCATCTGCGCAATGCGCCCACCAAATTGATGAAGGAGTTGGGGTATGGTCAGCAATATCAGTATGCCCATTCCTTCGCCAATCATTTCATCCTACAAGATTATCTGCCATCTGAAGTCAGAACCGAAAAATTTTACCAAGCCGCTCACAACAGCAAAGAGCAATCCATTGATCAATGGATGCAACAACTTTGGGGTGACTTTAAAAACAAATAACAATGAGCATAGCAATACCAACCATTCAATTAAAACCAGGTAAAGAAGCATCCTTGCGCAGAAAACACCCTTGGGTTTTTTCCGGGGCAGTGGCCAGTGTCAATCAAATACCAGAGGATGGACAATGGGTCAGAGTGGTAGATGCCAAAGGTCAATTTTTGGGTCAAGGCCATTTCCATGAAGGATCAATTTGTGTCCGAATCATTGA
Source organism: Flavobacteriales bacterium (assembly GCA_947442505.1). Classification (GTDB taxonomy): domain Bacteria; phylum Bacteroidota; class Bacteroidia; order Flavobacteriales_D; family Sanyastnellaceae; genus CAMCTV01. Next base: position 5,625 of record CANEVR010000023.1, on the reverse strand, counting down.
CTTTAAAGACAATGTTGTGGATGCAGATTTTTGGATTAATCGTCTTCAAAAGGCATGGAATTCACGCATCAATATGGGGTTAACAGAAAATCCCTCAACCAATATTTTTAGATGGGTACACGGAGAAGGCGATGGTTTACCTGGATTGATTATTGATGTTTACGACAATGTCGCTGTTATTCAGCCCCATAGCCATGGAATGTTGCGCAATGCCAAGGATATCGCGGAAGCCATGAAGAAAGTAGGTCGAGAATGGAAGGCCATTTACGTAAAGCCCGCTGAAAAAAATGGAGGTCAAGAACCCTATTATGTGGTTGGGAGCAAGGTAGAGATTCACGCTTTAGAGTGGGATTTGAAATATTCTATTGATTGGGAAACCGGTCAGAAAACAGGCTTTTTCATTGATCAAAGAGAAAACAGAAAACTCTTGGGCAAGTATGCAAAAGGAAAAAAAGTATTGAACACATTCTGCTACAGTGGGGGCTTTTCATTAACGGCTTTACAAGCGGGAGCCATTCATGTGGACAGTTTAGATAGTTCTCAATCGGCTTTGGATTTGACATTGATCAATGTCGCCCTCAATGGATACGGAGAAGATAAACACGCGGTCATCAAGGCCGACGCTGTGGAGTATATAAAGACGGTTGGCAGTGATTATGATGTGATTGTGTTGGATCCACCAGCTTTTGCCAAACACCTCAGCGCCAAGCATAAGGCAGTGCAGGGATATCGAAAAATCAATGAAGCGGCCATTCGAAAAATAAAAGCGGGTGGTATTCTCTTTACCTTCTCTTGCTCACAAGCTGTTGATAAGGATACTTTCAAAGGAGCCATCTTGGCGGCTGCCATCGATGCGGGAAGAGAAGTGAAAATTTTACATCAACTGCACCAGCCAGAGGATCACCCCATAAGTTTGTTTCATCCTGAAGGTGAATATTTAAAAGGATTTGTACTAGAAATCAATTGATATGAGAAAAAAAATTGCAGCGGGAAATTGGAAAATGAATCTATTGATCAATGAAGTTGATCAGTTTATTCAAGATATGCCCCCCGTAAATCAAACAGCTGAAGTCATCATTGGCGCACCGTCTATTTATATCGAGCGGTTATTGTCCCTTCAACAAAAAGGAATCAAGATTGCTTCTCAGGATGTTAGCATTCACGAAAAGGGCGCCTATACGGGTGAGATATCTGCACCCATGCTCAAAGCCATGGGAGTGAATGCTGCTATAGTGGGACATAGTGAGCGCAGAATGTACCACCATGAGTCAGATGAATTAATTGGTCTTAAAGTACAACGCTGTTTGGAAAATCAGATCACACCCATTTATTGTTGCGGGGAGACTTTAACCCAACGTCAAGCCAATGAGCAAGAGAAGGTCGTTGGTCAACAGATTTTGACCGCACTGTCTGATTTGTCGGCTGAACAAATGAAGTCCGTTGTCATTGCCTACGAACCCGTTTGGGCTATCGGAACCGGTGTTACTGCCAGCAATGATCAAGCAGAAGAGATGCATGCATTTATTCGCAAGAGCATTTCAGAACAATGGAATGACGAAGTGGCTCAAGGTATTCGCATTTTATATGGCGGTAGTGTCAATCCCCAGAATGCAGATGGTTTGTTTGCATGTCCCAATGTGGATGGCGGTTTGGTTGGTGGCGCCAGTCTAAAAGCAAATGATTTTGTTTCCATCATTAATAGCGCAGCTCAGTGAACTACATAGAAGTTAAATTCCAAATCAATCCCGTTTTACCCTATCGGGAGGTACTAACTGTTTACCTGGCAGACATCGATTTTGAAAGTTTTGTTGAGGAAGAGGATGGTCTAACGGCTTATATTCAAAAGGATTTGTGGGATGAAAATCGAATGGCGTTAATCATCGAAAATTGGAACGTAGAAGATTGTGACGTTTCCTATCAGTGGAAAGAAATTGAACAGCAAAATTGGAACGCTGAATGGGAAAGTCAGTTTGAACCCATTGATGTGTCTCCTGAATGTCGCGTTTGTGCCCCTTTTCATCAGCAATTGGGCGTTCAATATGAGCTAATCATTGAACCCAAGATGAGTTTCGGAACCGGACACCACGCCACCACGCATTTGATGTTGGCTGAAATGTTAACCATGGACTTGTCTGGAAAGAAGGTCTTGGACATGGGCAGTGGTACTGGTGTATTGGCCATTCTAGCGGAGAAGAAAGGAGCGTTGGAATTGGACGCGATTGATATCGATGAATGGGCTTTTGAAAATTGCAATGAAAACGCTTTGCGAAATGGTTGTTCCAAAATACAATCCATTCAAGGAGGAGCTGAGATGATTACACAACATTATGATTTGATTTTGGCCAACATCAATAGAAATATACTGACCCGAGATGGAGCCATTTATTGGTCGCATTTGAAAAATGGTGGTCACCTTTTGTTGAGCGGGTTTTATGAACAGGATGTGCCAATTCTCACCAACGCTTTTCCAGAATCAACAATCATCAAGCAGGCTATAAAAGATGGATGGTGCATGCTACACCTCATTAAATCCTAGTCATGCGCGTTACTTTAATCTTTTTGTTCTGTTTGTTTTTTTTGAATCAAGGCATAAGTCAATTGCCTGACTGGGGAAGTGTTTTTACACAAGATGAAGTAACCAAAATCAAAGTTTATATTCATCCCGATTCATTGTCGTTATTGTTATCACCGGATGTTTTGGGAAATGGTCATGAATTCCCCGCGACTTTCGTTTTTGAGTCCAATGGATTAAATGATTCCATTGCCAATGTTGGATTTAGAACCCGCGGAAATACCAGCCTGCAAGCCGGGAAGAAATCCTTCAAAATAGATTTTGATCTGCCAGGTGGAGTGGGCAAGTGGCAGGGTTTAAGGGAATTGAATCTCAATGGAAACCACAATGATCCCAGCCTGCTGCGCGCCAAAATGTACTGGGACATTTGCCGCCATTTTGGTTTGCCTGGTTCTCGGGTGAGCTACACTGAACTATATGTGAATGGAGAATACAAAGGGCTTTACATCAATGTTGAATTCGTAGATGATTTATTCACAGAGTTGTATTTTAATGAAAAGACAGGGAATCGATGGAAGTGTTTGTATCCAGCCACTCTTGAATATCTCGGCCCCAATGGAACGGATTATCAAATCTTGACCTCATGGGGAACGCCAATCTATGATTTGGAAAACAACACCCAATTGAACGATTATCAAGATCTGGCGGATTTTGTGAATGTATTGAATAACACATCCAATCAAAATATCGTTTGTGAATTGCGCAAGGTAATGAATGTAGATCGTTTACTGCAATACATGGCCATTGACGTGATGACAGGGAATTGGGATGGTGCGCACTTCAATAAGAATAATTTCTATTTGTTTCAAAATGATTTGACGCATCGATTGGAATTCATTCCCTATGATACAGACAATACTTTTGGGATTGATTGGTTCAACATTGTTTGGAGTACGCGCAATATTTACAATTGGGATGGTAGTGCCAATTTGCCCTTGTACAATAAGATGATGGCCATTCCAGCTTTTCGGGCGATTTACAGTTATTACATTCAAGAGGTCGCCAATTACATGAGCTCAATGGAGTTTAGCAATGGAGTCATGAGTGTGCAATCGTTGATTACGCCATCTGCTTTAACGGATACTTATCGTACGTTGGATTACGGTTTTACTGAAGATGATTTTTTGAATGCCTTGGATAGCACTTGGGGCAACCATGTAACCATGGGTGTTTGGGAGTATACCCAGGCACGTGTCGCCAGTGCATTAAGTCAATTGGATGCCAATGTGACAAGTCCGGCACTTGTTTACCAGGTTTATTCTCAGGTTGAACAAGATACAGCTCATTTGTATTTTAGGTCAACAATGAATACAGCCAATGTCGCTTACCGCATTCAAGGTGCATCGAGTTGGAACGTGTTAAGTTCAGAAATAACAGGGCAAACGTCATGGGACTATGGTATGTTGGTTTCGCTCCCATTGGCAGGTTTTCAAGGAACCATTGAATGGCAAGTAACTCCTGGTTCAGAAGTCTTGGTATCTCAACCCTGTCAGATCTTTGTGAGCCATTGTGGTCTAAATAATCTGGGATATTATGTGAACGAAATTGCCCCTAGTGGAACAATGGGTTTTACCGATGAGTTGGGAGAACAAAATGATTGGATTGAAATTTATCGTGAACCGGGCAGTACCTTCTTATGGAACGATCTCTGGATAACGGATGATCCCAATGACCCCAATAAGTGGAAGTTGAAAAATTTTGGAATGCAGACGCCCAATTTTTTAACGCTATGGGCAGACGATTCACCCGAACAAGGACAGAAGCATTTGAATTTTAAATTGAACAATGGGACTGAATTTGTAGGAATATCCAGTTGGGATAATGGCGATTTTCATTGGATTGATTCCATCACTTATTCCAATGGACCATTGCTCCATTCTTATGCTCGTTCTGAAGACGGTGGTCAGCCTTGGATTTGGACATTAGCCTCAACACCCAGTGCCTCCAATTTGGTGACATCGATTCTTGATTTCAATCAAAGTCCAATGCTCCTTTATCCAAATCCTGCAGTGGATGAGGTGAATTGGTCAGGTGGTCCTGCGATGGTTTACGATGCCCAAGGTCGGGTAATTCAGGCTTTGTCAGCCAATGGCCATTTCTCAGTTCGTGAATGGCCCAATGGATTGTATTTCGTGGTCCATGAAAAGGGCAGAGAGCGATTGGTCATTATCCATTGATCGATATCAAATGCAGGGCTTCTTTGACATTTAGGATGGCCATTTTTTTTCTTGGAAAGGCTTTGTTATCTCGAGTAATCAGTGCGTCAATCGTTAAAAATTTGTCGTTAAGCCAACCAACCGCTATTTTTACCATCATGATGAAAAAGTTTTTCGTTTTTATGTGCATGGCGTTCGCATTTTCTGCAACGGCACAAAATACCCACCAAGTAGGCAACACAACATTGACCGAGTATGATTTGGTAACAGGTGTTCAGATTCCTTGGGAATTGGTTTGGGGACAAGATGATCACATTTGGTGCACCACGCGCAAAGGAAATGTATTGCGCATTGATCCTGCAACAGGAAACTACGAGACGTTGTTGACCAAAACTGTTCCCTACAACGGAGGCAGTGAGCCTGGTATGTTGGGCATGTGTTTGCATCCTGATTTTTTGACCAATCCAAAGGTCTATGTTGTCTACAATTACAACCAAGGTGTCAACAACATCAAAGAGCGTCTGTCCATGTTTGAATACGATGGAACAGCGTTGGTGAATGAAACCATCTTGATTGACGCCATCGGCGGCGCAGCCATACACAATGGTTCTCGCATCATCATTACGCCAGATAACAAAATATTGATGACCACTGGTGACAACGGCGACCAGGGTGTTAGCAGTCAAAACATTTCATCTTTGAATGGCAAAATTTTGCGCATCAATCTGGATGGAAGCATCCCAAGTGATAATCCTGATCCTGCTTCTTACGTTTATTCTTTTGGTCACCGCAATGGTCAAGGTCTTTGCGTTGGTCCCAATGGTATCATCTATGAAAGTGAGCATGGTCAAAATTCATCAGATGAATTGAACATCGTTGAACCCAACCGCAATTACG
>CANEVR010000022.1 GCA_947442505.1 Flavobacteriales bacterium | reverse complement strand
TGGAAAGCAATTACCCGAGTACGCCTACGTTTATGAGAAGATGGGATTATTACTGAACAACCTCAATGCCCAATTAAAAGAATTGCCATGAAAAAATATTGGAACAATGCAAGTAAAATAACATTGGCTCTTGGTGTCTTCATCTTGACCACAGCAGCTTATTACAAAGACACGCTGTTTGAAGTTACCAAGAACATTGAGATTTTCACCGATGTTTACCGGAATCTACAAGAGGCCTACGTGGATGAGCCCGAGCCTGGATTCCTCATGAAAAAAGCGATAGATGCCATGTTGGCATCACTCGATCCATATACCGTTTACTACCCTGAAAGCCGAATCGAAGAAGCTACATTCATGCAAACTGGCGCATACGGTGGCATTGGCATAAATACCAAAAGAAGAAATGACTTGGTTTTAATCACAGATGTTTATGATGGTTTTGGCGCTGACAAAGCAGGAATACGTATCGGCGATGCTATAGTGAAAATTGGAGATAAATGGATAAAAGACCTCTCAGACGATGAATCGGCGATGCTCATCAAAGGACAGCCAGGAAGCACCGTGACTTTGACTTTGAAAAGAGGGAAGACAGCATTGGAAGAAACCATCGAAGTCAAAAGAGAGTCGGTCAAAAATAAAGATGTTCCTTTTTACGGTGTTGTCCCAGAAAGCAAAACAGGTTACATCTTGTTAGAAGGATTCACACAAACCGCAGCCTCAGAGGTACGAGAGGCATTTTTAAATCTCAAAAAGCAAGACATCAATAGTTTAATTCTTGACCTAAGGGGCAACGGAGGTGGACTTTTGCGAGAGGCCGTTTCGATTGTCAATTTTTTTGTTCCTAAGGGTTCTCCAATTGTGGAGACAAAAGGAAGAATTGCAGAATGGAAAAACACCTACATGGCCAGTGCAGAACCATTGGATGTGAATATACCCCTGGTAGTTTTAATTGATGACCACAGTGCATCCGCCAGCGAGATTGTCTCAGGCAGCCTTCAAGATTTGGATCGCGCTGTTATTATTGGAAAGGAATCTTTTGGAAAAGGATTGGTACAGCAAACTGTTGATTTGGCATATAATACAAAAATGAAATTAACGGTGGCCAAATACTATACACCCAGTGGTCGTTGTGTTCAAAGATTGGACTACAGCAACCGTGATCAAAAGACGGGGAAAGTAGATGCCCTTGACGATCAAAAAATTCAGCAGTTCAAAACCAAAAAAGGTAGACCTGTTACAGATGGCCGGGGTGTATTGCCTGATGTCACAGTGGATACAGAATCTGGCAATGCTTGGCTTGACAATCTTCACAAGAAATTTGCCTTGTTTGATTTTGTAACACAAAGCACCACTAATTTCAATGCCATTGATACGCTCGGCAATTTCAATATTTCACAAAGTGATTTGGAGTCTTTTAAAGCATTTCTAGAGAAAACCAATTTCTTTGCCATCGGCGAAGATTTCAAAATGTGGGATGAGCAAACAGAGCTTTTGAAAAAATCCAAACCGGAGTTGGTCAATGAAATCCAGGCCTTGCAGAAAAAAGTTTACTTTGAAAACAACAAGGAGTTTGAGAAAAACAAAGCCAATTTGAAGTATTTATTGGAACGTGAAATGGTCAGAAGGTCCGGCAATCCAAGAGCCTACTCCAGACAAATCATTCATTACGATCCAGTAGTAAAAAAATCACTTGAAGTATTGTCACAAGATTACAAGAAGATTTTAATGCTTCCATGACGCCCAAAAACAACATACACCACTGGTTGCTCATGACATGGTTGATTTCCATTGTCGTTGGTCTATCGTTGTCTCCGGTTTTAATGTCCATTGGCACCATAGGCTTAACGCTGCAATGGTTGGTGGATATCGCACGCAAGCAAATCAAACCTTGGGCGTTTATCACCTTCTCAGCCACAAGAAATTGGGTAATCTTGTATTTGCTGATGATGATCGGAATGTTGTGGTCCTCCAATTGGAACTTTGGTTTGAATGATTTGCGAATAAAATTACCATTGTTGCTGCTATCGCTTACATTACCTGCTTACTTAACCGATCTCAAAAAAGAAAAAAGAAGAGTCGTTGAATGGTCCTTTATTCTGGGCATTATCATTTCCGCATTGGTATCGATATTATTGGTTCACAATGCCATGCCCTTGGCGCATTGGGTGGTATCTAAAAAACTTAGCCCATCACAAATTCGCGAGTACAGCGTATTCACCTCACATGTGCGCATGGGTCTCTTCAGTGCATTAGGTATCGCTTTGCTTTGGTCTTACCCCTTTCACCAATGGTGGAAAACGGTTACCCGTTTTGGTCTTTCGTTTTTTCTCATTTACTATTTGGTCCTAATAGAATCCGCCACTGGACTTTTATTGGTAGCCGTTGCAGGATTGTTTTTTATTGTTCGGTATTTAAAGCTGAGGTTCTCCTACCGTTATAAGATCTGGACCATCGGAATATTGGGATTACTCACCCTCTTGGGATTGGCCTATATCATTCATCTTTTCAACGCCTACAATACCATCAAGCCGAATCAAATTGCACTTGACAAAACTATTCTGGGCAATGAGTATGTAAGTCGACCGGACCATGGACAAATTGAGAATGGATATTTGGTCCACTTGAATATTTGTGAAAAAGAACTCATTGACGCTTGGAATGAGCGCAGTGAAATTGATTTCAATCAAAAGGACCTGTCCGGAGGAGACGTTCATCAGACCCTCATTCGTTATATCAGTTCGATGGGTGAACCCAAGGATGCGAGCGCAGTGCAATCACTTACGAATCAACAATTAAAGGAAATTGAGATGGGCATTCCCAATTGTGAATATTCTGAAATGAACGGTCTAGAACGCCGATTGGACAAAATATTTTTTGAATATCAAATGATACGCTTGGGTGATGCACCCAATGGCTATTCTTTATTTCAACGATTTATTTATTGGCAGAATGCCTTGAACTTGATCAGAGAAAATTGGGTTTTGGGAACAGGCACCGGAGATCTCAATGATGTGATCAAGGAAGCCTATGCCAAAGATAACCATGGTCTCCTCGTCAAATACCAACTGCGAACGCACAATCAATATTTGACCATCATACTAACCTTGGGTGTACTTGGAATGGTCTTTTGCTTTGTCTTTTTATACAACATCATCAAAGCAGCCAAAAGATGCTCACTCATTGCGAGTATTTTTGTCATGATCATATTATTTTCTATGGTAACGGAAGACACGCTTGAAACGCAGGCTGGAATAACCTTTATTGCTTTCTTTACTGCTTGGTGGTTGGGAGCGCCATTGTGGTCTTCAGAAAAGTGGCGACCTCGCTTGGCTTAGTCAGTATCTCCGTCTGCCCCTGATCCTCTTCTTTTACAATAAAAACCTGCCGACCAATGGGCGACCATCGTCCAGGATGAATGGGTCGTCTGTCCACATACAAACCTACTGATTTGATTCCTGCTGCTGCAGCAATATGAAGCGGACCTGTACTGCAAGCCAATAGCATTTCGCTGTCTGCTATGTAATCCATGAACGCACCCAAATCGAACTGACCGCAAACGGATGGAATAGTATTTAAATGCACTCCGTTAAAATCGGACAATCTTTGGGCATCCTTGGCAGTGCCTGATACCACCATCTCCCAATCCTCTTCCTTTAAAATCCCTACCAACTCGTCATACTGATGCAAACTCCAATTCAATGCGCTGCCCTGAGAAAAAGGATGAATGATCAATCTCCTCCTTTTTTCAGTTGTTTTAAAGGATAACAAATTCAATTCACCCAGTTCTTCAATACTCGGAGTGTCCTTAAAACCCAATGGAACAAGCAACTTCAAATTCAATTGTGCTTCATGCAAATCTGAATTCTTTCGACCAAACATAGGTCTGTGTGTTGCCCAGCGCCAACTGGCCAAACGGTGACCCGTAGCTATTCGCATTGGAATACTCGCTAAATGCGAAACCTTCATCCAAAATTTATCTGGCAATGCAAAAACCACAACATTCAAATGCAAGGTTGCCATCATCTCTTTGGCCTCCGACAAGGTTTGGAAATCATCTGCATTGATAAACCGATCTACCCAAAGGCATCGAGCGATAATGTCCTCGGTATAAGACTTCCCCAAAAAGAAAAGCTCAGCGTTGGGGAAAATTTGTTTGATATAAAAAGCCATGGGCAAGGTCAGCATGACATCGCCGATACTATCCGTGCGCACAATCATGATTCGTTGGAAATTGCTCATGATACTCTTTCTGATTGAAACTGATACCACAAAGCATACTTCTGATAAGCCGCCCAAGCAGAAATGAGGCACACATGCCATCCTGCTATTCCGTCCAGAACTCCCAACTTAATGAAGTACATATTAAAAAACTTGGCCAGAGGCGATAACCATCTCATCCACCAAGTCGTTCTCTTTCCTGCTGATACTTTCTCACGGGCCATCAACGTGACAAATTTCAAAGCCTGGGCATAATGACCTTCACGATCATAATAACTATAATGCAAACAGTTGCCTTTTAAAACAACAGGAGTAATGTCCCTTTTTGATTGTAAATGTTCATGAATCAACCCTTCCCAATTGACCTCGTGCCGATTGAACAATCTAAATTTTGTATCCGGATACCAACCACAATGTCTAATCCATGATCCGCAGTAATTGGTGAGTCGGTGAAAGGATGCGGGTACGGGATCATTCAATTTCCATTTTAAAAGCGAATGCACCAAAACTTCGTCAAAACACTCATCTGCATCCAATGACAACACCCAATCATACTTCGCTTGATTATTGGCCAAGTTTTTCGAGGTGGAATAGCCTTGCCAATCACGACTAAAAACACGAGCACCCATTGCCTGTGCTATTTGAACAGTATTGTCCTTTGAATGTGAATCCCAAACAACAACATCATCTGACACCTGAAACGCAGCTGTCAAACAACGTTGAATATTGCGTTCTTCATTAAAAGTGATGATGACAACACTGAAATCAGCCATGAAGCAAAATTAATCTAATCAACCAATGAAAATAAGATCTGACGCTCAATCAAATCGCCACTTTTCACTTTCACTTCCAACTCATCACCTAAATGTATCTCCTCTCCTCTGTCATTCACCAAGATATAAGCTGCCTTTTCAAATGCAAAATCATAGCCCAATTCTTCCATCGGAAGAAAACCTTCACACTTGTTGTCTTTTAATTCAATGTATAATCCCCCTGAAGTAATTCCACTTACACGACCTTCAAAGACTTGATCCTTGTGCATCAATAGAAACTCTACTTGCTTGTATTTGGTGCTGGCTCTCTCCGCCTCCGCCGCGCGCTTCTCCATCATAGAGTCATGCTTACAATGCAAATCCAATTGCGATACATTGGGCAAACCTTGATCATGGATGTACTTGTCTAACAAACGATGCACAATAACATCCGGATAACGTCTGATGGGCGATGTGAAATGTGAATAATAAGAAAATGCCAAACCATAATGGCCAATATTCTTTGTGCTGTACTCCGCTTTGGCCATGGATCTGATGGCCATGATTTGCACCATACTTTCTTCCTGTTGACCCTCCACACTTGCCAACAAAGCTTTGATAACACTTCCGCTCACACTATCTGAACTCTTGGGCAACTTATATCCCAAGTGTTTCAAGAATGTTTTCAACTGCTGTATCTTCTCTGGACTTGGTAAATCATGCACACGGTAGACAAAAGGCTTGGGACTTCCATTGGCTGGCTTTCCAGCATACATAGCCACATATTGATTGGCTAACAACATAAACTCTTCAATCAGCTGATTGGCCTCTTTCATCACTTTCACGTAAACGCCCGTAGGCACTCCCTTTTCGTCCAGTTTAAACTTTACCTCCTCACTGCTAAAATCAATACTTCCTTCATCAAATCGTTTCTTTCTAAACAGCTTGGCCAATTCATTGATGGTTATGCACTCTTCTTTGTATTCTCCATCAGCTCCTTCAATCATGGCCTGTACTTCCTCATAGGTAAATCGGCGGTCACTCTTGATGATTGTTCTTCCAATCCAATGATTGACGATTTCTCCCTTGGGCAATATCTCAAAAACAACTGAAAAAGTCATCTTCTCCTCTTGTGGTCTTAAAGAACAAAGTTCGTTGGATAATCGCTCTGGCAGCATTGGAATGGTTCTGTCCACCAAGTACACACTGGTTGCTCTGAGCTGAGCTTCTTGATCAACAATTGAGCCTTCCTTCACATAATAGGTAACATCGGCGATGTGCACTCCAACCTCCCAATTGCCGTTCTCCAATTTTCTCAAAGACAACGCATCGTCAAAATCCTTAGCATCAAAGGGGTCAATGGTAAAAGTAGTAACGCCCCTGAAGTCTTTTCGCTTCGCGATTTCCTCAGGCGTAAAACCTGGCTCTATTTCATTGGCAGCCGCAATCACGTGATCCGGAAACTCATAGGGCAAATCAAACTCAGCTAGAATGGCATGCATCTCAACATCATGAACACCCTGCTGTCCAAATACCTTGGTTACTTCTGCAATCGGCATCCGCTTAGGATCCGTCCATTGCTTTATTTTAACCAAAACTTTATCACCATTGATAGCCGTTGATTTTCCATCTTCTTTAATCACAAAATAGATGGGCATCTGCTTGCTCACTGGCTTCACTTCGGCATAAACTCCTTTGTCATGAAATACACCCACATACTCCTCTCTTCCGCGCTTCACAATTCGCTTGAACTCAACACGTGGCCTTCTGGCAGTGCCTGAGAGCGAAAGTTCAATCACATCTCCGGGCAATGCTGTTCCATACCTACCTTTCTCTAGCATGATATCCTCTTCAACGCCATCTATACGCACAAAACCTCTTCCAAATCGATTGATGTCCAAGACACCTTGAACCAAGTTGGATGCTAATACCGCTGGCAAATACTTACCACGCTCTCGTTCTTTGATTAAACCCGCCAACTTCAATTCTTCCAATACCTCCATGAGTAAAACACGACTTCCTGAATCCTGAATACCCAATATCGCTGATAACTGTTTATAATTCACTGGACGAGTCGGACTCGCATTCAATGCTTGCATCACTTGTTCTGTTACCACTCTCTTATTGCCTGAGCCTTCTTTTCTTTTCGTTTTTTTCATCAGTAACGAAGGTAGAAACTAATTTTCACTATGAAGACAACATTCTCCATTGGTTTTGATTTTTTCTCTTTTCGTATCAACTTTGCATCATGTCAGAAAAAGTAATGCTGGGACTCAAATTGCCCACTGATCCCCGCTGGGTAAATATTGCCGAAAAGAACATTGAGGAAGTTCTCACTGATCATGCCTATTGCGAGCAAAAAGCAGCCAGCAATGCCATTTCAAGTATTGTTAGGTATCCAGAATATCCTGATTTGGTCACGGAAATGGTGAGAATTGCACAAGAAGAAATGGAGCATTTTGGGCAAGTTCACCAACAATTGCTGAAGAGAGGTCTAAAGCTAGGTAGAGAAAGGAAAGATGAGTATGTGCATGATTTGGCCTCATTTATCAAGCAAGGTGGTAGCAAAGAACAAAACTTTGTAGACAGAATGCTTTTTGCAGCCATGATAGAAGCCCGCAGTTGTGAGCGGTTTAAAATACTTTCGCAAGAAATAGAGGACGAAGAATTGAGACAGTTTTACTTCAGCCTAATGGCCAGTGAAGCCGAACATTATACCACCTTCATTGGTTTTGCCCGCAAATACAGCAGAGGTATTGACGTGGACAAAAGATGGCAAGAATTTTTAGAATACGAAGCCTCTCTGATGATGAAATACGGAAAAAAAGAAACGATGCATGGCTAATATTGAGATTGTAGAGAAGAAGGATTTAAAAACCATTCATGATTTGGCACATATTATTTGGCCTTTGGTATATGACTACATGATCTCCAAAGATCAAATCGACTACATGTTGAGCAACATGTACAGCATAGAATCATTGGAAAAACAAATGGATGAAGGCGATGTATTCATTCTGCTGCAAGAGGACGGAATTCCGCATGGATTTGCATCTTACCGCATTCATCACAATGATCAACGTGTAAGATTGCACAAGTTATATGTTCATCCTGCTGCGCAAAAGAATGGATGGGGACTTCAAATGTTAACCCATATTTTTGAAGAGGGACGCCGGCAAGGAAAAAAAGCCATTGAACTCAATGTCAACAGAAAGAACAAATCAATTGGTTTCTATGAGCACATCGGTTTTGTAATAGAAAAATCAGAAGACATTGATATCGGTATGGGCTATCACATGAATGACTACGTCATGGTCAAGGATCTAACGCTTTAAGTCTATCCTAAAAGTGGTTCCTGCATCTTCTTCTGAGCGGATTACATAGATGTGGCCTTTGTGGTATTCTTCGACAATGCGCTTCACCAATGACAGTCCCAATCCCCAACCACGCGGTTTGGTTGTATAGCCAGGCTTAAACACTGTTTTCCATTTGTTTTTAGGAATCCCCTTTCCAGTATCCCGCAATTCCACATGAACCCACTGCTCATCAGTAAATATGCGAATCTCAATGACACCCGACTCACCCATGGCGTCCGCAGCATTTCTTACCAAATTCTCGATCACCCATCCAAACAATGGCTCATTGACTTTTAACACAACCGGTTGGGTTGGCAAATGCTTTTCAAATTGAATGTGCTTCGACACCCGCTTCTGTACATAATCCACTGCCTCTTGAATGGTGGTTCGCAAATCCACCTCTTTCAACTCAGCTTGAGAACCAATCTTAGAGAAACGTTCAGTGATGATTTGCAATCGATTCACATCCTTATTCAATTCCTCGATGTAGGATTTTTCCACACCTTGTGATTCCAATAAAGCGCCCCATCCCATTAGAGAGCTGAGTGGTGTTCCCAATTGATGTGCAGTTTCCTTGGCCATACCCACCCATACTTGATTCTGTTCTGCTTTGCGGTATGTCGAGAAAATAAGGTAACTCACCATGAGAAATACTGCAACCAACACCAACTGCCCAATGGGAAAATACTTTATCTGCTGAAGCACCAAAGAATCCTCGTAATAAATATTCACTGCCAAGCCATCCGGCTGAACAACTTTTATGGGTGCATTAAAAGATTTTATCTCTTCCAATCGCGCAGGATTGGTCACATCCTCCTCTTTAAGTCGGGCATATTTGATTACCCTGCCTGACTTCTGATCAATGACAACAATGGGAACAGCTGTTGACCCTACTACCTCATTGTTCAAAAAGCTATTGTTCAGCTCATTCAACTTTTGCTCGATGCTCTTGTACAATTCACTATCATCAAAATACAACTTCATTCCCAACTCCGGAATCAAAATGGGAGCATATTTCTCCGTAATCTTATCCCGCAATGAATCTGCAAACTGTGCATTCATTTCTTTGCCCTTGGGCAGATTTTTCCCTTGCTGAAATCGATTGCCTTTATCGTATAGCAAAATGGGGATGGAATTGTTCTCCTTTAAAAACTCAGAAGGAAAAGAGTAATCAAGATTGGGATCACCATTTGAAATGATACTCAAAGCTCTACCAATCAATCTGCCCTTGGTTTCCTCCTCAGCTCTGAGCAAGTGTAGCAATGAATCAATATACTCAGTAGACTCTGCATTTCTACTGATGCTTTGGGCCCACAATTCAACTTTCTGTTTTTCATCTTCCTTGATTCTATCTACGATGATTTGCGTATACCCCAATGTAAAAAGTACCAGCAACAAAGCCAACAAGACCAAAAACCATTTCCAACGCTGTTTACTGCTGTATAAATTCATCGAACCAATTTAATCATTATTGCGCAACAGATGGGTCATTGATGGTCAAATTTGTGTTTTCATTCTTCCACCAATCAAACAACGGATGATTCCATTTGACATTGTGCACATATTGCGCGGAACTCAATGGCCAATCAAACTGATCCACTGCATACCCCAGCGCCACAGGAACATCATGTATAAAACGAATTTGATCTCTCAACATAAAACTGCGTGCCACTCCAAAAGCGGGACAAGATATGAACTTGGGTGTCACCCACCTTGCGCTGTATCGACGATCCGTTTCGAAAAAGAAAGCCAACCCAAAAATCAATTTCATCTTCTCCGAAAAAACCAATACTCCCTCACCCTTTTTCATTGTCCTCAGTTGTATTAAAATATGACATTGCCCTGGAACCATCACCCATCCCAAGAGCTGTCCAGCACCTTCCAATTGCTCCTGAAGATAATCAGCATTCAATGATTGACTTTCCAAATGGTTGTAAAACATACCATCCATTGGCGCGACCCAAGTTACCCGGTAAATTTGGTCGGATTCTAAAAATATCTGTTGTTTCATGAGACAACATTATTTCAAATTCATCTCACAAAAAAGAAACATATAAGGTACACATAAGCATATAAAAAAGGGAATATCTATTGAAATACAAGCTAAACAAGAGTATCTGTAATTGAATACAATTCGCATGTTTTGAGCAGACAATACAGAAAGTTTTTAATCAATCCATTCAAAAAGATACTTATCATCGAAATCAATATTAAATTCATTCAGCAGATTCATGTATTCTTCTTTGAATGAAATTGTTTTGTGGTGCAAATCTTGATTCCGAATGTATCCAATTGTATTATCAATGTGAGATTTGGAGCAGGAAAAACCGCCGTACCCTTCCTGCCACTGAAACTTACCCATCACCAATTTACTCTCATTTATCCATTTTGCAGAATTCGATTTTATGTCTCTAAACAATTCGGAAATAGTGATATTAGGCTTAAGACTAATCAATAAATGAACATGATCTGCAACTCCGCCAACGGCAAAAATCTTTTGTCCTTTTGCGTTAACAATTCCTCCCATATAACTGAACAAATCATCTCGCCAATCCTTATCGAGAAGATTTTGCCTACCCTTTACGGAAAAAACAATGTGCACATAAATTTGGGTGTAGGTATTTGCCATATTAAGTTATTAGCTCTTTTGTTGTTGGACTATTGTGATTCTGCCATTCAGGGGCTTGAGACAAATTTAGGAATTTGCGATTAAGATGTCGCCCCTACGGGGCTTGGTACAAAATTACACTATTTCTATTGGGATATCGTCCCTACGGGACTTGAAAACAATTACTTTCTAAAATCAAATTGATATCGGCTCCGCAGGAGCTAAATCATAGTAGCTTGTTAGATAAATACTCCGAATAGCTCCGTAGGAGCGAAATCATAATAGCCACAAAAGTGCACATTTCAAAAAGCTCCGTAGGAGCGAAATCATAATTATACAATCACCGCTTAAACAATGGAACCGTAGAACACGGCTCTCCATACATCAAACTCTTGACCCAAGGTAACAAACGATCAACCAGCAGCATCTGAATCTCTGGGCTTATGCGTTGGTCAGTGCAACCTTTGATGACAACTCTTTTACCCTCCCAATCCGATTCTTGCATGTTCAAAATATGGCTTTTGAGAAAAGACCTTTGGGCATCTAACAATGGGCCTAGAAAAAAACCCTTTGTCTTTCCATACAACTTGGATTGCATCCAAATGAATGCCCATTGGGGGACAACAATATCGCTGGGGATATCTAACCAAAGCACTTTATGACTAAAATCTTGGAGAAGTAAATCTTCTGTGAACGATTTTAAATCGGCCTCTCTCAGCGCCAATCCTTGCCACAATGCGGGTCTTATGTCGATGCATTCAAATAATGCCTGATCCACCAAATCTTGGAGATCAATGGTAATCAAGCCACTTCCCGCAACGCGATTGACAATTTCCATTTTCTAAGCCGTTTGAACAGCAACCGAAAGGTCCAACATCTCATTCACTGCAGCAATCATTCCATTGACATCAAAACCACACTCTGCATACAACTCATCCTGCGTGCCATGTTCAATATACTTGTCTGGAATACCCATTCGCTTGACGCGGCTGGCATATCCATTATCGCCCATGAATTCCAAAACTGCGGATCCCATGCCACCTTGTATACAACCATCTTCAATGGTTATGACATGCTTGAATTTTCCAAAAACTTCATGCAGCATTACCTCATCAATGGGTTTCACAAAACGCATGTCATAATGCGCGACACTCACCCCATTTTGTTCCAATGCTGCAATGGCCTTGGTCACATAATTACCGATAGGTCCCAAAGACAAGAATGCAATGTCAGAACCATTTTTCAATCGTCTGCCTTGACCCACTTTCACCTCCTCAAATGGTGTCTTCCAGTCTGTCATGACTCCATTTCCTCTGGGGTAACGAATGGTAAAGGGACCCATATTCTCCATTTGTGCAGTGTACATCAAATTGCGAAGTTCTTGTTCATTCATAGGGGAGGAAACCACCATGTTGGGAATACATCGCATGTAAGCCAAATCATATGCGCCATGATGCGTTGGTCCATCAGCACCTACCAAACCGCCTCTATCCAAACAAAAAACAACGTTCAAATTTTGAATCGCTACATCGTGCAGCACTTGATCAAAAGCGCGCTGCATAAAAGAACTGTATATGTTGCAAAATGGAACCAACCCTTGGGTGGCCATCCCTGCACTAAATGTCACTGCGTGTTGCTCTGCAATACCCACGTCAAATGCTCGCTTGGGCATGGCTTCCATCATGAACTTCAATGAGCTTCCTGATGGCATCGCTGGTGTAACTCCAACGATTTTTTCGTTCTTCTCAGCCAATTCGATAATGCTGTGTCCAAACACATCTTGATACAAGGGCGGTTGAGGATTTTTTGGAACCACCTTGACTATCTCACCCGTCTCTTTATTGAAGATTCCTGGGGCATGCCAAGTGGTTGGAGAACCCGCTTCAGCTGGTGCATATCCCTTTCCCTTTTTTGTAATACAATGCAATATTTTTGGACCTGGAATATCTTTCAAATCTTCCATCACCTTCACCATGTGATTCACATCATGTCCATCGATTGGCCCGAAATACCTCCATTTCAAAGACTCGAACAAATTGCTCTCTTTGATCAATGACCCTTTGAGCGCCTCTGAAATTTTATGTGCTACGGCTTGGGCATTTGGACCAAACTTGCTCACCTTGCCCAACAATTGCCACACATCGTCTTTCACTTTGTTGTAAGTGTGACTGGTGGTAATGTCTGTCAAATACTCTTTGAGCGCGCCGACATTGGGGTCGATACTCATGCAGTTGTCGTTTAACACAACCAAAATATTTGAATCTGTGATGCCTCCGTGGTTCAAACCTTCAAAGGCCAACCCTGCGGTCATCGCGCCATCACCAATGACAGCTACTACATTCCTGTCTTTCTCTTCTTTGATTTTTGATGCTACCGCCATTCCCACTGCTGCAGAAATGGACGTTGAGCTATGTCCTACGCCAAAGGTGTCAAAAGGACTCTCTGAACGTTTGGGAAAACCTGAGATTCCCTTGTATTTCCTATTGGTGTGAAATAGGTCCCTTCTACCCGTTAAAATCTTGTGCCCGTATGCCTGATGCCCTACATCCCAAACCAATTGATCATAAGGGGTGTTGTAGACATAATGAAGGGCCACAGTCATTTCCACTACGCCCAAGCTGGCGCCAAAATGACCGCCTTTTTCAGAAACGATGTCAACAATGTATTGACGTAACTCTTGACACAATTGGGGTAAATCTTTTTCCTTGACCTTCTCTTTCAGGTCTTTGGGTTCCAAGATTTGTGATAACAGGGGGCCAGCTTTATATTCGGTCATTACGAAAAGTTCTATTTACCAATAACACAAAGGTAAACGGAATGTTCGCTGAAATATTAGGCAATTTGCCAAGAAAGTTGAAGAAAGAAAATGCACTTGCTGGTAACTAGCGCAAACTCGTCTTGATCAATGGCTGCAGCTGGGTCAAATGTCCCAGTATCCACCACGTTTCCTACTGGATTTTTTAATTTGAATTGATACGTCTTTCCAACGTTGAATACAACTCCTGGATTCCAATCAAAAACCACATCCGTTCCTGAACGCACATCTACTCCCATGAACATTAGGTTGCCTTCCTGATCATAAATTTCCAAAATGGCTCCCACCATGGCATTCAAGGTTGAGTCCGTGGTAGACATCCAAATAAAATTGACCTGTGCTTGATTCGAAGTTGGTTCCGGATCTGTTGGATTGTCTGTACCTGGATCACCATCGTCTGGACCACCGGTGTTGGGTTTACAACCCGACCATGATGCCATAAACACAGCCATCAAGGAAGCAAAACAAACGATATGGAATCTATTCTTTAACAAAAGGCAGAGTTGACATTTCTTCTTGCGAATATAGGATGATACGGTACAAGCCCGATTCAAGTTTCGAAATATCCAACAATTCCGAATTTTGCAACACTCCTTCCAGCACCACTTTTCCTTGCATGTTCACCAAATAATAGGGTGCAGATAAAAGTCCTTCAGCTTTGATGTTTAGGACATCAGTAGCTGGGTTAGGGAAAACGCGTATTTGAACTTCGTCTTGTTGTAATACAAAACCACATGGGTCAACATAAATACTCTGGAATGCACGGTTGTCGCAGCCTTGTGGATCTATGTAATTATAGGATACTTCATGCCAACCTGGACCGGCCAAGTTGGGATAGAAATTAGATCCAGAAACACCCAATCCTGTGTAGAAACCACCTATGGGCAAACCCATCATCAACATTGGATCAGCATCCACACAGATCGTATCACTTGGGATAAACAACTCAGTAGGGGCATACAATACTTCAATGCTTATAGGATCCGTCATATTGGGGCAACCTGAGCCATCATCCAATTCGTAATGCACGATATGTATTCCACCACCAGCTTGGGCTGGATCAAAATAAGTACCATCGATTCCCATTCCAGTGCTACTGATAAACGTTCCTCCAAAAGGATAGCCTATCATTTGCATGGGTGCATCAGAAATGCACAACGCTTCATTGGGCACGGCCATTACTATTTCCTCCATTTCAGCAAAAGCAATGGTCACAGAGGCATCGCGATCACACCCATTGATGGCGGTGACTTGTATCGACCATTCTCCTTCAGCTTCGATATATTGAATATCATTTTGCGTACCATCATTCCACTCCCAATAGGCAATCAATGAATCTGGCGATATGGAAGGATACAATTCCATGCTGATCACATCACCTGGACAAAAAGTAGTTGAACCAGAAGCAATGATTTCTAATTCAGGGACTGGTTTGACTTCTATGTGCAAAGGCAATGAAATACCCTGGCATCCATTCAATATGCCGCGCAAGGTGATGTCTGAAGTTTCTTCCACATTGATAAAAGGAATGGTGTCACCCGTGCTCCAAACATACCAGTCTGCACCTCCAGCACCCAACATGACAGACTCACCTTCACAAAACTCTACATCTCCATCAAAAGCAATGGTGATATATGGATTGGGGCAATCTTCTAATTTTCCAAACCAACCATCTTGTCCGCCATTCAATGCCGATTGCCAACCGTTGTCTGATAAATTGGCTGATGCCGCGGAACCTGCAAACAATAATTTCTGGCTAAAGTCAATATTTAAAAAATTCAATTCTTCATTTCCTGTGCCTCCGTAATAGCTGGTCCATTGCGGGAATCCCTCGACAGTAAACTTGCTGAAAAATGCATCTGTTCCTCCCGCAACCGTATTTTGGAAAGGGTTGTTGAGAGACAAGCCTTGAGAATTGGTTTGTCCTCCAAAATAAATATTGCCGAGCTTATCCGCTACCATTGCTGATCCTTCATCCGTTCCTGGTCCCCCGAAATAGCTTCTCCACAACATACCACCATTCACATTGTATTGTGACATGAAAGCATCCGTTGCTCCACCGCCAAAATTGGTTTGATGCGCGCCGGCTGTGGCCATTCCCGTTGAGGAAGTGGTTCCAACAATGTAGATGTTTCCGTATATATCAGAACTACTGTTGCGCACCTCGTCAATGCCTGAACCTCCAACGTAAGTGGACCATACCAAATTCCCTTGTTCATCCAAGGCTCCCAAAAATCCATCCTTCAGTCCCCCACCAAAATTCATCTGTTGTCCATTGCCTGATGAAACGCCTGTTACTGAGGCTGTGGTTCCTGTAATAAACACGCGATCACTCACTGCGTCATATCCGATTCCACCTGCATTTTCCAAATTTTCGCCTCCAAAGTAAACACTCCAATACACAGCACCCATTCCTGCTATACAGGTAACAAAAACATCACCTTGCCCACTGTACACTTGATCCCCAGTTCCAGAGATTAAAAAATCATTGGACGTCGTTTCACCCAACAAAATCAATCTACCATCATTATCCACCGTCATACCCAAAACGTTCTCCGTTCCAGAACCACCCAAGTAACTGCCCCAAACACGTTGTCCATTGCTGCTAAACTTGACCATATAACCATCACGGATACCCATTAAAGAGGTTTGAAAACCAAAAGAAGCCACCGCGAAGGTGCTAGTTGTCGTTCCTGCCAAGTACACAAAACCATATTCGTCAATGGCGATGGCATTTCCTTCATCTTGTCCTTCACCACCATAATAGGTAGCCCATAAACGTTGACCATTCATGTTGAACTTGGCCAAAAAAGCGTCTCGCGTTCCATTCATATTGGTTTGATGAATCAAAGCTCCAGAGGCATTTCCTGATATGTTGGTAGTACTCGTTGTGGTTCCTGTGATGTAAACATTTCCAGAAACATCCGCCGCAATGCCGTTTACTTCATCGTAAGACTCTCCTCCGTAATAAGAAGACCAAATAACTTCAGGATCAATGACCAACTCACTGTTCTCATCATAGTTGGAAACCTGAAAAGCTACCACGTTGTCTTTTACAACAAATCGTGTTTTCAATTCTCTTCCGTCTTGGAAACTTACGGGACGCTCTTCCATTAACTCGCCCAATGTTGACTTAAAAAACAAACCGCCATCTCCTTTGATGCCCAGTTCACTCAATCCAGTCCATTCCATTTTGATGTCACTTACATTCCCCCCTGGATGCACCAACCAGTCATACTTCAAGCCTTTTTCTGTCTGATAAATTTTCCAATCCACATTGGGATAAACATCCTTGAACACAACGCTCTGATAACCCGCAGTGCTGATTTGACCTTGAACGTTATAAAAATAAACAGCACCCAATGATTCCTTGGCTTCAAAGCGACTCAATTCGCCATTGACTGGCTTCAGCACAGCTCGCTGCAGTTTCATCTCATTGCCCTGCATTTGCAACCACTCATACTCCATTCCCTCATTGGTCAATCGAATGGCTTGCTGCATATCTTTATTCTCAAAATATACCGTTCGATGTCCCCCTTTCCACTGCCCTTGATTCAAAATAAATCCTTGCTTCATGTCATAAGACAAGGCAGTCAAAGCAGTGAGTAAAAAGGTGGAGAATAAGAATAAACTTCTTTTCATGGTTGTGGTTTTTAATTTCCTACGTATTGAGGGACGTAGTAGTTGCATAATTAAAGAAAAAAAAGCCATCTTTCCGCTTTTCTTATCACTAATTATTATCTTTCCGATGTTGAATTCTCCAACAGAACAAACCAAGACCATGACGAGAACTTTACTTTTTAAATTTTGCCAGACCCACCTGTTTTTATTGGGCTTACTGACCAGCATTAATGCACAATTCACCATTGAAGGTACATTCAGAGACAGCAGTCGTTATAATGAATCCATCCCTGGGGTGGCCATTTCCAATGGACATGAGGGCGCACGCTCCGATGTGGACGGGCATTTTATGTTCTCCTTGCCTGCAGGAAATCATCAATTGACCATCCGATGTATTGGCTATTATGACAGGACGCTATCCTTGAACAATCTCAAAGAAAACAGAAACATTGGTGTCATTTTCCTCCAAGAAAAACCCATTGATTTCAAGCAATTGGTTGTATCAGCAGGCAAGTTCCAACAAGATGTCGCTAACGTCACCATGAGCATGGAGGTAATTCAGCCCAGGCTATTTCAAGACAAAAACGTCACCTCATTGGAAGATGGATTGCAGCAAGTTCCGGGGGTTATCATTGTGGACGACGAACCACAAATCAGAAGTGGCAGCGGTTATAGTTTTGGTGCGGGTTCCCGCGTGCAGGTATTGATTGATGATATCCCCATCTTGAGTGGCGATGCAGGAAAGGCTTCATGGGCATTTCTGCCAATGGAGAATATTGCGCAATTGGAAATCATCAAAGGAGCCAGCAGCGTATTGTATGGAAGCTCCGCCCTCTCTGGTGTGATTCACTTTAGGACGGCTTATCCCACTTCGACACCTAAAACCAGATTCCAGGTTTGGTCAGGAGTATATAGCGCACCAGAAAGTCCACATCACTATTGGAATGGATTGAATAAAAAAGCCGGGTATTTCTTCAATCACAGTCAAAAGAACGGGAACTGGGAATGGCTATTGGCAACTACGCTTCAAGCGGACGACGGACACATGGGCCCCAACAAAGACAGCCTTGGGAATGTACAGCCCTATGATCAAAACCCATTCACGGTTGATCGCTACAGCAGTGAAAACAGGAGCCGCATCAACTTCCAATTGCGTCACAGAAATCCAAAAATCCAAGGGCTTTCATATGGAATCAATGGTATTGTAGCGCAAAGCCAAAGCCTTTCAACCTTGATTTGGGAAAACAGCACGAACGGACTTTTTGGTGCTTACAGTGGATCCAACACCTACACCTATCAATTGGTCTCTGCACTGGATCCTTTTGTAGAATATTACAACAAAAAAGGAAGCAAACATTCCATCAAATCCCGATGGCAATCACTGGACAATTACAACAACAATGCCCAAGGGAATTATAGTGATGTCTATTACACGGAATACCAGTACCAACAAGATTGGGAAAGTTGGGGCATTCCTGGTCTTAGAACCACTTTGGGAGCGGTCAATAGCATCACCGCTGCAGAAGGAGAATTGTACATCGGCGGAAATCCAGATGGCATCAACACGGCCAGCAATCGAGCTGCCTTTTTTCAAGCCGATGGCCAGTGGCGAAAAAGATTGTTCCTTTCTGCCGGTTGTCGTTTAGAACAATTCACCATCAACCAAGAAAAATCACAAAGACCTGTTTTCCGCGCGGGGATCAATTTCAAATGGTTTGAGCACACCAATATCAGAGCCTCCTATGGCCAAGGGTTCCGCTTCCCTAGCATTGCCGAGAAATTCATCATCACTGCTTTGGGTGCGGTGAAAGTATATGCCAATCCTGACCTTAAACCTGAATCTTCCGAGAATATAGAGTTCGGTATCAAACAAGGATTTCAATTGGGACAATTCAAGGGATACATCGATGCAGCTGCCTTCCAGCAAACTTTTGATCAGTTCATTGAATTTACTTTTGGTCAATGGGCGGAAAATCCAGGTCTCAATAATATGCTCGGATTAGGATTCAAAAGTTTGAACACAGGATCAGCCAAAGTTCAAGGTGCTGAGCTGAGCATCATGGGAACCGGAGAGATTAGACCAGGCACAAACATTGATCTTTTGGCCGGTTATACCTACACCAAACCCACTTCTACCACTCCCAATTTCAACTATGCAACTCGGGCCATGGACAATCCATTCATTCTCCCCATTTTTGCGCAAACCAACTACACCAGTACCTCTTCAGATCCTTCCAATAATATTTTAAAATACCGCATGCAGCACCTTATCCGTGGGGATGTGTCTCTTCGCCAATCGCATTGGCACATCGGGTTGAGCAGCCGTTACAACAGCCACATGCAGAACATCGATAACGCGTTTGAATTGCTCGAAGCATATTTTCCAAAAGAATTCAATCCGGGTATTATTCAATGGCGTGAATCTCACCAAAAAGGAGATTGGATCTTTGACGCACGTGCAGGCGTGAATTGGAACAATCAACAGCTGACCATTAGCGTCAACAACCTAACCAACCGCTTGTATTCCATCCGACCATTGGCGATTGAATCCACCCGTTTGATCAACATCCAATACAGCATTGAATTATGAAACTTTTAGGTGTTATTCCTGCCCGCTTTGCCAGTACTCGGTTTCCAGGAAAACCATTGGTGATGATTGGACAAAAAAGCATGATTCATCATGTTTGGGAACGTTGTATTTTGTCACAACATGTGAGTGAATGGATTGTAGCCACAGACGATCAACGCATTTTTGATGCCGTAAAATCTTTTGGAGGCAAGGCCATGATGACCAGCCAAGAAGTGCAAAGTGGCACCGATCGATGTGCCGAAGTG
The DNA here is from genome assembly GCA_947442505.1 of Flavobacteriales bacterium. GTDB lineage: Bacteria > Bacteroidota > Bacteroidia > Flavobacteriales_D > Sanyastnellaceae > CAMCTV01. Next base: position 17,121 of record CANEVR010000022.1, on the reverse strand, counting down.
CTTCAAGCTTTTCCCATTGCATTTGATGCTGTCATTAATGTTCAAGGAGATGAACCCCTGGTGGATGTTTCACAAATAGATGCATTGGCCCAAGCCATGCTCATTCCATCTTGCGACATTGCCACCTTGGTCAAATGGAACCCATCTCGAGCGGATTATGAAAACCACAACCGCGTCAAATGTGTCCGAAACATTGAGGGAAAGGCCCTTTATTTTTCACGAAGCCCCATACCTCACTACCAAAAATTGGAAGACTTTAAGGGTTTCTTCAAACACCTTGGCATGTATGCCTACACCGCATCGTTCCTAAAAAATCTCCATCATTTGCAACCTTCCACTTTGGAAAAAGCAGAATCCTTGGAACAACTCCGTTGGCTCGACAATGGTTACCAAATCTTAACCGTTGAAACTCAGATAGAAACCCCATCGGTGGACACTCCTGAAGATCTTCAGAACATTTTAAGTCAATTCATCTGATCATTTTTTGTATTTTTGAATGGTGAAGTTCGAAGTTATCATAGCCCAGTTATTACTGAAACACGATTGTGTGATTGTTCCGCAATTGGGTGGATTTGTCACTTTTTACAAAAGTGCCGTTATCCATCCCATTAACAATTCTATTCAGCCACCCAGCAAGCAGTTGGGTTTCAATCGTCACTTAACAACAGGTGATGGTTTGCTGTTGAATAATTACGTGAAAAGTTCAGGCGAAGCGCTTCCAAAAGCGCAAGCCCATTTGGAGCAATGGACACAACAAATTTTGAATCACTTGGCCAATGGTCAAAAAGCCCACTTGGATGGTATTGGTACACTTTGGACTGATGCACAAGGCCAAATGCAATTTGTACCCAGTGAAAAATTCATCACTGACTTCACTTCATTTGGACTGGGCAACATTGTACTTCCTGCAAAAAATCAATTGCCCAATGGTATCCAAGCGTCTAAAACTGCATGGAAAAAGTTGGCCGCGGCTGCTTCTGTCGCCGTGCTACTTGCTACAGGATTGTTTGTCTTTCAGCACAACACCAAAAATACAGATACTGCAGGTTGGAATCCTGAATTAACTGCACCATCCGTTCAAAAATCTGAACGCCCTGCCGTTCCGACGATTTCAACTGAACCAGGAGAACAAAAATTCCAAAAGGAGTTTCTTGATCTTTGGAATGCAGAACCCATTGCGATGGCTCAACTTGTATCCAACACCGTTGAAAACACAGAAACGCGCGTTGAACAAGTCAAGGCAGTTCAACCTGAGATTACAGAGCGTTCAACTTCAAACAAGACCAACACTGAATGGGGAAAATCATGGGTGGTTGGTGGCGTTTTCAAATCCCGTGAGAATGCGCAAGAGCAGGTCTCTGTAATGAGAACGCAAGGATTTGTCAATGCGAAAGTTATTCCTTTCCAAGATTATTTCTATGCTGTTTATGGCACTGCCAAAAACGATAAAGAAGAGGCGCAACTTCGTGCCAAAGTCTTAACTGTTGATCCTCGCGCTTGGACCAAAAGATAATGGACATTAAGAATATTATTTTTGATTTCGGTGGAGTCCTCTTTGCCATAGATTACAACGCGCCCGCTGTTGGCTTTTCGCAATTGGGATGGAATGGGTTTACTGCTGAGTATTCACAAGCCAATCAAAACCCCATTTACGATGAGTTGGAAATTGGCGCTATCGATCCAGCGCAATTCATGCATCACCTCTATGAGCAAATGCCCAATGCATCTCATACATCCATCATGGAAGCATGGAACAGTATTCTACTCCATCCCATTTCGGATAGAATCAAGGCCATTCCTTCCATTAAAAATGCAGGCTATCGAACTTTCTTGTTGAGCAATACCAACGCCATTCATGTTCCTGCCTTTGAAAAGATGATGAAAGAAAATGGTGATTATGATAATTTCATATCTGGATTTGAAGTCATTCATTACAGTCAAGTTTTGGGCAAAAGAAAACCACACCCTGCTACATTCACCCACTTGTTGGAATTGCATCAATTGAGAGCGGAAGAAACCCTCTTTATTGATGATTCAATACAACATGTACAAGGCGCTCAGGATGCAGGATTACAAACTTTGCACCTGACTGGAGAAATGGATTTACTCCATGAACTCAGAAAATTAAAGATTGACTTTTAAATCAATCTTTAATTCCTAACAATTGCATCATAAAGGCATATTCCAATGCCACCTCTTTCAAAGCTTCGAAACGACCTGATTTACCCCCATGTCCCGCATCCATGTTGATGTGAAACAACAACTGGTTATCATTGGTTTTGTACTCTCTCAATTTGGCTACATACTTGGCAGGCTCCCAATACTGAACCTGACTGTCCCAATAACCAGTAGTGACCAAAACATTGGGATAATCTTTGCGCTCGATATTGTCAATTGGGGAATAGGACTTCATGTAATCGTAGTAAATGGGATCGTTTGGATTCCCCCATTCGTCGTATTCAAAAGTGGTCAATGGGATCGTTTCATCCAACATGGTGGTCACCACATCCACAAAAGGAACAGCGGAAATGATTCCTTTGAATAATGAAGGAGCCATGTTGGCTACAGCGCCCATCAGCAGTCCACCTGCACTTCCGCCCATGGCAAACAATTTATCTGCACTGGTATATTTCTGATTAACCAAATGCTGTCCGCAATCAATGAAATCAGTGAACGTATTTTTCTTCTTCAACAATTTACCATTCTCATACCACTCACGACCCATCTCTTGTCCACCACGGATGTGGGCCATGGCATAAACAAATCCTCTATCCAACAAAGACAATCTTCCAGAGCTGAATGCGGCATCCATGCTGTATCCATAGCTGCCGTATGCATAAAGCAACAAAGGCGCTTGGCCATTTCTTTCGAAACCTTTTTTGTAAACCAATGAAACCGGAACCAAAGTTCCATCCGTCACTGGCACCATCAATCGCTCACAATGGTAATCTGCTGCGTTGTATCCTCCTACAACTTCTTGTTGCTTCAGCAGCACCTGCTCTTTGGTTCGCATATTGAAATCAAAAGTACTGGACGGGGTTACCATCGATGAATAACCATATCGCAGGATTTCTGTATTGAAATCGGGATTGGCACCAACACCTGCTGAATAAGCAGCATCTTGAAAGGGCATATAATACTCCAATGATCCGTCCCAACGCTTGATACGCAATTGGGTCAAACCATTCTGGCGTTCGTCAATGACCATGTACTCTTTGAACATTTCCACGCCCTCCAACAGCACGTCTGACCGGTGTGCGATGACCTCTGTCCAATTCTCCTTGGAAGTCTTGTCCAGCGGACATTTCATCAATCTAAAATTCTTTGCATCCCAGTTGGTGGTGATGTAAAATGAATCTTCAAAATGATCTACGGCATATTCCAACTCCTTCTCACGTGGATGAATAATCCTGAAAGTCCCGTTTGGATTCTTGGCCTCTAACACCCTGTACTCGGCAGACAATGTCTGGCTACTGCCGATGATAATGAACTGCTCACTTTTGGTTTTAAATACAAAACAAGAATAGGTTTCATCCACCTCTTCAAAGACCAAAACATCCTCTGATTGATTGGTTCCTACAATGTGTCTCCAGATTTGAAACTCTCTTAAAGTCTGGGGATCTCTTTTGGAATAAAAAACTGTTTTATTGTCCGACGCCCATGTTGCGCGTCCTGTGGTTCCCTCCAACTTATCTGCAATAACTTCACCTGTGGCCAAGTTTTTAAAATATACTTGGTATACCCTTCTGCTGATCTCATCCACGCCGTATGCCATCCATTGATTGTCTTCACTGATGGTCATGCCTCCCAATGCCCAATAACTTTTTCCCTCCGCCAAAGCTGGACCGTCAATCAAAACCTCTTCGCTGCCAGTTTCCATACTGCCCAACTTTCTGCAATAAAAAGCATAGTCTTTTCCTTGCTCATATCGCGTGTAATACCAATAGCCATTGTCCTTGGTGGGGACGCTTTGATCTGTCTCTTTGATTCTCCCTTTCATTTCTGCAAATAGCTTCTCTTGCAGCGTCTCTGTGGGAGACATGATGGATTTTGTATACGCATTTTCAGCATGCAAATATTCCAACACTTCTTGGGTTTGGGCATCGGGCTGAGCAGCTTCCTTTTGCTCATCCGTCAAGCGCATCCAATAGTAGGAATCAATTCGTGTATCTCTCACTTCATTACCCACTTTGTATTCCAATACAACGTCTTTCTTTGCTGGTTTTGGTACGCTCATTTTTATTTTTTTTTGACTCAATAATTTTTCCGGTGCTAAAATCGCGCAAATTGAGAGAACCGCGATGCATCCGTACATTTTAATTTTTACCATTATCCTTTATTTGACATTAAAAAAGACATCCATTTCAAATCCTCCGCATGGGTGATTTTGATGTTTCCATTTTTCCCAACTACCAAGTGAATCTCATTTCCATCGGCTTCCAGAACAGAAGCATCGTCCGTAAATGAAGTTGAATAATCCTGCTGGTATGCCTTCTTGAGTGCAAAAGCATTAAAAAACTGAGGTGTTTGGATGATGCGGTAGTCATCTCGGTGAACAGCGCGCCAATGATCTCCCATCTTCATTCTTAAACTATCGCTGACGGGCAAAGCAGGAATTGCATTACCATAGGTCGCAACCTCTCCCTCCAATCTTTGGATGAATGTCGTGTCAATGTTGGGACGTGCCGCATCATGGACAAGCACCAACTCTGCTGTTTCCGGAATAAGCGCAAGTGCATTCTGAACGGAGTGAAAACGCTCCGCTCCACCCAACGCGATTTGGTGATCAGGGAATAGATGCGTTTCCGATAGTGCTGTATAATACAACTGATCATCTGGATGAATCACCACTATCAATTGATAATTCAACTTGGAAAAGACATCCAGGCTGTAAAAAAGAACAGGCTTGTTGTTGAGCATTACGAATTGTTTGGGGACATCACTGCCAAAACGGCTTCCCCTCCCTGCGGCCACAATAACGGCCCATTTTTTTGCTGTAATCACTGTGCAAATGAAAGCATAAAAGACTTATTCATAAATCAGTAACCGCAAAAAATGCAACCTTTTGTTCATTTCTTCGTAAATTCGGCAAAAGATTTTAGCATGACTAGAAATTTACCCCTGTTGCAATTGATCATTGCCACCTTTATGATCACTTCCACTTTGGATTCGGCCTCTCAGATGACCGCGGATTTCAACAGTGGAATTCCTTCAGGGTGGACCACCAACAGCCAGTGGGCACATGACACATCCAACCCCATCAACGGTGCTGGATCCATTAGACACAATAACAATGGATATACTTCAGGAAGTTCCGTGTACACTTGTGCTTCAGCTGCTGTTAGTGGCAGTATGAGCAATATTTCCGGAGTAAACACCACATGGAGTTTTAAAGTGAAAACGTTTGCAAAAAGTGTTGGAGCAGGTTCGAAATTTTGGGTTGTATTGGCATCAGATGTTGCTACACCATTTATCAGCTCAACGGGAAATGTGGCCTATGGTGCACCCTCTGAGAAATTTTCTGGATACGCCATTGGTATCAATCCTTATGGTACAACACCCAACAATACACGCAAATTGCAATTGATGAGAGTTGACGCAGGTGTTGCAACACGTTTGACTGAAATCACGGGTGGTATCAATTCTACTACTGGTCCCAATACCATATCTTGGACATCTACTTCAGCATGGGGCTACGGAGCACAAAGCATAGCTAACGCTGTTGGCATTACTGTTGTTCGCAATGCCACTGGATCATGGACAGTTGAAGTTGACTTTGATGGCAACGGTGCAACCGATGCCACCAGTACGGCCTTAACGGACAACACGTATTCCAACATGAGCTATGTTGGATTAACTTCTTTGTACACCACATCATCAGGAACACCAGTAGCCAATTCTGTTTACAACAATTTTTCTTTTGATGATTTGAGTATTTCGCAGACTTCAAGCGCTGCAACTTATTACAGTATTGCATCAGGTAACATGAGCAGTGGTTCAGTCTGGTCATTGACAGATGGTGGTGCCGCAGTTACTCCTTCATTCAACATCAATACGGACATTATTGTGAAGCATGCTATCACCATCGATGGTTCTTACAACTTATCCGATGTCACCCTTTCATCTGGTGGAAGTTTGACTTCCAACGGTGCAGCACAGAGCCTAACTTTGAGTGGGAATTGGGTCAACAACAACGCAACAACCTCCTTTGTCCCCAAATACGGTAGCAGTTGTTGTTCTGAAGGATGTGAAGTCATCATGTCTGGGGCATCAGCCCAAACCATTGGTGGAACAGCAGGAACCCAATTCATGGACTTGACCATCGATAACAGTGCTGGTGTTACCTTAAATGCTCCGGTTTATGTTTCCAATGCAGTTTATCCAAATGCTGGAACGCTCACCACTGATGGTACAGGCGGAAGTTTGTCGTTGCTTTCTAATGCAACTTGCTCTGGTTCCATCCATACCATAGCAAGTGGTGCGGATGTATCTGGACCTGTTACACTGCAGCGCTACATCCCTTCCAATTCAGCCAGTAATTGGATGTTTTTGTCATGCCCTTTGTACGCCAATAGCGCGCTAAGTACAAGATTAACTCCCGCAGTGGCTTGGGGAGCAAAAACTGTCAATAATATCAGTTACCCCGCACTTTCCATGACTTCCAATAGCATCAAGTGGTACAATGAAACGCTTTCTGGGGTTTCCAATTTTGGCTTTACGGTTGTCAACCCAACCACTGGTCAATTAAATCCCATGCTCGGTTACAATGTGTTCTCCAATTCATCTGCCAGAACCATCAACCCGACTGGTTACTTTGGCAAAGGAACAAGAACAGCTTCTTTGACCTACACAGCGAGTGGTACTGTTGAGTCTTATGGAAGAAATTTAATTTCCAATCCTTTCCCATCTGAAATAGATTGGAGCGTAGTGGAGAACAACAGCTCCAACATCGGTGCTTACTTTGTTTACGATTACCAAAGTTCCAACTACTTATATTACAACAACAATGATGGTTCTTTCAATACATCTTCTGGTTATCCCGATGGTATTGGCAAGTACATCCCGCACAGCCAAAGCTTTTTTGTCATTGCCACTTCTGGCGGGCAGATCGTAAACTTCCCAGAGTCAGCCAAGGTGAGCAGATGTTCTCCCAAAGCTTTTGAAAGAAGTGAGGGCGGCTTCCCTGTGTTTGCGCTAGAGTTAAGCACGCAAGACGAAAGATTCAAGGATCAATCTAACGTTATCCTCAATCCAGATGCGCAAGAAGGATACGACGAAGGACTTGACATTGCTGACATGTTCGATACAGATCGCTCACACGCCAATGTTTCTTTTGTCACACAAGACCAACAAGTACTTGTGGCCAACTCCATTCATCCCAATCAAAATGTGACCATGCAGGTTCAATTGGATGTGATGGCAGAAGGCCAAGAATGGGCTTCTCTATTGGTAAAACGTTTTGCAGAAGGAGAATGGTATCTCACTGTTGGATTGCCCACCATGCAATACAGCCATGACGGAAATGCTTGGAACATAGTTCACGCTGGTGAAGTAGTTCAATGCTTTGAAAATACCAGATTCAATATTCCAGTTCAAGGCGAAATGCACGGACAGATTGGCTCTTTGACTTATTGCCCAGAAGGTGGCTGCATCAACGCTGCTGCATTGGCTGGTGACGTATCTAAGCTAGAAGTACTTTTGAGTCGTCAACAAATGGTGGTGCGCAATTCAGGTCAATCCTTGACACAAGTAATGGTGATGGATGCACTTGGAAAGACCATCCAAACCTGGAGTGGATCAAACCCACAATGGGAGATGGATACGGATGGTTTAGCCAAAGGTGTTTACTTGATCCAAGCCACCAATGAAAACGGTCAGGTATTGGTTCAAAAAGTGGTATTGCCCTAAAAGAATAATAAGATCACAAAAGGGTAGCCAATTGCGCTACCCTTTTTTATTTTTACCGCATGAAGTTTCTCATCGCCGGACTGGGCAATATTGGTTTTGAATACAACAACACCCGCCACAACATCGGTTTTGATGTGGTCAACTTTCTAGCGGAGAAACACGGAGGAATTTGGAAAACTTCTCGCTATGCGGATGTTGCTGAAATCAGGGTCAAGGGAAAAACATTGGTGCTCATCAAACCATCCACTTATATGAATCTGTCCGGCAATGCAGTGCGTTACTGGCTACAAGAAGAGAAACTAACACCTGCGCAGTGTTTGGTCATCACCGACGATTTGGCTTTGCCTTTTGGGAAATTGAGAATGCGACCCAAAGGCAGCGACGGTGGGCACAATGGACTCAAGCATATTCAAGCCATTCTAAACACCGATCAATATCCACGCCTCAGATTTGGTGTTGGTTCTGAATTTTCCAAAGGCAAACAAGTAGACTATGTTTTAGGTGTCTGGAATGAAGAAGAACTAAAAACCCTAGAGGCCCGCATCGAAAAAGCGGCAGAAGGTTGCGTTCAATTTGTTCAAATGGGATTGGAACGCGCGATGAACATCGTTAACGCTTCTTAGTTACCATTTCCAAGTCAATTGCAGCGAAATGTTTCGCGGAGCATCTGGCTTGGCTGGTCTGGTAGCATAAAAGGCATTGAACGAATTTTGTATTTGAAGACTACAAGACCATTGATCCGTTGGTTGATAATTCAATCTGAAATCCCAGATGTGCGTACCTTTTCGATTCACCTCCCGATAATGATTTAATCCTGGAATAAAAAATTCCAAAACGGGATCAATGCGTTCCATGAAACTATAATACCGCCATCCCACTCCAAAGCCCCATTGCTGGCGTTGTACATCCAAATTAAATTTGGCCATGTGTTTGAATCGGTAGCGAAGAATATAGCTCGCGGTATCTGAGGAAGTCCAGGATTGAGCGGCATCCTGGAAATATCTAAAAACATTGGTCTCCGGGTTATAAAGAGATAAATCCACAGGAAGAATATAAGTATACCCCGCTAAACCATGCCACTCCAATCCCTTCCAATCTCCATTCAATTCGCCTGTCCATTCCCATCCGCCAATTTGGGCATCCGCCACATTGGTGCTCTTATAACCCAAACCAAATAAAGTATCCTCTGCTGTTCCCCATCGACCAAAAGTAAACTCAATCAAGTTGCGGTATCGGGTCAGAAACAAAGCAACATCCATGGAGGCTTGTACCGACTCTCCCTGCCAAATGTGCTGATAACCCAATTCACTTCCCCAACCCTCTTCTGGTGCAATGTCAGGGTTGGGATAAATATTGATGATGTCGATAGAATAACGGACCAATCGTTCAGCCGGGGATGGAAAACGATGCCCTTGAGCATAAGACGCTCTCAAAATATTTTTGTCATTTATAACAAATGAAGCCCCCAATCTTCCAACTGGAATGGGACCAACCCGAAGTGAATCCAAACCATACATCTCTGCTCTTGCTCCTCCTGTTAAGTGCCATTTACCATGGCGCCATCCCAACTGCGTAAATGCACCACCAAAAGCTCCAACACGCGTGCCTCCCAAAGCACCATCTGTGAATGTAAAGCGACTGGCGTTAACACCCGCCAAAATGGATATCCCAAAAGAGCCATTGACTGAATATCTGTACTGCATTTGACGCAGTTGTAATCCTTTGTTGTATCCGCCAGTGCGAGGAATGTAGGATCCATAGTACCGTGTCTTCAATTGATGCATGCCACCCTTGCGGTCAAAGTGTTCTATCCATGGATCAATGTTCAGCCAAACGTCATTGTAACTGGCCATGGCCGTTGATGCGGTATAAGCACCTGTTGTGTCATTCAGCCAAAACAAAGTTTGCTCTTGTCTTTGATTCATGGCAACACCATTGATCCCGAACTTGGTTCGATGATTCTTTCCCAAATCCCATAATGTCTTAAAAGACAACCGCTGTCTTTGCTCGCGCTCTCGTTGAATAAATCCTGTAGCACTGTGAACTGCTCCACCCAGCAACCACTTGAACTTTTTATTCCCTTCTCCAACACGAAACAAATATCCAATTTGATAAGGGGCCTGCTCATTGGGAGATGAAGCTTTCCCCCACCATTTAGACCCCGCAACACTTGGCGAACTGTACCCTGTGTAATAGGTTTGCACCATGCCCTGCGACTTCTCTTTGGGCATGATCGTTCTGACGTGCACCACACCATTCAACGCCGCCGAGCCATACTGAACAGCAGATGCTCCCTTCACAATTTCCATTCGATCCAATAACTCAATGGGCACATAATTCCACTTCACATCATTTCGATCCGCTGTAATCAACGGAACATCATCCAATACCATCAATACCCTTGTTCCAGCGCCATATGCGTATCCACTCCCACCCCGGATATTGGCTTGACCATCCAATACTGTAATACCAGGAACACGTTCCAATGCTGCAGCAATATCAGGCGTGCGCTTGCGCAACACATCGCCTTTGTCAACCGATACCAAACTCTGCGTGCTCTCCCCTTTTGATTGACCATACAGGGATTCACTCACCACCAAGGTAGCCGACTCCTTGGCCACGGATACCAATCGAACAACATGCGGTGATGGTTCTTGACAACTCAAGAGCATAGACTGATCTGAATATCCCATCATCTTCACGGTAATGCGAACACTGCATGCAGCTCGCACGGTCAATGTGCCATTCCAATGGGTTACACCCACACTCTGTTGATCCACAAAAATAAGGGCCCCAGGAATGGGTTGCTCCGTTTCATCATCCATCACCTGCAAATAAAAATCATGCTGTGCGTTGGAAACGAAGCTAAAAAATCCTAGAAATAAAATCAGTAGTGCTCTCAAACGAAAAAATTTGAAAGGCAATTTAGTGCTTTTTTCCTTTTCTCGACTTTTCCCCTTGTCGAAGATCAGCATAACGCGGATCTTCTTCAAACGCTAGCTTGGTCATAGTATCCACTTCGATATTGTACACACCCATCTCCTCAATGACGCGACCTTGAATGTGGTAAATGCCCGAACCACGCCAAGACATGTTATCTTTTCCTACAACAGGAAAATGCGCGGTATCGATGAACTCTCCTTCCGCATCGATAAAATTACCAAAGTACATGCGGTCACCTTTGCTGGTTCTGGTGGGCTTGCATGTAATGAAATATCCCAACACCACTACCTGCTTTCCCAAGAATTCGGGTAACCGTCGGGCGGGAACACCAACACCTTTCCACTCCGTTGGCAACAAATCAAATGGACTGCACAACGGAAAACCCAACAATTCCAATTGATCAAAGGCATCCTCCAATGGGAGATCGACCAAATTCGGAATATCAAATTGCTTTCTTTCCACCCCAAACAGCGATTGCTCTTGGACATCCCATCGCTGCGTAAAATACAACTGCGCCTTCCACAACAATTGCTTTTTGCTCTGTCCTAAAAATCGAAAAGCACCTACGCGAATGAGCAATGTACATTGCTCAACGCCAATGCGAACGCGGTCTAGAAAATCCTCAAAGTCTTTGAACGGACCATTGTTCTTTCTCGCCAATAGCAAACGTTCAATCAAAGGATGCTCCAAGTCCTTGATCATCCCCAATCCTAAGAATACATCTCGACCTTGGATGATGGTCACCGCGCTGCTCTTTTGAATGCTAGGCGGATGAATGATTGCTCCTTTCCTTCTCGCCTCATGCACATAAAACTCTACCGAATAAAAACCACCGCCGTTGTTCAATGTAGCCACCATGTATTCCAATGGGAAATAGGCTTTGAGAAACAAACTTTGAAAACTCTCCACCGCATAAGAAGCCGAATGCCCTTTGGCAAAAGCGTATCCTGCAAAACTTTCAATCTGTCGCCAGATTTCCACCACTTCTTCCAATGGTCTTCCCTTTGCCATAGCCTTTTCAATAAAGGCATCACGCGCTCGATCAAACTCTTCTCTTCCTCTAAACTTTCCGCTCATGCCGCGTCGCAAACTATCGGCCTCTCCCAAGGTCAAGCCGCCATAGTAGTGCGCTACTTTGATCACATCTTCTTGGTACACCATCACCCCGTAAGTCTCTGGCATCAATTCAAGCAACACCGGATTGGCTTGCTTCCTGCGCTCTGGAATGCGCTGCCGCATGATAAACTCGCGCATCATGCCACTTTTGGAGACGCCGGGGCGTATCACAGAACTTGCGGCCACCAATCCCAAATAATCATCCACTTGCAACTTACCCAATAACATCCGCATCGCAGGCGACTCCACATAAAAACATCCGATGGCATCGGCAGAACGGATCAGACTTTTTACGGCCTCGTCCTTTTTAAATCGCGCCAAATCATGAATGTCAAAGTCTGCCCTTTCCGGTTGATTGTAGGCAATGATTTCCATGCACTCTTTGATTTTTCCCAATCCGCGTTGCGAGAGAATATCGAACTTGTAAATCCCAATATCCTCAGCCACCAGCATATCAAAATGGGTAGTGGCAAATCCTTTGGGTGGTAAAAATGTTGCTGTATAACACCACACGGGTTTTTGGGTAATCAAAATCCCTGCAGCATGAATAGCCAATGCGTTGGGGAAATCTTGAATCACCTGTGCATAGCGCAAGGTGAGCCGCTGCATTTCATCCAATTGATCCAATTGAAATTTCCCATCTCCCAAAATATCGATCTCCTCTTTGGGCAATCCGAAAACCTTTCCCAATTCCCTCACTGCTGCGCGGTACTGAAAAGTATTGTAAGCACCCAACAACGACACATTGGGAAAGCGAGAGAATATGTACTTCGTCATGTCCTCTCTGTCCGTCCAAGAAAAATCAATGTCAAAATCAGGAGGATTCTGGCGATAGAGATTAATGAATCTTTCAAAATACAAATCCAACTCTATGGGATCAACATCCGTGATGCGCAACAAATACGCAACGATGCTATTGGCTCCACTGCCCCGACCCACATAAAAATACCCATTGCTGCGCGCATAGCTCGTGATGTCCCAGTTGATGAGAAAATACGCCACAAAGGATTTCTCCTTGATCATGTCCAACTCCTTTCGAATCCGAACAACAATTGGACTCTCCTCATCCCCGCGATTGACTTCAGGATAACGATAAGGTAACCCCTCCCAAGACAATTGCTCCAATAAATCCTCATCCTGCGCCGCATTGAGACCATAGATCAACTGATTCTTCATGGTCACCGACTCTTCCATCACCCAAGCTGTTGCCCATTCCTTAAATACATTTGTTGTTCTTTGTAACAACGGATACTCCGCATAACCTTCCTCTATATCCGATTTGGTTTTCCAAATTTCACGCTCTGTCGCGTGATCCAAGGTGCTGAGCTTGCTCAACAATACATTGTTCTCCACCGCACGCAGCAATCGGTGGGCATTGAATGCACGTTTGTTTCGAAAACTAAAAACGGGCAATGCCAAACAGCGCTCAAAGTCTTTCCATCGCGAAATTCTCCACCGGTTGATTTCATGCGGGGCAACGCTCACCCATTCATTTTCACGCATGATGTCCATGGGCCAATCGCGCACTTGATCCAGCGGATAAATAACTTTTACGTGTTGCCATTCTGGCGCGCGTTCGGGAAAATCTTTCTTATCATGCAGATGAAAAGACAACCACTCGTTCACCTCTCTAAATCCTTCTTCACTGGTGGGGACTGCTACATAAACAGTGGTGACGTTGTTTTTAAAATCAACGCCGGTCAATCCCAAAAACTTCTCTTTCTTGCACCAACGCTTGATATCCCAAGTTGCCGAAGTGTTGTTCACATCTGCAAAAAGGAAGGTCTCCCATCCCTCGTCGCGCAAGGCCTCCGCCGCTTCCAGAGGAGCCGTTGTTCCGTAACGCAAAGAGAAATAGGAATGGACGTGGACCATGATCAATCAAACAATGACATTTGATCATCCCGTCGCTTGCGGGCTCGGGTTTCTCCCATCCCAAACATCTCAATGTCCTGATACACCTCGTAATCAAATTCCTGCAATACCCTTTCGCCTGTGGGTTTCAGCAACTCCTTTCCATTGGCCATTGGATTTTTAATAGCCGATGAAATGGGATAGGCATTGAGCCAACCATCTGGACAAGGCTGCATCATGGAGGTGATGTCCGATAGCGGAGCATCTGCATTGAGCCAGGTCGAATGGTACTCAGGAGGTAGTATTAAAGGACAACGGTGGTGACCAATTTTTTGAAGCACCGCATTGGGTGCGGTGGTGAGAATGGCGAAAGACGAAATGGTTTCTGCGCCCTTTTGCCAAGTATCCCAAATACCAGCCAGGGCCATGGGACCATTGCCTGCCCTGGGATAAACGCAATAAGGTTCTTGCAATCCAACACCTTTTGGACCTTCGATGAATCCATCCGCAACCACCAAGCAGCGTTGACTGCGGATGGCGCGGCGAAACATGGGTTTATCTATAATACCCTTGGCTCCCGTGTACTCGCGCCGATTCTCCTGGTTGTGATCACCCTCGGAACGGGCATTGATAAAAAGCTTACCATCTTTGGACCATGAAGGGGTAAAGCCAAAACGAAACAATTGGAGGGATTGGGGGTGATCATTGGTAATGACCAGACCGGGGCTGCCTGGAGCCAAATTGGTGGTCGGCGAAAAGTCAAAACCCTTGGGCATGGTTACGCCAAACTTCTTTTCAATCTCCTTGACCTTGGTTACTACAATATAACGTCCACACATAATGCAAAGTAAAGGTAGGAGATTGTAATGGATTTGAGAAGGGGGGGGTGTTGAAAATTTAGTCCATTAATAGCAGGTTGTGAAGGAGGGTTGATGCCGTCAACTATCCTAATCACTCTGCGAGCGTTGGTCTCTGTTTTATAAACGCAGAGGACGCCAAGGACGCGCAGAGTGCACAGAGACTAACTAAAAATTCATACGCTCGTCCGTTAGTTTGCATCCTGCAAATTAGCTAGTGCTGTCGGGGCTATTGCCGACAAAATCATTTCGATCTGCGAACTTTGCGTGTCCTTGACGTGCTCTGCGTTAAATATATAGTTCATCGCAATGAATGCTATTCTAAACATTTTCAATTGTATGGACCTATTCCTTCATCTCCTCATATCCCTTCTAACATCGGAATCTCAATGTATGGGCGTATTGCAATACGCCCCTACTCGATGATCAACCTCATCCGCTCCTCTCCCACCATCACCACATAAACTCCACTTGCCAAATTACCAAAGTTGATTTCCATAGGGTTGCCATTCAAGACAACCTGCTGTTGATAAACCACCTTACCCGTAATGTCCATCATCACCAA
Source organism: Flavobacteriales bacterium (assembly GCA_947442505.1). Classification (GTDB taxonomy): domain Bacteria; phylum Bacteroidota; class Bacteroidia; order Flavobacteriales_D; family Sanyastnellaceae; genus CAMCTV01. The sequence continues at coordinate 1,878 of CANEVR010000022.1, read as the reverse complement.
TTCCTGGGTCGATTCCATTGTGGTTTCCTGGGCGAATATCGATTCGCCCCTACGGGTGCCGTTGTATTGCAATACAAAACTTCCTGTTGCGGTAGGATTGGGATAAATCGCATAACTCGCATTCATCTCCCCTCCTGCGCGAAGCGATAGGAGGGGTGGTTCTGCGCCAGCAGAACCGGGGTGGTTGTCAAGGACCATTCCCGCATTTCCTATTCTCAAACAATTCACTGCTCCCCAATTGCCTGTAATACCGCTCGTGTGAACAGGACGGACGCGCACATTGTAGGTCTTGCCCGTAGCAACACCGGGAACATTGCTCAAGAAGAAGACCGACGCATAAGCACCTCCTTGAACGACTTGCGCTGTGCCTGGATTGGGCAATACTTCGGTGAATTCCCAATCATAGCGCATTGCGCCGCAAACGGTTCTGTCAGGAGCGATGTTGCTTGTAATAGCTTTATTCATTGGGCAACGGTCAGAGCTTCTCAATGCAACAGTCGATTCTGCATTGAGGGTGACGGTGCATGTTGATGTGGATTGCGCATAGAGATTCTCAAAATTTCCTGCTGCATCAAAGAGCGAATACAAGACCGGAACTTTTAAAGTGTAAATCAACGGCGATGTTCCTTGGTTCGCAGGTAAAATCATTCCCAAACGAGAGACTACCGAAACAGAGTTGGGAGTTGTGTAAGTCCATGGAGCAATGGCTTGGTCTACGTTGTTCTGTGTAGCAGACAAAACATCAAAAGTGTAAGCCACCGCATTGGCTCTATACTGCGCTTTGAAACTGTTGCAAACGCTGGTATAAATTCCTGTATTGTTGCTGTAGTAATGGTCGCATGAAGAGGCGTTCAAGTGATTGAAGCAAATCTTTGCGCTGGCATTTATTGGGCCGCTGATGTTGTGCACCGCGACGTAGTAGGTTTGGCCAACGGTCAATTGATCCGTGAGTAAGGTCTGGTTGCCTGTTGTGTTCTCATGTTCGGTCTCTAAAAGTTCCAAGCAACCGGCTGGATTCAACTCAAACAAATACAAGATATTATTGCCAGTTGCTGCGGATAGTCCCGCTCTCAATGTATTGTATTGCGCGGTAATACCAAACCATAAGTCGTTTCCATCTCCATCAATCACTGTTGAGTTGGCGCCGTTGTTCAAGTTGGCTGAGGCAATTGCTGTTCCTACACAAACGGGATACTGCATGGTGGCAACATTGGTGATGTTCAATCCTGACGGAACCAAACCTTCATCAACGACACCATCGCAGTTGTTGTCCAAACCATCGCAGATTTCGGGTTGTGGTAAAATACAACTACCGTCGTTGGTGTTGGCTTCTGGATTGTAATTGCAAGCGTTCTCATCAGTACAACCTAATATGTTGTTCAAATCACAAATGCCATCGTTGTTGGCATCAATCAATAATCCACTGCAAGTGCAATTGTCATGAATGACATCATTTTCCGTGCAAGCATCTCCATCGTCACAGGTGGCGCCAGGCTCTTCACCTTGGCACACATCGTTCGCATCGCAAGTGCCGTCATTGTCCGCATCCGAAAAAATACCAGCGCAGGTGCAGTTGTCTTGTATGACATCGTTCACTGTACAAGCATCCCCATCGTCACAAGCTGTTCCAGCCTCAGGTCCCACACAGAGGTCGTTCGCATCACAGGTGCCATCATTGTCCGCATCCGCGAAGATGCCCGCGCAGGTGCAGTCGGGTTGAATGACATCGTTCAATGTACAAACATCACCATCATCGCAAGCTGTTCCTGCCTCAGGGCCTGCGCACAAGTCGTTCGCATCGCAAGTGCCGTCATTGTCCGCATCCGAAAAAGTACCAGCGCAGGTGCAGTCGGTTTGAAACACGTCATTGATGGTGCA
>CANEVR010000021.1 GCA_947442505.1 Flavobacteriales bacterium | reverse complement strand
TAGTTGAAAGCACTTGGATCGGTACAACCTACTATTACAGGAACACAAGAACCGTCGTCTGTATTGGCAGTTGGATCATAGTTCAAAGCAATTGGATCGGTACAACCTACTAATACTGGGACACAAGAACCGTCGTCTGTATTGGCAGTTGGATCATAGTTCAAAGCACTTGGATCGGTACAACCTGCTATTACAGGAACACAAGAACCGTCGTCTGTATTGGCAGTTGGATCATAGTTCAAAGCAATTGGATCGGTACAACCTGCTATTACTGGAACGCAAGAACCGTCGTCTGTATTGGCGGTTGGATCATAGTTCAAAGCGCTTGGATCGGTACAACCTGCTATTACTGGAATACAAGAACCATCGTCTGTATTGGCAGTTGGATCATAGTTCAAAGCACTTGGATCGGTACAACCTTCTAATACTGGAACGCAAGAACCATCGTCTGTATTCGCTAATGCGTCATAGTTGAAAGCACTTGGATCGGTACAACCTGCTATTACAGGAACACAAGAACCGTCGTCTGTATTGGCAGTTGGATCATAGTTCAAAGCACTTGGATCGGTACAACCTTCTAATACTGGAACGCAAGAACCATCGTCTGTATTCGCTGATGCATCATAGTTGAAAGCACTTGGATCGGTACAACCTGCTACTACTGGAACGCATGAACCGTCGTCTGTATTGGCTGATGCATCATAATTGAGAGCACTTGGATCAGTACAACCTACTAATACTGGAACGCAAGAACCGTCGTCGATTGTGGCTGAAGGATCGTAATTCAAAGCACTGGGATCTGTACAACCAGAAATTTCACAAGTCAAGTCATTGCCATCGCAATCTTCATCGATTAAATTCTCGCAGATTTCAATTCCACTTGGATTGGCAGTGGGTTCTAAATCATCACAGTCACCAGCTTGCGATATGTATCCAATTCCGGGATCTAAGCACAAAGCTTCAAAAAAATCACCCCCAAAACCGTCCAAATCAGAGTCGAAATAATAATCAGTCAGTGGCAAACCTTCATCCACCTGACCATCACAGTTGTCATCCGATTGATTGCAATCCTCTATTTGAGTAGGGAAAATCAACACATTGAAATCGTCACAATCTGTATTCTCATAGGAACTTCCACATGCCTCTGGTGCGCCCACTCCGTAACCGTCACCATCTGCATCATTGTAGGTAAATCCTCCATCATCGCAATCTTCTGTGTTATCGACATAGCCCAGAGGCAAATCACAAGACAAGATAAAATTGTCCACATTACCAAAACCATCACCATCATTGTCTGCATAGTAAGTATTGGTTACAAACTCATCAATTTCGCCGTCACAGTTGTCATCTAAGCCATTGCAAATTTCAGCGATAGGATAAATGCATGACCCATCATCCACTCCTGCTGTTAAGTCAAAATTGCAGGCATTGGGATCGATACAACCGGGATTGGGACAAACCTCATCGCCGTTCAAACAATCTTCATCAATACCGTTTCCGCAAATTTCATTGTTACCTGGAAAACTATTGGCGTCGGTATCATCACAATCCAGTGTATTGTCCACGTAACCCTGAGGTGCTCCGCAATTGCTTGCTGTCTGCGTAAGATCACCAAAACCATCCCCATCAGCATCGCGATAAAAAGTACTTGGGGTGTTTTCATCAACAACAAAATCAGAAGTAAATAAAACGTTGGTGGATTGACAAGCATTATTGGGAATGACCCGACAATAAATGACATCATCCACTGCCCAAGTATTGGAACTCAAGAAAGCGGTTGTTTGGTTGTTTACTTGTGTATCATTTCTGAACCAAGCATATGTTGGGTTGGTTCCACCGTTGGTTACAACAGCATTCAGTTGCTGAGTGCCTCCGGCGCACTTGGGGTTGGTTCCTTGAGAAAGAACCAATTCGACTGTTGGAACAATTACCTGTTGAATATTGACGGTAACCGTACTTGATGTTGCGCTTGAACTGGTCAAACAACTGGCGTTGGACTCCAATGTGGCATAGACTTGATCGCCACTAACTGGATTTGACGAAACCAAACTATTTACCCCTTGCAATACCAAAACACCGTTCTTGAACCATGATACAAAAGGATTGCTACCGCCATTGGTTACAGCGGATGTGTAGGTAATAGATGATGCTCCACATAGATTCGTAATGGGCGTTGAAACCGTAATGGCTGGTGTGCTCACCCCTTGCGTGGTTAAAGTAATGGTATTACTCGTCACCGCAGCTGGTGTGGCGCAATCCGCATTGGAGGTCATCACCAAGGAAATTTGATCACCATTGGCGGGACTATTCAAAACCAATTGTGCTGAATTGGTTCCCACGTTTACCCCATTTCTTCTCCACTGAAAAGTAGGAGAAAAACCGCCATTGAAAAAATTGGCATTGAATACCACCTGACTCACGCCCACGCAGATATTGGTCTGTGATGTTGAAATGGAAACCGTTGGAACAACAGTTGTTGAAGAATACAACAAAGTAATTGCATTACTGGTCGCCAAAGCATTGGTCACACATGAAGCGTCTGAAGTCATTTCAACCAAAACCACATCACCCTCGATGGGATTGGTGTCGGTAAAGCTGGCTGAGTTGGAACCCACATTTTCGCCATTCTTTTTCCATTGATAGATGGGAGATGGGCCACCATTAACGGGAGTAGCTGTATAGCTTACCGATGTGGTGAAACTGCAAATTGTGGTCTGCGTATTTTGTATGGTGACTGATGGCGTGACCAAATTCGCGCCATTCAAGGAAACAGTATTGCTGTTCACATTATTGACGGCACAACCAGAATTGGCGTTCATTGCGACATAGTAGCTATCGCCATTAGAAGGGCTGTTATCTGTATAGGTTGCACTCGTTACCCCTTGCAGAGCTCCATTCTTGTACCATTGGAAACTGGGAGTAGCTCCGGTATTGTTGTAGGTAGAGGTAAAACTCACTGCACTATTCAAACACACCAAAGTTTGAGATGCTTGAATGGCCACAGTAGGCAAAATATTGGTATTGATGACAATGTTTCCATTGTTGGCAATACCTGTCACAGCCGGAGTACTTGCATTGATGCGAATCTTGTATCCTGTTCCTGCGGTAGCATTGGCAGGAATGGTACATGTAATAATCCCAGAAGTTGCTGTAGAAGACAAAGTTCCAATGGTAACCGGTGCGGTAAATGCTCCTGTTGCATTGCTCAATTGAACCGTAAAGACATTGCCTGTCGATAGCGAATAAGTTGCATTGTATGGAACTTGTATTTGTACTCCAGGACAATAATTCAAAGCCAAGGTTCCCACTGAAATATCGGGGATGGGACGACTTCTGCGCATGCTAATAACATTTCCAGTATTTCCGGTAATGGCTGCAATATCACACCTGCCGTCTCCGTCCAAGTCGACAATTTTACAAGCGTTTGCATTTGTTGCTAGAGAAATACCATTCAATACCGCGAAAGATGCTGTTGTCCAAGCCGTTGCTGAACTTGTAACTCTATTCAAAAAAATTCTTGGCGTACTGGCACCAGATAAAATCTCGGGTCTTCCATCACCTGTAATGTCTCCAATGGCAATGGTCTGATTGTTCACTGTGCCATGGTCACCGCCAATAGTAATCGTAACAGCTGTGGCAAAACTAAAATCACCATTTGCACTTGTATTGCGGTACAACCTCAAGCGATCCCCTGTTCTGCTCCCCAAAGCCAAGTCCAATAGGCCATCACCGTTTAAATCTGCAACACCAATTCCTCTATCGCCATCCAAAAGAGAAACAGTCGAAACAACAAAACTATTGGCCCCTAAAGTTCCTGTTGATGCAATATTCTTTAAAACAAAAGTTTTGGTGCGTACACCAAACAACAAATCCTTTTTTCCATCTTGATTCAAATCCGCTATTTCCAACTGAACCATTCTATTGCTTCTGGCTGCAAATGCTGTTACGTTGATCAAATTTTGCGTTCCCAAAGAAACAGATCCAGAAAAACTGGTATTCTGGAAATAAGCTCCTAAAATGGGAGTATTGCATGTTCCCGAAGCAACCGCTCCACCAAAACCGTAATTGTTGTTAGAAATGACAACATCAGGGAAACCATCTGCATCCAAATCCTCACATTTGATTGCTCCAACTCTACCTGAGCAGTTGGACGCGTTGCGCATGTTGAACGTCTGCGTTACAGGTGCAGCAAAAGTGATGGCATTGGCCGTGGATGTATTGATGTAGACAGAAACGGTTCCTACAATTGAAGTTCCTGTTCCACCAGGAGATCCTGCGGTAATGATATCTAACTTTCCATCATTGTTGTAATCCGCTACAGTCAAGGCTTCCAAATAAGTTTGCCCTGTATTGACAATCAATTCAGCTGTGGCAAAAGAAGCTGTGGTCAAAGTTCCCGGGGTAGCAACATTTCTGGAAACTCTAAAACTCGCAGTTGATGTGGTCTTTGATTGGATCATATCCAATTTCCCATCACCATTCAAATCAGCAAATTCAACAAACAATCCAACATATCCAGTGGGATTCACAACGGTTTCAAAATCATTGACCGTCCAAGTCGATCCCTTATTGGGGTTAAACGTTGGTGTAAAATAAGCATTGGAAGTTCCCTGCTTCTGATTGGATACATCCACCACAGTAATTTCCCCATGGCTGGCGCCAAATGGAACAGTGACATTCAATTGCGTAGAAGACGCTGAATTGATCGTAGCCTTAACACCATTGAAAAGCACTGCATTCCCAAGCGCTAGGGTATTAAATCCACTTCCATTGATGGTTACCTGATCTCCCGGAGCCCCTGAAATAGGGGAGAAAGAGGTGATGTTGGGTTGGGCGAAACTCAATGCGAATGTTGAGATACAAACCACCAACGTGAGTAAAATTCTGTGCATAACTTAAGGATTAAAAAATCTTGTATAAAAATACCAAAAAAAAGGGCGTCATCGTGTTAAATTAATGATTTCAATACTAAAAACGATTTGTTGATAGATAAAAAAAGGGAGCATCGCTGCTCCCTTCTTTTCTTCTCTTTAAAAAGACTATCCCAATGCGAAACGGATAAACCCTGTCGCTGTTAAATCTTTGTCTACTGACTTCATGTACTGAGATACATTCATCTTGCTGTCCTTGATAAACTCTTGGTTCAACAATGTGTTCTCTTTCATGAATTTGCCCAAACGTCCCATGGCAATTTTCTCTGCCATGTCCGCTGGTTTGCCTTCGTTGATGGCTTGCTCTTTACCCACTTCCAACTCCTTTTGCTTGATCTCTTCAGATACTGAATTCTCGTCCAAAGCTACTGGAGCCATAGCGGCTGCTTGCATCGCTACGTCCTTGGCCACATCAGCTGAAGTTTCTTTGTTGAATCCTACCACTGAAGCCAATTTGTTTCCTGGGTGGTTGTAACAAAATACCATTCCTGCATTCACTGTTCCGAAGTAAGACAAATCCAACTTCTCACCAATTTTACCAATCTCTTCTGTGATTTTGTCATTGATGGACATTCCGCTATCTGCAAATGGCAAAGCTTTCAACTCATCCAAATTGGCTGGGTTGTGCGCAATAGCAATATCCAAAATGGTATTGGCCACAGCAACAAAAGCTTCATTCTTGGCAACGAAATCCGTCTCACAGTTCAATACCAACATGGTTCCACGGGTATTGTCTGCAGTGGCTTTTGCCAAAACTACACCTTCTGTAGCGTCACGATCACTTCTGTTGGCTGCCACTTTCTGACCCTTCTTGCGAAGCAAATCAATGGCTGCATCAAAATCTCCATTGGCTTCCACCAATGCTTTCTTACAATCCATCATTCCGGCACCGGTGATGGTACGCAATTTATTTACGTCTGCTGCTGTAATATTCATAATACTATTTTTTAAAGAAACGATTAAGCTCTTGGTGTGCGCTTGCGTGGTTTAGCATCTGCCTTTACTTCCGCTTTTGCTTCTGCTACTGGTGCATCCTCATTCTTGTCCTTCTCAGACTTGCGCTCTGTCAAACCTTCAGCGATGGCTTCAATAACTACATCCAAAATCTTGGAGATAGACTTGGTAGCATCATCGTTGGCAGGAATTGCGAAATCAACTTTACGTGGATCGCTATTGGTATCAACCATTGCAAATACTGGAATACCCAATCGCTTGGCTTCAGCAACTGCAATGTGTTCTTTCATTACATCGATAACGAACAATGCAGCAGGTACACGGTTCATGTCCGCGATAGATCCCAATACTTTGAACATTTTATCGTGTGTACGAGTCAATTGCAAACGCTCACGCTTAGACAATGTAGCAGCCGTTCCGTCTACTTCCATTTTCTCAATGTTGGTCATCTTGCGAACCGCCTTACGGATGGTTACAAAATTGGTCAACATTCCACCAGGCCAACGCTCAGTTACGAAAGGCATACCGATAGCGGAGATGCGCTCTGCAACCAAATCTTTGGCTTGCTTCTTTGTTGCTACAAAAAGAATTTTCTTACCAGACTTCGCAATTTGTTTCATTGCGTTAGCAGCCTCGTCCAACTTAACTGCTGTCTTGTTTAAATCAATGATGTGGATTCCTTTCTTCTCACCGAAGATGTAAGGAGCCATGTTGGGATTCCACTTTCTGCTTAAGTGACCGAAATGTACTCCGGCCTCCAAAAGCTCGTCAAAACTAACTCTTGCCATTTTATTTTATAATTGTTTACTTTCTCTAAAATCAATTCGCCGGTAGCCACCCAAGGGTGAGTCCGGCGAATTTGGATGCTAAACAATGTCCCAGTCCCGCGATTAACGCTTGGAGAACTGGAAGCGCTTACGTGCCTTCTTCTGACCGAACTTCTTACGTTCAACCATACGTGGGTCACGCGTTGTTAATCCTTCTGCCTTCAATGAAGATTTCCACTCTGGGTTAATCTCAATCAAAGCTTTACTGATGGCCAAACGCAATGCTTCAGCTTGACCAGTAATTCCACCACCATCGATATTGGCTTTGATATCATACTTACCAATGTTCTCAGTAATTGTGAAAGGTTGGTTCACTTTGTACTGAAGAACCAATGATGGGAAGTAAGTTTGTAAATCACGACCATTGATGGTCATGTTTCCTGTTCCTTCAGAAAGGTAAACACGTGCTACTGCACATTTACGACGACCTGAAGTATTGGTGTATTGGGTAGTTGCCATACCGATGTATTATCCTTTAATCTTGTATTCTGTTGGTTGTTGAGCTTGTTGCTTGTGGTCTGAACCAGCATAAACAAACAAGTTGCGGTATACCGCGCTGCCCAAACGATTCTTTGGAAGCATTCCACGTACAGCCATTTCTACCATAGCTGTGGGGTGCTTAGCCATCATCTCATTGGGTGTAGCAAAACGTTGTCCACCGGGATACCCTGTGTAACGGATGTAAACCTTCTCATCCCATTTCTTTCCACTCAACGCTACTTTTTCTGCGTTGATCACAATCACATTGTCTCCACAATCCGCATGCGGTGTGAACAATGGCTTGTGCTTACCTCTTAATAAAGAAGCTACTTCAGAACTCAAACGTCCTAAGTTTACTCCTGCTGCATCTACGATCAACCACTGCTTGTTAGCAGTTTCCTTGTTGGCAGACAATGTTTTATAACTTAAAGTATCCATCTCGTTACAGTTTATCCGTTAAAAACGGAGTGCGAAAGTAATACCTTTTTTTTATTCTACCAAGACTTTTCAACAATGAAATTATAATTGATTCATTTTCAATTGTTTATTTGTATGGAAAATAATTAAAACGCCAACCGAATTCCCATCTGACCGGTATGAATGGCCTTATGCTGGGGTGATTTTCTACCTTGATAATTCCACGTCCATTGCCATCTCCCTCCTATGGTCTGGTACTGCATCATCCAAGTCCAGTTGGTTCCAGCCTGCAGTCCCTCCAGCAAATCATAAGTATAGGTGGTGTATCCTTTTCCACTGTAATTCAATTGGTGCCAAGCAATCTCCACACTGCTCAATGACTTTCCCGTTTCATTCCATTTGAATTGCAACGGCAACTCCATCACTTGCAAATTCTCTTTCAATTCTCCTTGCAATTGTTTCTCCTTCCATTTGGGTTGGATCAATATCTGCGCGTTCTTATTGTGCGTAATGACAACGTCCATCTCCAACTCTTGATATTGAATTTGATAATTGCGACCTGCCAAAAAATCACTGGCCACTGTTTTCATACCTTGCTTATAGCTGGGCTGAATTTGTGTATCGCGATTCCATTGATAACGCACCAATGGTGACCAATACCAATCACCCCTTTGCTCATAGCCCAATGACAATGCATTCAGAGCAGAAGTTTCTTGGTACTGCAAACCCCATGTCCATTGTGCATCCTTTGTCGAATACAACAACTGATTTCTTAATGTCAGGTGCTGTTGTACTAAAATACTATCTTCCTGTTCAAATGTTTTCCAACCCAACCATTGTCGGTTTAAGGTCTGCTGATCCGCCACCAAACTTCCCTGGTAATTCCATCCTCTCCATCTTTCTCGGTTACCTTTCATCTGAATGGTCAAAGACAATTTCTGTCCATGCACGGGAACAAAATCATTGTTGGGGACTTGAGTCCTGATGTAATTGGCATCATAGCCAAATGCCGACATTTCAAACTCATTCAACTCCTTTATACCATTGTCATTGTAATCATTCCAAACAAAATTACCTTGTCCTTGCGGGACCTCCACATAGATGTAACTTTTGCGCTGCTCCAATCCTGTGCTCAACTCATAATAACTGCTGATGTTCCATATTCTATCAGCACTCCACCATTGCGTTCCCGCTCTGCCCACCCAATTGCGTTCAGGCTGACCGCTAAACACCTCTGGAGACAATACCATCAGCTGTCTCTGCGCGACGATTGCATTGACCCTCCATCCAGAAGTCAATTGCCATGCCGCATCCAAACCCCATTGCTCTGCGCGGGCACCTCTTTGCAGACTTTGCAATTGAACAGACGTAAGGTAATCCAGTCGGTTGCGATAAAATACAACCATTTTCTTTTGCATGGTGTCCTTGGTTCCTGCTCCTACTGAAAAATCATAAAAGACATACGGCAATGGTCCTGCACCCATCTCACCTTTGTTACTCTCCCATTCATCTTGCATATAAAACCTCATCTTTCCTGGCGTCCAATCCAGACGATTCTTGTTTCGGTAAAAACTGGTATTCCTCACTCCCTTGGTTGCCAGCGCCCAACCGTCCCATTTCCAGGTTAAATTTTTCTTGTTCAAAGGATAACCTACCCACCTCAGTCTTTGTCCAGCAAAATCTTTTGACCATTGCAACTGCTCTCCTCTAATAAGCACAGACCTCCCTTCGCGTTCAAACGCCAACTCAGCACCCAGCAGTTGAAAATCTCCGTTGAAATTCAACCCAAGGATATTCCAATTCCGCTCAAACTCAACCTCCCTAAATCTTTCAATTCGATTAAAAAAAACACTGTTGTATTCAAAGTCAACTTTGGCTTTAATTCTTTTTTGCTGCCATCCCATTGCGCTCTTCATGGCCCAACCTTGATTATCTCCGTCATTCTTTGCCGAAAACAAATTGAGATCTTGGTGACTCATGGCCATTTCATTTTCCCATGTCCATTTTCCTTGGGCAGTAGAATCAGTCCATTGGTATCCCATAACCCACATCTGCAATGCCTTTGGGGCTGTCAATTGCGCCTTGTCCATGTAGTTGCCTTGCTTGACCCATTTTTCACCATCCCATACTGGTGCCACCCAACGGTACACTTTTCCACCCGCATTGAATCCCGCTTCCACATAGTTGCCTTGGCCTTGACCCGCAAAACTAAAAATCACTTGATACAATTGCCGAGCAGTATCCTGACTTACCTCCCATACCCAACCAAAATCCAAGGTGTCTTTTTTGTAATAAGCCACACCTACCACAGGTCCTTCCCAAGGTTTGGATCCATCTACAAAAGCTTGTGAGACATTGTCGCCAGATTGACTTAAAAGATAACGAGATGAATCTGATAGATTCAACTGAAGTGGTTGATTCTTGGCATCCCACTCATTAAAATACCGCCAATAGATTTTTTGGTTCTCCCATCTCTTCTCAGCTCCCGCTGTGACCAATGGTCTGAAGTATTGTTTGTCTGAATACTGAAATTCCACCACGATGCGCTTATCCTTGGTCAATTGTTTGGAAGGCATAAAGGTGATGGTTCCTGCGTTGTAATCAATCACGTAATCTTTGTCTTGTCCTCGCTGCAGTTTCACTCCATCTATGTACACCTGCTCTGTACCAGATAACACAATGATGAAACTTTCACCGTTGGCACCTTGCAATCTATAAGGGCCTTGATTGCCTTCTATGGCGATGAATGATTGGCGCGCAAACCTACCTTTGGACAAAGAGAGTGCAACATCGGTCTCCCAGCCATTGCTATTTTGTTGATAGGACAATCCTTGACCACGTTTGAAATAACGCATAAAATATCCTTCCTTTTGCTGGATGGTGAAATCACCGGCCAAAATCTGAGTGGTCTTATTGTACAACGCAATATTCATCACGTCAAAGTCTTCCAATTTAGAAGAATAGCCCCCCGCTTGCATCGGAAGTTGCGCGTCTGACAATTGACCCTTAATTCTCCATTCACCATTGATGCGCCCATCCAACTGAAGGTTGAGACCTGATTGCAAACTCAAGTTTTGGTTGTTTCCCATTTGAATGGTTCGGGTCAATGCGCCAGATTGAATAATGTCGGACACTCCACCCAATGATTGCTCATTCAAACGCTCACCCAAGTAAGAAGGGCGAAAGGTTGACCGGGTTCTTTGATAGGGCTTGAATTGACCGATTTCTGTAGGATAAGGCAGACGCTTGTAATCCCATTTTAATCTTGATTGATCCAATGATTTGGGAACAATCAGCATGGCTTTATTGGGAATCAATTGGTACAAGGAGTCTGGAATGATTGTGGTGTCGCTCTTTAATACAAAACCATGCGCGTCAATGGCCAACGTATCCAGGATGAGGGTGTCTCGCTCTGATTGCGCCTGCAACACAGCTGCAACACAACAAAACCAGATAATGAACCAACCCTTTTTCATGAACAAAAGCCTAACAACAAAGTTTGGCAATTTATATTGCTTTTTACAAGGCTTTGTCGATTAGTTTCGCAACATGCGCACTTATTGGAGAATCATTTTGGAAAGCGTGAAAATGGCCTTTCAAGCATTGGTCAGCAATAAGCTGCGAACCATCCTGTCTTTGTTGGGTGTTACCATTGGTATTTTTTCCATCGTTTTTGTTTTGGCGGTAGTGGACAGCATGGAAGCAAACATGCGTGAAAGTTTGGAATCGGTAGGTTCTGATGTCATGATGATTAAGAAATGGCCCATGGGACCTGAGGACGGCAAAGAAGAATATGAGTGGTGGAAGTTCATGTCACGCAGAGAACCATCCACCAAGGACATGGCCCAATTGGGTGCCCGCTTAACAACGGCTCAAGCATTGGCCTATGAATCAGGCACATCACAAACCGCAAAATTTGAAGGGAATTATTTAGAAGGTGTTTGGGTCAATGGCGTTACCTTTTATTACAACCAAACCAGAACCGTCAAAATAGAAAAGGGAAGATACTTCACAGAGCATGAGTGCGACGGGGGACGAGCGGTGTGCATCATCGGCTATACCGTGGCCCAAGAATTGTTCGGCAAAGGAGAATCTTTGGACAAGGAGATTACCATAGCAGGATTAAAGCTGCGGGTGATTGGACAAATGAAAAAAGAGGGGGCCTCTCTATTTGGCAATGGCATGGACCAAACCATTATTGTGCCTGTTGGATATGCCATCCGATGGATGAATGTAGAAGAGGTTGATGGAAGCATCATGATCAAGGCCAAATCCACGTCCAATGCAGATGATTTGAAAGGAGAGGTCATTCAACAATTCAGGGCCATTAGAGGAATCAAACCAGGAGGAGACAATGATTTTTCCATCATTGAAGCCAAGATGATCAGTGATGTATTGGATCAAATTGTTGGTGTTTTCAATACTGCTGGAATGTTCATTGGAATATTTGCCATCGTCGTTGGTGCTTTCAGCATTGCCAATATCATGTTTGTCAGCGTTAAGGAGAGAACCAATTTGATTGGCATTCAAAAAGCGCTTGGAGCTAAGAAGGTTTTCATTTTAATACAATTTCTCACAGAAGCCATCTCCCTGTGTATCATGGGGGGAATGATGGGATTGGGACTGGTCTATGTTTCTATCCTTGGACTAAATGCCGCATTTGAAATGGACTTTATCCTACCCATTGAGCGTGTGTTCATGGGAATCGGGATTTCCGTCATTGTTGGATTGATAGCTGGTATTTTACCGGCTGGGACAGCGGCCAATTTGGATCCTGTTGAAGCAATGCGGAAGTAACTATTCCTTTACCCAAGACAAGCTGTGACCGTCAATCAAAAGGCGGTAAATACCAGGGGATAAATGTGCAACAGAAATCGCATTGTCTTGAATTTGTTGATCCATAACTTTTCTTGCTTGGTAGTCATAAATAACAACGTGACCATTTTTCCAATTCTGAAGATTTAATAATTCTTTGGCCGGATTGGGAAACAGAGAAATAGATACGGATTCCAATTGTTCAACGCTGGTAACACTTCCTGCGCATTCACAGTTGACATTGTACACATCATTCAAGGTAGCCATATTGCCATCATTGCAAGGGTCTCCCACAAAATAGCAGCTTCCGTCATTGTTGGAAGCATTTGGATTGTAGTTACAAGCAGTGGCATCTGTGCATCCATCCACCAAAACAATAGCGCCCAAATGAAAGCGAGCAAAAGCAAAATCATTGTTGTCTTGCTGTACAAAACCACCGCAAACTACTTTAAAATCACTGGTCAATGCTAAGCTATTGGCATCCTCGAAACCGGCTGCCATTGTTGTTACAACCAAACCATTGGTGCCAAAGGTGTTGTCCACGCTACCATCCGAATTGAAACGCATCAAACAAAAATCTCTGGACCCTCCAAATCCACCAAGTCCTGTTGTCCCACATGACAATAATTTACCATCACCCTGCGAAACAATATCGTACAAAACATCAATGTTGTCATTGTCCACAATGGAATATCCTGCATTGGCAAACGTGTTGTCCAAGCTGCCATCTCCCAAATGTGCAGCAAGCATGAAATTGTATTCACTGCCATCTCTATTTCCACAAGCCAAAACGTGACCATCCTGATACACCGCGCGGTAATAGCGACCAAAAGCAGAGTCAATCCAAATACCATCTGCATCTACAGTTGTCAATGGAGCACCGGTATTGTCCAATATAGCAATCATAGGATGATCCATATTGTCCATCATACTATAACTCGAACCCACGATGAAAATATTGCCGTTGGGCAATAAGGTTGCACCCCTTGAGACCACATCATCTTGCGCATTGGTGGTAAACATCGTATATCCAGCACTGGTTCCGAAAGAAGGCACTAAAGCCCCATTCAAATCCAACTTGGCCACTACAATTCTTTCATTGGAAAAACCGGCTGGCATAGAGCCACCTACGACCAAATATCCATCATTCTGCACAATGATTTCGCGCGCGTAATCTTCTCCGCCTTCAATTTCCCATTGCACCAAACCACCTGTGCCAAATGTTGGATCCAATGCTCCATCGGGCAATAGTCTCCAGATCGCCCATTGTGTGTTGGCCGCTGAAAGCGAAGTTGCACCACAGATCAATATTTTGTCATCATTCAAAACTTTTAGGTCGTACATAAAATCACCACCGACAATATTGCTATTGATAAAGACACCGTTCGTAGCAAAAGAAAGATCCATTGTTCCATCTACATTCAAACGTCCCACTGTTGCTTCAAAATTGGACCAATTGCCTGAAACCCCGCAAAAGACAGTCTTTCCGGTGCTTTGAACACCAACTGCTTGGCAATTGTCAAAGGACTCCACTGAAACGGGGGAGACAATTACTTGTCCTGTTCCTCCAAATGTTTGGTCTAAGCTACCAGGAGTTTGAGATGTTGCCGGGAAGACAAACAATAATAGGGCTGAAAAAGCCAATAGGTTTTTGATCATGCTCAAAGATAAATAAAATTGTTTTGCTTAAGATTTCAGCAACTCCACCATCTTTTCTCCCAAACGAAAGACATCTTCAAAGGAGTTGTACAATGGAACGGGGGCCAATCTGATGGTGTCGGGCTCTCTCCAATCGACAATGATTCCGGCAGCAGACAACTGCTGAACGATGGTCTTGTCTTTGCCCAATAATCGAACACTGATTTGACAACCTCTTTCTTCTGGCTGAGTAGGCGTCACTTGCTCCATGGGTTGTCCAGACAGGAGAGAAACTTGCTTTAAAACAAACTCAAGATAACCCGTTAGTTTCAAAGACTTGGACCTGAGGTCATACATGGTTGTATCGGAGAACAACGCCAATGAAGCGCGATGGGCGGCCATAGACAATACAGGCGCATTGCTCAATTGCCAAGCTTCAGCTGAGGGGATAGGATGAAAACCAGGCTGCATCAAAAAACGCGTGGACTTATCGTGTCCCCACCAACCGGCCATTCTGATTAAGTCTGAATGATGGTGTTTCTCATGAACAAAAACGCCAGAAACGCCTCCAGGGCCACTGTTCAAGTACTTGTAACTGCACCAGCATGCATAATCAACGTCCCAATCGTGCAATTGAACGGGAACATTTCCGGCTGCATGGGCCAAATCAAAACCGCATGTAGCACCCACTGCATGTGCTGCTGCAGCAATGGCTTTCATATCGAACCATTGTCCTGTATAATAATTGACAGCTCCGATACAGACCGTTGCCAACTCCTCTCCGCATTCCTGAATTTTAGCGATGATGTCCTCCGTGCGCAAGAGTGTTTCTCCTTGACGGGGCTGCATTTCCACCATTACATCCTGTGGATCCAAACCATGCATTCTGGCTTGAGATTCAAAAGCATAATGGTCAGATGGAAATGGCTTGTGTTCAAACAATATCTTTCTGCGTTTGGCATCGGGACGATAGAATGAAACCAACAGCAAATGAAGATTCACCGTTAGTTGATTCATCACCACAACTTCACTTTCATTGGCGCCAAGTATCGGCGCTATCCATTTTGCAAAAGGCTCATGATAACTGAACCATGGATTCTTGGCTTCAAAATGCCCTTCAACGCCGTAGTGCGCCCAATCAGCCAACTCTTGATCAATGGCATCTTTTACTCCCTTGGGCTGGAGACCCAGAGAATTTCCTGTAAAATAAAGGGCGTCTTGACCATTGTGCTGAGGAAAATAAAATTGACTTCTGAATGATCTTAGGGGATCATTGGCATCTTGGTCTTTTACCCAAGACAAATCAAATTTATACTCCATTGACATGGTCTATTATTGCATGTGTTGCGCCTTGTGTAAGAACTCGTCAAAAGGCAATTTCACCTCATTGATGGTGCAATTGGCTTTAATGAATTCCATCACTTTGTCTTCAAACAACAAATCATAAACATTCTTGGCTTCCTCACGCTTGGCCAATAATTCCTTGGCCATGGCCTCCAAACGATCATCTTCAACAGGCAAACCGTATTGCGCAAATCGCTCAGCATATTGCTTCTTCAAGTGATCCACGGCTTCTTCCATGGTTACCTTGATTTCATTCTTCTCAATGATTTTTGATTCAATCAACTGCCACTTCAATCCTTCCGCATAGGTAGGATATTCTGCCGCTACTTGCTCCTCAGTCAATGGCTTCTCATTGCTCAAAGCAATCCAACGCTTCATGAAAGCATCAGGGAGAGAAGGATTGATGGCCTCACTGATTTGACGAGCAGCTGTTCTTTTGAACATCCAATTGGCATCACGTGCAAAAACTTCAGTCATGTTCTCACGAACCTTTTCACGCATTTCCTCGGTATTGGTCACTGTTCCCGCTGGGAACAATTTATCATACAATTCCTGATTAAACTCAGCTACTTCCACGTGGTGGATATTGTTGATGGTCAATTGTACATTGCCTTCAAAATGGTGCAAATCATGGTGGGTAATGCCCAACAAACGCGCTAGCGCTTCATGGTCTGCCGTCAAGTGGTGAGGGTTTACAACAACTGTATCTTCCTTGCTCAACCCAACCAATTGCTTCAATGTTTTTGCATCTGTAACATCTTCGATGGTAACCGTTGCATTGTTGTTGATTCCACCTTCAATGACTTTTCCATCTGCATCCACAGCCTTCACCGTGATGTCCATCAAATCTTCAGCGCCACTTTTCTCAGGGTTGGACATCTTTCCAAAACGACGACCGTAGTCACGAACTTGCTTATCAATCAATTTGTCATTTACATCAATGACTGTAAAATCAAACTTCATTTTCTTGTCCAAGCTCACCTCGATTTCAGGAGCCAATCCCATTTCATAAGTAAAAGAAAAATCTCCAGGATTGTCCCAATCACCCACATCATCACCTTCCTTAGGGATAGGATTACCCAAAACGGGAAGCTTATTTTCAGAAATGTGCTTGTAAACGGCGTCTTGCAACATTTTATTGATCTCTTCAGCCAACACCGCCTTTCCGTAACGTTGCTTCACTACTGATGCAGGAACATGACCAGGTCTGAAACCGGGCATTTGCATGTTTTTTCTGTAGTTCTTCAAAGATTTTTCCACCGCAGGAGCATAATCTGCTGCAGTGATGTCAATCTTGATTTCTGCATTCAATGCATCGATGTTGTTTTGGGAGATTTGCATAGTCTTAAAAAAAGAAATACCGAGTTATTCGGTATTTATGTTACATATTTTGTCCGGATGGAGGGACTCGAACCCCCACGCCTCACGGCACCAGATCCTAAGTCTGGCGCGGCTACCAATTACGCCACATCCGGAATTGGGAATCAAATAATTCCCAAAAGGGATGCAAATATACAGCCTTATATGAAACTTTCTAATAAAAAATGATGGATATAGTTTGGCCCTATGAAAAAACATTCAAGTTTGTCAGCTGTTGGCCTTTTGTGTTGGATTCTAGGGCAAGGACAAGGCCTGCAAACCAATCTGCTCAATGTTTACTCGACCTCCACCGATGAACAGCATTCCAAGCTCCAAATCATAGCCAACAATCATCATTTGCAATCCAATGTGAACGATTTGTTCTTGGGTTACCAAAAGCGATTCAAAAGGCTTTCCCTATGGACAATTGGAGGTATTGGGAAACAATCTCTCATCCACACCAAACAATTGCAGGCTGGAAGCCAAGTTCATGTCGGTCAGTACACCCGGTTATCTCAAGAGCTCATTTTGTCCCACCAACGATTCCCAGAAAACAATCATCTGAAGCAATGGCAATCCAATGCTTGCTTGGATTACAGGAATACAACTTTTCACTTTCGATACCTTCACCATTGGAATTGGGCCAACAACAACTTGAGCGCTGATCTTATGCCCAATCACTCCATCCAAGTTATTCTGCGCTCACTTCCCAAACATCGGCTGCACTTGATTCTTTGGCAATTCCCCACGCTTCCTTCTCAATTTCTCTTTCAACATTGTTTGATGCTCAATCAGCACTGGGATTTGGCATGGGGCCTGCAGTGGCCGAATCAGAAATTTTGGATTGTCATAAAAAACAAAAGAACAAAAATTGAATCCCGAGTTTGTTTGATATCACAGCCTTACTTCCTTCCATCATTATCGCAATTCCATGAAATCACATTGGATTAATTGGATCTTCCTCATCCTCAACATTTCCGCATTTTCACAGCGGCAAGACTCCATACTGGTGGAGGATCAATATTCCCTCTTGATGGTCGAGGAAAACGCAGTGGAGCTATTGTCCAATAATAGCATCAACATTAATAATCCCATTCAAATCAAACAATTGCCCAAGGTCATCCAAGCAGCCATCATGGCATACAAAAGTGAGTTCGGTTGTGTTGCCAATTTGTATGAGCTTTACAGAATAGAGGAAATCACCATTTCAAAATGGGACAGCATCATACCTTATTTAACCTGCGGTCCGTGTTGGCAAAAGCCCAAATTCATTGAACAAAGCATTATCTTAACGGGAAAAGACGTTTCCTTTCCGTTGGACATAGACATCGTTGTCCCTAAAAACAACATCCGTTACAAGGGAAAAAGCGAAAATGGTTTTCGTTGGGGTTTACATCATTTTGTATCTAATAACAACGAAGTAATAGAAACCCTCACCACTGGATTTGTACAATTGAAACGAAAAAATTATCACTTTGTCATTGGGGACTATTTGCCACAAACCCCACTGCATTTGCTTTTTTCCAATAACCTCATGAATTCCTCCTCTTGGAATGTGGCACCTTTGACTGCCAATGAGCAATACATTGTCCCCTATACATCCAGCATTCCTCAACGCCATTGGCGGGGCGCTGCATGCTCAACCACATTTAAGTCTGTTACCATTCGAATGGCTGCTGATCTTCATACAATAAGCATTTCAACAAAACCCAAACAGCAGTGGGCCAGTGCTGAATGGGGCAAGAAAAAAGTAAAGATTCAATACCATTACTATACCCAAAGCGGATGGAATGAAATCAACCATCTGCAAGGTTTATATGCCTCTTGGTCAGTCGGCAAAAACATCATGCAAGTTGAGTCCATTCGGGAAAAAGAACTGGGTAAAATCAGTGCGCATTGGATTCAACCCATCTTAAAAAACCAATGGCTAAGATTGTCTTATCAGTTGGAATATTCAACTATTTTCACGAAAGAACAATCATCCTATGTTCATCAGATTTTCTTCCATAGAAAATTGAAAAGCATTGTTTCCGTCACACAAGAAAATAGAAAAGGTGTGTGGACCAGTATGAATGACAAAACACAAACTTTGCGCACCCAATTGGATTACACACCAGCTCGGTATCACGTATTTTACATGCGGTATCAGGTAAGCCGAAATCCAGAAATCATGCATCAATGGAGATGGGATGCACAATGGAAAATAGATGAAAACAGCAAAGCCCATTGTCGAATAGAACAACACATCTCCCATCATTCCGTTGGCTGGCTCAGTGCGGTTGAATACGACTGGAAGCCATTGAACAAATCCTGGCAAGTTGTGGTACGGCAAATCTTCTATGCCATCCCTGATTGGGATTTGAGAATCTACATGATGGACAGAGAACTAAAAGGAGGCATGAGCATCCCCGCTTACAGTGGCAGGGGTAAAAGAACTTTTGTCATTGCACAATACCAGTATCAATCGTGGAGATTGGCTGTAAAAATTGAGCGGCATTCTTCAAAGTCCACCGAACCGTTACCCTTGGTTACCTCAGCTGATATGCAACTAGAATTTACCTTTTAATCGGAGTAGCAAAAAGGTTAAAAATCCAATTGTATTTAAATACAAAATACTGCGTTCTTTGTAAAAAGACTTGAATTCAGAAAAAGTAAGCATTCCTGCAATCCTCGGAACCATGGCTTGGTGTAATTTGTAATCAGCTGGTGTGCCATTCAAATAAAAATAATCATACTGCATGCGCAAATAACGTTTCAACACCCTGGGCTCTATTTCACTCACAAATCGGTCAATAAATATCATCTCAGAACGGGCGTCTCGCGTAGCCTTTCTATTCTCCTCCCAATGCACCAGCACTGCGCAGACAGGAAGTTGCTGCCAATGGTATGCTTTTGCATAACGGGCAAAAAAATCAAAGTCCTGATGGCGCTTCAATTGCTCGTCAAATTGAACATTGAGAAACGAAACCCGATCAACAATAAAACTGGATGTTTGCGCAAATCCACCATCCAACAAAAAATTCACGGCAATCATGCCTTCTCTCCATTCCTTTGAATGCTTGGGATTGGCCGCTCCCGACCTTACAATCTTGGATTGTGAAAAATAAGCCCCCTGTATTGGCTTCAAATGCTTTTTACATTGCTCGATGTAATCCACCTCCCACTCATCATCACTATCCAGGAAAGCAATGTAATCCGATTGGGACAGATGTGCACCTTTGTTTCTAGCTACATTGGCATTGGACTTTGATTCCAATCTGTGGTAATGCAAAGCGCTCCATTCCTTGAATTCTTCCAAAGGAAACAACTCCACATCAGAGGCGTCATCCATTACCCATACTTCATCCACAGGCAACGTCTGTTGGTAAACAGATCTCAAAGCACGAGTCAACTCTTCCCTTCTATTATGAACGGGAATAACCACAGCCAATGTGCTCTTCCTCGTCATGACAAAAATGAATTGATTTGTTGAAGGTGAATGTCTGATGTGTGGTTGAATAATATAAATTGCTTGGCTTTCTTGGTCATTTCCCTGGAAATATCCAAATGCTGAATGACCTCCAACATCGCATGGGCCATGGCTTCCACGTCATGTTCGTTCACCAAGTAACCGCAGCCCTCTTGAACAATATCTGCAATACCAGCATGACGGGTAGATACAACAACCAAACCCGCCAACATCGCTTCCATCACAGCCACTGGGGTGCCCTCTTCATCACCATTTTCTGCGACAACTGAATGTTGTACAAAACAACAACTTTCAGAAAAAACACTTTTAATCGCGGCGCGATCCAAAACACCGTGAAAATGCACCACCTGAGTCAAATGATGCTGGTCGACATAATCTTGACAAATGGCGAGTAATGGTCCTGTGCCAATAACAGACAACTTTACCGCAGGGTCTTGAAGAAAAACTTGATGAAAGGCTTTAATCGTGGTCAGTGGCGATTTCTTTTCTACCATTCGACCGAGCATTACAAACTGCTTTCCATCAGGCTTGGGAGAAACATGCTGGTACTCAACATTGGCACCGCAAGGAGAATACAAAATGGCATCAGGTCTTGCACCCATTTGTACAAGGCGACGCTCCATTTTTCTTGAAACAACAACATATCGCGTTGTTGTATTTTGAAACAACGATTGATACTTGAGTTGATGCTTCTTCAAAATCTCATAAACGGAAATATCAAATCCATGAAAATTGATTACCATTGGAATTCCAAGCCATTCTATCACATCTGCATTGGCAACCGCAGTGGTTCCGTATTCGATATAAACCACTTCTGGTCTATTGCGCTTCAAAGAGAGAAACAAACTCCATTGCTCCCAGCCCCATTTCTTTCCAAACGAAAGGTTGTACAAACGAATCGACCACTTGGACAATTTGGGGAAAGAAACATCATTGCACTTGGTGGGCTGCTCTCCATCATGATAAACCCACAAAACACGGTTCAATCCTTCAATGTGCAACTGTATGAAAGTCTCGGAATACGTGTGCTTGGATGGAGTGAAAAGTGCAATTTTCTTCATGGACCAAATTTATCAAATCAAGGGTTCAATAGTTGATCATTGATTTCACCGGCAAGATACGCTGTAGACCGATCCTGCAAATCACCATGAATTGAAAACAATTGTTCATGCGCAAATCTGGGCTTAGCTCCGCTTTCATCAATGATGAAATAGCGCAGACTAAGCTTTGGGAAATAAGAATAAAATAATTCAGCATCTGAACGAGAGAGAAACACAATGGCCCTCAAATGTGACCAATTTGCTCTGTATTTCATTCTCAATTGAAGGGCATTCCACCATTTCATTGAAGTCAATTTAAACCCATTGAAAAAACCAATCCAACATCCCTTGTTGAAATGAAAGGGAAGAATCTCCGCTTCAATACCCATCTTCAATTTCTGACATTCAATTCCATCTGTTGTATCAAAAAACAATACTTTGCCCATTTCTGTCGGGATAGAATCACCCATTTCCTTACGGTGGTATCGAATCAGCTCCATCAGTTTTTTTGAAAAAGGCTGGTTGAGTTTGCCACTCATCATTTGATACAGCAACCAACGCTTTTGATGAAACTGCTCGTTGTGTTCTTTCCCCGCTGTCATTCCTGAATCGTGGATGCGGTAAAGGCTCCAAGTTTCATTGAATCCTTTGAAATAACCAAACTGCGCGTGCCACATGTACATGGCCAAATCCACGCTGTGTATTTGCTTGAACCAAGAAGGTCGACAAAAATGTTTAGCCCTGAAAACAAATGATGTAGTATGAAAAGGAGAATACTTGGATATCACATCATCCAATTGCATCAAATCTGGAAGTCTTTTAAACATTGATTTCCGAGCCCCGTTTTTATAAAGAAAGTCCGTATTGTGATATGAGCCAGCGCAATCATCATGCTGCTCCAGATATTCAATTTGTCGTTGTAATTTATCGGTGGAAATCCAATAATCATCCCCTTCCAACAGCGCGATATACTTAGCTCCCGAAGCTATGCAAACTTCGAAAACACGACCAGCATTTCTATATATACCAATATTTGCATCTGAAGAAATAACATGAACAATTTCAGGGAATTCTTTTTCATACTTTCTACAGATGGTTAGTGACGAGTCAGTAGACTTATCCTCCCCTATAAAAAGTTGAAATTTAAAGTCCGCCCTTTGATTTATTACCGATTGAATGGCTTTATCCAAATATTTTTCATGGTTGTAAGTAACCATAAAAACAGCAACCAAAGGTTTACATTGGTCATTCAAATCACTCAATAATTACTTTTTTACAATATAAGCGGTAGGCATCCAGGTAAAAGGCAATGTTCTGACTTCTGCGTTAGGTAAAATCTCCCTTACAGCAATAGTTTCCCCAGGAGATGTTTCATGATTGTATTGATCAAGAATTAAAATTCCGCCAGGTGTCAATCTTTCCCAGAATAAAGGAAGCACAGTTTTCACAACTTCGTAAATACCTGCATCCAAGAAAACAATCTTGAATTGGAGATGTTGGTGCTTTTTCAAAAAACCCTCTAGATCCTTGGTAACATCCATTTTGTGGAGAAAAGCCAAATTATTTAGATGCTGCACATCAATTAATTTTCTAATAGAGGCCTCATCTGCCTTGTAGGTGCCTGAATCAACTTTCTGAACCACTTCATGGTCTGTATTCATTCCTTGAAACCAATCAAATCCATGCACTTGAGTAAGAGATTCTGGTTCGAAAATCTTTAATAGTTTGGCAAAAAGAAAGAAGGATGCCCCCTTGAATGTCCCAACTTCAGCAATGTGACCAGCCACGCCAAGAGTCTGCTTATACAATTCATAAAGCGCTAAATACCTAGACAAACTCATATGACCAGTAAAACAAGTAAAATTCTCTACCAAATCCTGAAATGGAATTTCCATTTCTTTCATGGTTTGAAGGGTTTCATAGTATTTGTCTCTTCTTTCATCAAACTTGATGTACTCAAATTCTCCTAAGTGCTGTCTCTTATTCATATATTCTAACTTTCTAAAATTGCATATCCAAAACCTTCTTTACCAAAATTATTTCCATTATAAAGCATAATCCACTGGCCATTTAATTCAAAAATATGTGGGTAACAAATCATTTCTGAATCCCAGCCATCAGCACTTACATCAATACCTGCGCAACTGTCCTCTCTGGTCCAATCAACCAAATCCTCTGAGTAGGCATACCCAATCCTATAACTACGATCTATATTATCTCGAAAATCCAAAGCGCGACGATAACTAAAAAACATGTGATATACGCCATCCTTGTAAAATACGTTGGGTGTTGTTTGGCACTCATCTTCTGTTAAAGGTTCAATAACAAATCTATCCATCGGTGTCCAATTGATGGCATCTCCAGATATGGAATAAGTGATTTGATATTGAGGCTCAATTTTTCCGGTCATATCATCCTTTATCCATTTTATTCCGGCCATATGCCACATATAGAACTGATCGTTAAATCTTCTGACGATAGGACAAGCATGCTCCCGCATTGGAGAGTTTAAACTTGACGTAATAATTGGTCCTCCTTTGCCAATTCTTTCAAAGTCTACACCTTGATTAAAACTTCTAAGCATTCCGATACTTGTAGCATAAGGAACTGAGCGCATTCTTGACCATCCTATGTAATATGCGTAAACAACATCTTGCCAACTTATCACCGATGTCATTACTATACCAAACTCATCAAAAGATCCTAACTCACCTAACTCGGCAATGGGTTTATCTGATATCCCTATAATATTCAATAAATTATCAGGGTTCAAGTCAATATATGAAGAATACGAAACTTGCTCTTGATTTTGATCTCTTTGAGAACGGCAACTAAAAAATACTCGAACACGGTCCTCTAAAATCAATGTACTTGGAGCCAAAGCAAACTCAACCCCCCAAAGAGGCATTTCCATCGAAAGTGGATTGAAAATCCGACCCATTTTTTTCCAATTAAACTTCTTCATCGATTTTATAAACTGATAACATCCAATATTCTTGTTTCAAATTAAACCCACATTTTTTAGCCAATGTCACCGAACCAAAGTTATCCAAAAAACAATCCCAATTGGCACATCTTCCATGAAGTCTCAATTCTGAAATAAATGCATTCACTACTAATTCTGCAAAACCCTTTCCACGGAGCTGACTTTCAGTATACACATCAATCTCCGCTGTTGCATTGCCCCAGGCAGCAGCATAACAAATAGCGCAAAATTCAAAATCTTGATTGAATAAAATCTTTGCCCATGAATGTTCTTTAAATGACTTAATATCTGGATAAAATTTCTGATATAAGGCTTGAGGAATCTTGTTAAAATCCGCTTCTGTAATATCTCTGGCATCGATCATCACATATTGCTCCGGCAAAGACCGTGGTATAATTTCACAGTCATGAATACCCTTCAATCGTTTACGAAGAAGTAAATTCCAATTGGGACTGGAATGAAGTATACTATCAATTAAACCTGGCTGAAAATCATACAAATGAAAATACTGAGGCAAGACATTCTGTCCCAATAATGCAACCCAATCTATTTGGTCCATTTCACATGTCAAGAGCAGCTCAGCAAATCCTGACGAATGAAAAATCAAAGTGTCCTGCGGACTTAGATTAATTACTTTTCCCAAAGTGTTCCCTTCCAGCACTGATTGGATAATGGGAAAAGTACTTTTCATAACTACTGATTACAAGTTAGAAAATGAAGAGAACTTTAAAAACTGAGTACTATTCAATTTTATCGGCTTAGAAGATTCTGAAATCACTACTTGCGTATCAAGTAAATCTTTAGTTACAAGAGTATTTGCACCTAAGAAACAAGACTTTCCAATTTTGACACCATGACTGACTGTTGCATTCAAAGCCAAGAAAGTGTTTGCACCAATGCTTGATGCACCGCCTATCTGCGCAGAACTAGTGATCCAACAATTGTCTCCTATTTCACAATGATGGGCTATCATTGCCCCCCCCCAAACAAATACATTTTCACCCAATTTTACACAAGGATGAATTTCACAAGGCGGCATTATAAAACAATTGACTCCATGAATCAAGTCTTTGGGAGTGTTTGCAGAAGGAGAAACAATTGATATCAATTGATATCCAAGATTCCTAATCTCAATACACTTTTGAGCACGCAACTGATTCAGTTGATGATATCCAATGGCTACAAAAGCATCAAATTTCTCAGGAGGATATTTTGATTTCAGTTGATCTAACGCAATAACGAGGCGTCCCTTAAACTCTCCATTTCCGACAAAAGGTGGATCCACGACAAAAGCTTCCACATCCAATCCACATTCTTCTGTTGCAT
This sequence comes from Flavobacteriales bacterium, assembly GCA_947442505.1. Taxonomy (GTDB): domain Bacteria; phylum Bacteroidota; class Bacteroidia; order Flavobacteriales_D; family Sanyastnellaceae; genus CAMCTV01. The sequence goes on along the minus strand of CANEVR010000021.1, from coordinate 12,399 downwards.
AGTAAAAAATCACGTCAGCAATTTTCCCCGTACCAAAAATGATCAATGGTTTTTTCATAAGAGCTGTTTCAATTGGTTTCTATCAATTTTCCCGTTCTGGTTTTTAGGCAAAACATCCAGTATTCGTTGTATCCTTGGAACCATGTACTGTGGCAAAATTTCCTTGATTTTTCCTAATAAAAAATCCTCGTTCACCTTGGCATCACTTAACTTAATAAATGCCACAATCTGACCCAGCTCAGCCGTCAATTTTTGATATACTACACCCACTTCATCTACCTCTTTTAAGCTCGCATACGCTGCCTCGATCTCCTCCAACTCAACTCGATAACCCATGTGCTTTATCTGATTATCCAATCTACCTTTGAAATACAACTGTCCTATTTCTGATCTTTCCACAAGATCTCCTGTTCGATACATCCATGTTTTAAATGGTATGTCTCTGCTTATGAATGATTGTGCTGTTCTTTCTGAGTCATTGTAATAGCCTAATCCCACACAAGGACCTATCAAACACAATTCCCCAACATTGCTGTTACCATTGGTTGAAAGAATTTCATATCGAAAATTGGGAGCCAAATATCCCAATGTGGTCAACTCATTCATATTTATAAAATCCTCATCATTTACGCGATGGGATGAGCAAATACAAGTACATTCAGTAGGACCATAAACATTGTATATTGACATTCGATTTGAAAACAAATGATACAATTGCAATAACTTATTCTTTGGAAAACCTTCTCCTCCAAAAGCTATACTCCGAATCGTTGGAAAAGTATCAGCTGTCAAAACGCGAGTTGTAAGCAGATAGACCAAGAGAGAGGGCACAGAAAACCAAAATGTACACTTGTTCAGGGCAATGGCAGAGACCAAACTTTTGGCATCTTTAACAAGTTGGTGGGACAAGGGAACAACAGATGCACCATTGAACAATGATACATAGAAGTCAAAAACGGAATTGTCAAAATAAATGGGATTGGCATTGGTAAAAACATCATCCGGTTGAACGGAATAAGTTTCCCTTCCCCATTGTATGAAGTTTAATAAATTACTATGTGTAATAACCGCTCCCTTTGGGAATCCTGTGGAGCCCGAAGTAAACATAATATAGGCGCCAAAGGAACCATCAAAATCCGATAGGAATTCCTCATTAGAAAAATCTGACAAATCAACAAGCTCAGAGTCAATTATTGATCCTTCAAAATCAAGTCCCGGAATAGAGGTTCCAATATCAGAAAAAATGAGCCTCGGATTGCAACGGTCGATTATTTTATTGAGGCGAACCTTGGGACTTGAGGCATCTAAATTGGTATATATGATCCCCGCCTTTAAACAACCTAACATCAAAGCAAATGAAGAAAGTGATTTCTCATTCAAGATGGCAATGACGTCCTGCGATTGAATACCTTTAAACTTCAAGTACCGCGACCATTGATTGGAAAGGGCGTTGATTTGGCGAAAAGTGCAGCCTAACTCCGGAGAAAATTGAATCGCCACTTTATCCTGGAATTCAGAGGCAATTGTCGAAAAAGCTTGGCCTAGGTTGTATATGTACTGATGATTTCTCACGATTAAATTGTTAAACCGCCGTCAATGGAAATTACTGTGCCATTCACGTAATCATTTTGAATGATAAATTGAATTGCCGTACCTATTTCTTCTAATTTTCCCAACCTCCCAATAGAAACACTTTTCTTCCATCTGTCTACCACTACTTCGGATAAACTTCCATGAGTGGAGGGTGTATCAATAAAACCAGGCGCAATACAAGCCACTCTAATTTTAAACATTCCCAACTCTTTGGACCAAACTTTAGTCATTGCTTCTATTCCAGCCTTGGCGGCAGAATATGCTGTTTGACCCATATTACCCTTGGCCGCGATAGAGCTAACATTAATGATAACACCTCCTGATCTTTTCTTAGCCATGTGACTGGCAACATAACCGGAAACTGTAAAGCAGGTTGTCAAGTTCAGTGTTATGGTTTTATTCCACTGTTCTATTGAGTGAACGGGATTATCACGATTCAACAAATTAATCAAGGGTTCACTGTGAATATAGCCCGCATTATTGATTAAAACATCAACAGGACCTTCAGCAAATATCGTACTCACTACACTACTTACCTCGTTTGACTTTCTCAAATCACAAATATGTAAATCAACTTTACTTGAATTTTTTATTTGATCATCTACCAAATGAAAATCCAAATCGATAAGAATAACCTTACCGACATCTAAAGTCAAAAAGTGATTACAAAGAAATTGACCAAAATTTCCTGCACCGCCAGTGATCAATATCCTCTTGCCTGAAATATCCATTTATAGCAAAACACCCTTAGAAACCAAAACTTTCTTTACTTCTCCAATGGTATCCATCTCAGCAATTTCATCCCCGGTCAACTCAATTGAAAATAAACCTTCTAACTCCGTAATAAACATCATGTGATTCATTGAATCAAAATTAGGCAATGACATAATGCTTGTTTCATCTTGAAACTGCTCTGGAACCATTCCAAACACGTCGGACAATATTTTTTCTAAACTCATGGCGTCAAAAGATCATATTTATTCAGCATGCCATTCACATCATGCTTGGGGACATTAAATAATAAATCCAATATGGACATATAAGGAACAAATATATCACTTTTTTGTGGGTAAATAATCTTTCCTGTTTTTAAAAAACGAAGCTCAATATTTTGCTCTTGAAAAAACTCATTTTGATACAACTCTCGGCCTCCATAAGCATTGATATACCTGCTTGCGCCTTCTTGTAAACAAATATCTAAAATTCTGTCTTGACCTACCAAATCTGAATTGTTGTAAATCGAAGAAGATCTTACCACTTTCCTAGAATCTATATCCAAGAATTTCAGCACTTCTAAAATTGTTAAATAATTCAACTCTGAAATTTTGTCAAAGTCTCTATTCAGACAAGTTTCCAACCAATTAAAAACAACATCGAACTGCGGGCACTTGGAATAATTTAAGCGAATCATTTTTAAAAAAACAGTTCGCCACTTATAAAATTCATCTAACTCAATCTGATTAATTTTTCTATTCTGACTGGCTCCAGTTAATGGAACTGTAAACAAATGTGAGCCGCCATTAACGACTATTTGATTCCTATGAATCCATCCTTTCTTTATAAAATTCACGTCATCAAAACAAACAAACAAGTCAACTGAATGAATCAACTGAAAATATCCCAAATAGGGGAAAAAATACGGCTGCATGATGGCTACAGACTTCATGAATTGGCATTTATGATTTCACAAATCAATTCCAAATCCTCAGTAGTCAAGCCCACGTACAAAGGCAAACACAATATTTTTTGACTGATGTCCTCAGAAATGGGACATGCGTTGCCCTGCACATAAGGCAATTGGTTCAATGAAGGGTTAAAGTATCTTCTTGGAAATATATCGGCTTCATTCAAAGCCTGCAAAACACGTTGCACTTGACCCATCGACTCGAACCAGATGGGAAAATAGGCTGCATTCCAATCCAACCCTTCTTGCAACTTTTGTGTTCTAAAACCATCGAAAGACAAGTGTTTCATGTAATGCGCGACCACTTTCTTTCTTTCTTCCACGATGAAATCGATGTCCTCCAAAACACACATTCCCATGGCCGCATTCAACTCTGAAATTTTTCCGTTGATTCCCACTTCCTCAAATGTCTCTGGTGTGACGTGCCCAAAATTGTGCATGCGAAAGGCGCGTTGCAACAATTGCTCGTTCTGACTAAAGAACGCGCCGCCTTCGGCGGTATGAAATATTTTGGTAGCGTGAAAACTGCAAGTAGAAATATCGCCAAATTCAAAAACAGATTTTCCATTGTATTGGACGCCAAAACAATGTGCGGCATCATATATGACGTGCAAGCCAAAACGGTCTGCAATTTCCTTGATTTGTTCTACATGACAAATATTTCCAAAAACATGGGTAGCCAAAATGCACGATGTTTTGGGCGTAATGGCCGCTTCAATTAAATTAGGATCTATCGTCAAAGTATCCAAATCAATATCGACAAATACAGGCGTGCAGCCTTCCCAAACAATGGATGATGCTGTCGCCACATAGCTGAATGGCGTGGTAATGATCTCTCCACCGTTGCCCAATAGTTTCAATGCAATTTGCAATGGAATGGTTCCATTGTTCATGAGTACCAAAACAGGAGAAGACAATTTATCCTGAATATTCTTCTCCAAGGTTTTGCACAATTGACCGCGATTGGTAAGCCATCCGCCTTCCCAAACCTGAGCTACCTGTGCTTGGTATTTTTCTATACTCGGGAAATATGTTCGCGTAACCGGAATCATGCGCTGAACCAATTAAATTGAGGTCGAATATCACCCGGCTCTCTCCCCATGAAAGCGCCCATTTGTCGGTCACCATCGGTCACCAAAAAACTCATGACATCTTTTTCTATCAGTATTGCTTTCTGCGATTTTGAGATCACATACAAAGACAAATAATAAGTACCCGATTGGAAAAAATAAGGTGGAATTTCACACGTGATGGTATTGGTTCCCATTTGCAATGCAATGTCCATGGTACCCATAGAAAAAATAGGGTCGCCACTTTCATTGTAAACGTGATAGGCAATGTGACTTACTTCCGAGGACAACACCTCAAATGAAGTAGAAATCTGAATCTTGTGCTTGTCCAATAACAATTCCTCCTGGCCAATCGGATCGTTATAAATCGCTATTTCTGTCAAAGAAAAGTGGTCATTTTTGACAAAATCAAATTGTCGGCGAAGGGCACTTTCAGAACCCTTGCTCATGTAATGCTTGACCGCCTCGCCAATAGGCCCTTGAAAAACCTTTTGACCATTCTCAATCACTATCCCTTTTTCACAAAGCGATTTCACCGCAGCCATATTGTGACTCACAAACAACACCGTTCTTCCTTGTCCTTTGGCCACCTCATCCATCTTGCCCAAACACTTCTTTTGGAACTCCATATCACCCACGGCCAACACCTCATCTATAATCAAAATCTCACTCTCCAAATGCGCCGCCACAGCAAACGCCAATCGCACATACATCCCTGAGCTGTATCGCTTAACAGGTGTATCGATGTATCGCTCTACACCAGAAAAATCAATGATCTGATCCAGCTTTTGCTTGATCTCGCTCTTGCGCATGCCCAAGATCGCGCCGTTCAAATAAATATTGTCTCTGCCCGTCAATTCAGGATGAAAACCTGTTCCCACTTCTAACAACGAAGCAATGCGACCATGCACGCCTATACTACCTGTGGTAGGTTGCGTAACACGAGATAGCAGTTTCAACAAAGTAGATTTTCCAGCACCATTGCGACCAATGATCGCCATGGTATCGCCTGCATTTACTTCAAAATCGATGTCCTTCAAAGCCCATACATAATCACTATTTCCCTTCACCGCTCTGTTGTTCATCTCACCAATCTTCAAATGCGGATCTTCTTTCCCTCTCACCAAATGCAACCAACGATTAAGATCCGCTGAAAGGGAACGGGAATTGACCAATCCCAACCTGTACATCTTGCTGATGTTCTCTGCTTTTAAGACAACCCTCCCTTCCATATTACACCGTATCCATAAAAGATTTTTCTACCCGATTAAAAAGGCTGATGGCAATCACCAACATCACAGCAGCAAAAGAGAAGCTGTAGGCCAACATCCCCCATTCAAAGGAACCTGTACCCAAAAAACCATACCTAAATCCCTCAACAATTCCTGTCATGGGATTCAATAAAATGATGCTCAACAACTTGCCCTTTACCATTGACAATGGATAAACAACAGGTGTAGCGTACATCAACAATTGAACACCAAAAGTGACCAAGTAAGCCAAATCCCTGTACTTGGTCGTGAACGAAGAAATAATCATTCCCGCTCCCAATCCCAATAATGCCATGTTCAAAACCAGCAAGGGAACCAACACAATGTGCCAAGACATGTTGGCCGTGTACATGGTGAAATTGGTATAATAAATCAACATGCAAATGAAGAAAGCCAATTGAACAGAAAACTTCATCAAGTTGGAAAGAACAATAGATACAGGAATAATCAAACGCGGGAAATAGACCTTTCCAAAAATACTGGCGTTCTGAATAAATGCATTGGAAGTAGAAGTCAAAGATGTAGAGAAATAATTCCAAAGGATAACGCCACTCAGATAGAACAAGGCAGGCGGCTGATTGTCTGTGCCCAATTTGGCGACACGGTTAAAGACAAACGTATAAACAATGGTGGTAAAAATGGGTTGAATAAAAAACCAAATTGGACCCAATATCGTTTGGCGAAAAGATGCCTTGTAATCGCGCATCACCAGCAGAAGAAGGAGGTCACGATAGCGCCAAACCTCTTTCAAGTTCCACTTCCACCAAAATGTCTTGGACGATATTTCTAAATCCCACTTCTTCATTTCAATTGTTCTTTCATACTCAACACCTAAGCCATTGTACAAAAGAGCAACCTCAAAAAGAGCGAGATTTCAAGTTGTTCAATAATTGGTTTCGGTTAAAAACAAGTCGGAGAGAATAGCATCCATCACCATCCATCCGCTTGGTGTGCAAGATAAGGTATTTTCTTGTAACGACAAGTATTGATTGCTTTTCCATTTCTCGATTATTGCGTCAAAATTTTTTGGCAATTCCAAATGGAATTTGTTTTTCCATTCCTCAAGATTTACGCCCTTGGCCGTTCGCATACCAGTCATCCAAAATTCATTGGACATTTGAATATTGGAAAGCGCTTCCCATTCATAAGCCTCCTCCCCTCCGTTTAACCAACCTTTCACGTACAAGGCGTTATTGGCGATGTTCATCTTTCTGCGCTGGTGTCCGTCATATCCGTGAGCAGATGGACCCACGCCCCAAAAGGGCAACCCTTTCCAGTAACTAGAATTGTGCTGAGACTGGTGACCCGGAAAAGCATAATTGGACAATTCATAATGGTCCATTCCCATTTCTGTCAAACGTTGATGCAGGTATAAAAACTGCGCCACCACTTGGTCATCCTCCATTGGGATGTACTTTTCTTTTTCGGCCATGTGCGACAAGGCTGTTTTTTCCTCAATCGTCAATGCATAGGCGCTCAAATGCGGAGTTTGGTAGGAAATAAATTTCTCGATATCCGCCTCCCAAGAGAGGTCGTTGTTCATCCCGTGTCCATAAATAATGTCCATGGTGATGTTGGGCAATCCTGCATCCTGCAAACTTTTGATGGCTCTATCTGCTTCCTGAGCACCATGCGCTCGGTTCATCCATCGCAATACATGGTCATCAAAACTTTGTACACCCATGCTAAATCGGTTGACACCGATGGCCTTCCACTCCTTGATGATAGTGGGGTTCACATCATCGGGATTTACTTCCATGGTTATTTCTGGATCACCAGACCATCCCAATGACTTGTCCAAAGTTTGCACAAAACCGCTCAAATATTTTGGGTCAACAACACTGGGTGTGCCGCCGCCAAAATAAACTGATCGCAATGGTTGACAATCCTGCGTTTTGATATGCCACTCTAACTCCAATTCTATGGCCTCCATTAATTCTGACACCTTATTCAGTTGCGTAGAAAAGTGAAAGTCACAATAGGTACATGCCTGCTTGCAAAAAGGAACATGAAAATAAATCCCCAATCGATTTCTCATTAGCTTTGCGATATTATGACAAAAGCGCGAATCGGAAATAAAGAATTTGACTTTAGTTGGGACAATACATTTCACAACACAAAATGGAATGGAGAAAAGATTGAAATCCAACCATCTGAAAAAAAAGGTCATTTTTGTCTTAAATACCAAAATAAAACCTACAGAGGGGAGTGGATTGCTTTTCATTCAGAATCAAATACAGCTACTGTCAAAATCAACCATACCGAATTCAGCATCACCATAACCCAGCCGATAGATGCTTTATTAGAAAAGTTGGGAATGGGAAGCGCATCAACCAAAAAAGTCAAAAACTTAAAAGCTCCAATGCCAGGATTGGTGAGGCAAATCTTGGTGAATGTGGACGAAGAGGTTATCAAAGACACGCCATTGCTCATTTTAGAAGCCATGAAAATGGAGAATGTCATCAAGGCTCAAGGAGAGGGGAAGATCAAATCCATTCAAGTTAATCAAGGACAGGCGGTTGAAAAAAGTGCTTTACTTATCGAATTCTATTGAATGCTCAGCTTATATTTGTTTTATGGGTAAGCAGTGGTCACTCTCGGTAATTGCATTTTTCTGTTGTATTTGGGTTTGTGGTCAATCCTGTGCAGAAATCACTTCACACCCTTTGTGTGCCAATGTGGAGGAAGTTCCAGAAAACCATCTGGATGGTGGGTCTTTTCAGTATGGGTGTTTTGAAGCAAGCTCAAGTTTCTCCTATTTATTGACAACCGGCGGGTTGGGAGGTACACTCAATCTAACCATAAGAAGAGATGAGTGCGACTACATTCAAGTCGATCCTGTAACTGGAACTGCACAAGTTGCTTTGGACAGCATTTTCATCTCCATTATTCAAATCGATGGTGAACAGGGGGCCTGTGACAGCCTCAATTATATCAATCAACTGGGTTGTTATCTGCTTTTAGGCGAAGAAACAACATTACCATTCAGTTCACTTCCTTCCCATTCCAATTTTCTTGTTGTCGTAGGGTCCAATCACAATTCCACACTTTTTGGGGATTGCTCCGTTCAGCTATCTGTTTCTGGAAGTCCACTGGAGATTTCTACAACCAAAACCCCTAGTTTTATTTTTGCCGGACAAGAGTCCCAAATTACGGTCTCTGGTCAAACACCGGATGCCACAGTCTCCTGGACGCCCGCTGAATTTGTTGGAAATGCCAATGCGGAGGTAACCAATGCATTTCCAACGGAAACCACAGTCTTCAATGTCAACTCTCAAATTGGTCTGTGTGATGTAAGCGGCACTGTGCAGGTCTTGGTTGGGAATGCAATTGATTTTTTCAATGCCATCTCTCCAAATGGAGACAATGTAAACGATACTTGGGGGATCTTGGGCATACAAAAATTCCCCCGCGCAGAGGTAAACGTATATGACAGGTGGGGACAAAATGTATTCAGATCTATAGGATATGCTACACCGTGGGATGGCACTAACCGAGGAAAAAAACTTCCAACTGGAAGTTATTATTATGTCATTGAACTCAACAGCCCCGTCGTTTACATTGAACCCTACACTGGTTTTATATCCGTAATGCATTGATGAATCCCCTAAAAAAATATAGCCTCGTTATTGCATTATCCCTTTGTTTCCAATGGCTATGGGGGCAACAGCTGACCCAATACACCAATTTCATTTTCAATTATCAATTGGTGAATCCTGCAGCAACGGGATATACAACTTGCACGGAAATCAAATCCAACTACCGTCAACAATGGTCTGGTATTGATGGCGCGCCCAAAACAACCAATGTGTTCATTCACGGTCGTTTGAGGGCAATGAGAAACGCTTTTCAAGGTCTTGGCGCCAATATAGAATCAGATACTTATGGTGCTTTTGGATCAACCTCTCTAATGGTCAATTATGCCTACCACACCCGTGTAAGCAAAGGATATAACCTTGCGGGAGGTATTGCTGTAGGTCTAACCCAAATCAGAATCGATTATTCCAAAATAAATTTTGCGGATCCTTACAATGAAACAGTCATCAACGGGGTGATTAGTGATTATATCTTTCCCAACATTAACGCGGGCGTGTGGTTGTACCGTGGTGACCGATTCTACGGCCTTTCCATTAAATCACTTACCAATTCGGCCATCGATGGTCTGCAGACAGGGAGATACAACAGACACTTCAGCATCGTGTACGGAAAATACATCAAGATTTCAAAAGATCTCGCATTCAAACCTTCATTCATGTTCCGATGGGTCAAGGGAACACGACCCGCCATCGATGCACAGGCGCTTTTATCCTACAGAAAGAAATTTAGCCTAGGGTTTGCAGCCAGAAACGGCCATGGCGTGAGTGGCATTGTTAAGTTTGATTTGTACAAACAATTGTCCGTTTCCTACGCATACGATTTAACGTTGAATCGATTAAAATACGGCTCTTACCACACCCATGAAATTAGTCTCGCGCTAAAAACATGCGCCGTGCTTGGTAAAGAAAAAGAACTCTGCGCTGCCTACGAGTAATCATGGATTTTCACATTGAATCCTTCAGGGATTATTGTCTTTCCAAACCCCACACCACAGAAGAATTTCCTTTTGATCAAACAACCTTGGTCTTTAAAGTGCACGGTAAAATATTTGCCATGACAGATGTATTTGAATTTGATGGAATCAATCTCAAATGCAATCCCGAAAAGGCCATTGAACTCAGAAACCTTTATGAAGGCATAAAACCAGGTTATCACGCCAATAAAAAACATTGGAATACCATATACTTTCCTTCTGATGTGCCCCAAAAAATCATCTGGGAATTGATAGACCACAGCTATGAATGTGTTTGGAATGGACTTCCAAAATCATTGAGAAACCCCGTTTAAGTAACTCACTTTTTACTTTGAATAACTCTTTCAATTCCCACAAGAGGGGTTGAAACATACCCCTATTTTAGCCGCAACATGACGCATATGGAAAATCACTTCATCCCCTTACAAAGCCTCGCCCAGCAATTGACTGATCAACTGAACCATTTGTACAGCGGTCAGTACAAAAAAGAAAGCCTTGAGTCGATGGTTAGCAATGCCCGCGACCTTTATGAGCGATTGGTTGTGCTCAGACACAAAGCGTATGAACAGGAAGTGAATATCCAAACAATTGAAGAAAACCCCATTTCCGAGGTATCCTTTGAATTACCCACCTTCACATTGGATTTGTCAGATATTTCAGAAGACGATACCGATGCTTCATCGGAACCAGAACTTAATCCTTCACATATCGAAACCATAGCAGATCAGCGTCAAGTGAATCTGATGGACATGATTGAAGAAGTGACCAAATCAGACAATTCTCCAATTGTCGAAACAACGGAATCTTTCATTGAAATTTCTTCTGAACCCACCCAAACAGAGCCTACCCCAATTGTTTCACTGAACGATATCCTTTCTCAAAATCAGAACACCTCTACCATTTTAAACCGATTGGAAAAATCCAAAATCGATGATCTTAAAAAAAGCATCACGATGAACCAACGTTTCCAATTTGCACGTGAACTTTTCAATGGTGATTCCGAACAGTATGAAATTACCATATCAGCATTGAACAATTGTGAGCCTGAGAAGGCTCTTCAGCTATTCCAAAGCTACAAACAAAAATGGTCATGGGATGAGACATCTATCGCATTCATTGAACTCTTGGATTTGGTTCAACGCCGTCACGAAATATGAAGCTAGCGCTGGTTCCCACCCCTCTGGGCAACTTGGAAGACATTACTTTACGGGCCATTAGATACCTCAAAGAATGTGATTTAATTCTTTGTGAAGACACCCGACACAGCAGCAAACTTCTGCAGCACTTTGGCATTCAAAAACCGCTTCTCAGTTACCATCAAAACAACGAACACCACACCTTGCATAAAGTGGTAGACAAAATCAAGTCCAACAATTTGACTTGTCTCATCACAGACGCAGGAACACCCGCCATTTCTGACCCCGGCTTTTTGCTCATACGCGAATGCATCAAGGAGGACATTACCATTGAGTGCTTGCCTGGTCCCACTGCATTTGTTCCTGCCTTGGTTTGCAGCGGCCTGCCTGCTGAAAAATTTGTCTTTGAAGGTTTTCTTCCGCACAAAAAAGGAAGAGAAACAAGAATAAAAAAAATTGCATTAGAAGACAAAACAACCATTTTGTATGAAAGCCCACACCGCATCGTAAAAACCATTGACCAACTCCTTACCTTCTGTGGTCCAGAAAGGGAGTGCGCTGTAGTCAGAGAAATTTCAAAGATTCATGAAGAAATCTTCAGAGGAAATCTTGCCAGCGCCAAAGAATGGTTTGAAAATCATGAACCAAAAGGTGAGTTTGTTGTCTTGGTATCACCACAGAAAGATTAAATTCGCAACATGAATGCGCATTTGTCTCCAGAAGAAATTGTTAGAAGAGAAGCTTTAACCAAACTCAAAAACCACGGAATAGACCCCTTTCCAGCTGCTGAGTTTAAAACAACCCATACTTCTCAAGATTGCCTTCATCAATATGAAGAAGGAAAAGAAGTAACACTTGCTGGAAGAATCATGAACCAGCGGGTGATGGGAAAGGCTACTTTCGCTGATCTTCAAGATGCCATTGGTAAAATACAATTGTACCTTAACGTAGATGAAATTTGTCCCGGAGATGACAAATCGCTGTACAACGATGTGGTGAAACACTGGGTACATTACGGAGATTTCATTGGAATAACAGGAAAATTGTTTACCACCAAAATGGGAGAGATTTCCAT
>CANEVR010000020.1 GCA_947442505.1 Flavobacteriales bacterium | reverse complement strand
CAATAAAGCCACCAAAACCAAAACCATGGTTGTTCCAATGAACGTGGAAATGGATGCTGACTTACTGGCTGATGTTTTGAGAATACTGCGCATGATTATTTCTTGAATCGATTAAGCAATCTTTTCAATCTTTCCTTTGAAATACAAATCTTCGTCGGCCAATGGATGATTAAAGTCGATGATTAAGCTATTGAGCTGTACTTCAACAACTACTCCATAAACCTCCTCACCTTCATCTGTTGTCATGGGCACAACTTCACCCACCTCAAACAATTCATCGTCCATTTCACCGTCATCTCCAATGAAATCACTCTTTGGAAACTCCATATAGAACTCTTCTTTCTCTGTTCCATAAGCCTGGTCACATGGGATATGCAACTCAAACTCATCACCAGCTTCTTTGCCCATGATGGCCGCTTCAAATGCGGGTAGCATTTCACCAGAACCAATCATGAATGTCATGGGGTCCTCTTCATGCGTCTCTTCAAACAGCTCCCCATCAAAGCTATCCAAATACAAGCGATACGATACGCTTACTTCTTTTCCGTTTTCTACTTTCATTTTTTTATTTTTTTATCGTTATTTTTTGTCCTACTTGGAGACGGTCGGTCAGCTTTGGATTCCATTTCTTCATCTCGGCTATGGTCACTCCATATTTGCGCGCGATTAGATTGAGCGTGTCTCCTTTTTTCACTGTATAAACCTGTGACTTGGGTGCTGGTTTGGGCGCTGGCTTGACGGCTGTTGAATCAGACGCAGCAGTTTCTTCTCCCATTGCCTTTTGAGCTGTAGCAACCGGATCACTTTCCGTAATGCTGATGGTCTTTTTTACCCTTGTTTTAATCTTCAATACTTGACCAGCCTTGAGGCTATTGGATTTAAGACCATTCCACTGCTTTATTTGGCTCGTTGTGACGTTGTATTTTTTAGCAACCACCGCCAATGTTTGTCCTTTGGTGACTTTGTGCTTCTTCCAAGAATCTTCCCAAACTACTTTTTCCGTAACCTTCTTGGCTCCACCTATGGCATCGCTGTTATTGGCCATCACCGTCTCCTTGGGTTTTTCAACGATGGCACTTTGCGCATAAATCAAAGCCTCGTTGGCAATAAACAATCCCACTTTACTCACCGGAAGGGTGATGTAGTGTCTTTGTCCATTGTTCGGAATCTCCCTCAACTTATAGGTGCCGTTCAAATAAGAAACATCCTGCACATTCATTCCCAAAACCTTGGACATGGCATCAAAATCCAAACGGCTTTTTACATGAACCGTGTCCACTTCATAGCACGAAATCAGTGGTTTCTTGGGATACAAATTGTACTCTGACGTGTGGTTCATGATGTAATTCACCGCGATAAATGCGGGAACATAACCTTGCGTTTCCTTGGGCAAATAGGGCTTGATACTCCAAAAATCTTTCTTTCCACCGGATCTTCTGATGGCCTTGTTGACGTTACCTGGGCCACTGTTGTAGGCCGCCAATGCCAATTGCCAATCGTCAAATGTATCGTACAAGAACTTCAAATATTTACATGCCGCCTCTGTTGACTTATATGGGTCAAAGCGATCATCTTGATAACTGGTAATTTCCAAACCATATAGCTTGGCCGTTCCAGGCATAAATTGCCACAATCCGCCTGCACCCACGCGTGAAATCGCCGTTGGATTCAAGGCTGATTCCACGATGGCCAAATACTTGAGCTCAATGGGAATATTGAACTTGGTCAATTTCTCCTCAATCATAGGGAAATACAATTGCGCCATGCCCATCACCTTACTGGTAACGTCCTTTCTGCGCACTGCATACAAATCAATAAATCCTTGAACGGTTGAATTATAAACCAAATCAAATGGTGTGTCTGCATCCAAGTTTTTCATTCGCTCTTCAATGATCTCTGCCGTGAAAGAAGGCAATTGATTTTTATCATACCCAAAAGGATTGAGCAACAAAGAGTCTGTTGAGTAACAATAATGATTCAAATAATTGGACACCAAAACTTGATCAATGGACTGCACTTCAGGATTGTCCTTTTGAACAGAAAAAGAGGCATTGCTTCCTGGTTGAGCTGAAGCAGCAAGGGTGGTAGCAAAAATGATAAATAGAAAAATCTGTCTCACAAATATTTTTTTTACGGTAAGCATTCAATCCTAAACAAGGCACAATTTCCGAACACTTTTCGAGGGGTTCAGAAAAGATTGAATGCTTTTGTCAACAGATTTATTAAGATTCTTTGAGGCAAGCATTCAATTGTTGCGCGGCGCATAACAACTGATTCTCCTCAAAAGCGCGAGACAAAATTTGAACCCCAAAGGGCATTCCATTTTGTTTTTTTCCCAAAGGGATTGAAATGGCCGGGTGTCCTGATAAATTGGCTTGTACTGTAAAAATATCTTCCAAGTACATAGCAATGGGATCTGCTGACTTCTTGCCCATTTCAAATGCTGCATCCGCCGTGGTGGGCGTAATGATGACATCAAATTGTGCAAGAATTTCATTGGTTTTGTTCTGAATCACTCTTCTTACCTTTTGCGCTCTGCTATAGTAAGCGTCATAATAACCCGAACTCAAAACAAACGTCCCCAACATTATTCTTCTTTTCACCTCTTCTCCAAATCCCTCTGATCTGCTTTTTTTATACGTATTGTCAATTCCCTTGGCTTCTTTGGAGCGGTATCCAAAGTGAATCCCGTCAAATCGGGACAAGTTGGACGATGCTTCAGCGGTAGTCAATACGTAATAAGTAGGCACCAGTTGATCTACAATGGGAAAATTAACTTCCTCAACGTGATGACCTTCCTTTTTTAACTTTTCTGTAAGATTTAAAAATGCCGATTTCACCTCATTATTCAATCCTTCACGGTGCACGCAATCTTTGAGAACGGCAATGCGCAAAGGTTTCGCGTCCTGATGCTGCAATGCATATCCTTGATGAAAAAGAGTTCCATCATATTGATCTGGCCCGGCCATAATGGAGAGGTACAAAAAAGCATCCTCGATGTTGTGCGTGATGGGCCCAATTTGATCAAAACTACTGGCATAAGCAATTAATCCGTGGCGGGAAATGCGACCATAAGTTGGCTTTAACCCTACTGTTCCTGTGTAGGAAGCTGGTTGTCGAATACTTCCACCTGTGTCACTTCCCAATGCCATCAAACACAAATCCGCAGCTACTGCTGCTGCTGATCCGCCTGACGATCCGCCAGGAACATGTTTTTCATTGATGGGATTGAGAACCGGACCATAAACCGACTTTTCATTGGAAGAGCCCATGGCAAATTCATCGCAGCTCAATCTGCCAATAATAATGGCATCCTCTGATAACAATCGCTCCACAGCTGTTGCTGTGTATAACGATTCAAAACCTTCTAAAATTTTTGATGATGC
Organism: Flavobacteriales bacterium; assembly: GCA_947442505.1. Classification (GTDB taxonomy): domain Bacteria; phylum Bacteroidota; class Bacteroidia; order Flavobacteriales_D; family Sanyastnellaceae; genus CAMCTV01. The sequence goes on along the minus strand of CANEVR010000020.1, from coordinate 34,991 downwards.
GGTTACGACATGACCTTTGTAGCAAAGGTTGTCTTTTAAACCAATCACTGCACCCGCTAACTTTCCTGCTGTTCCGTCTTTGATTTTCTGTTGCACCACCTCGGCTTGTGCTTTGGCCTCATCAGTAAAAACTTCAACAAACGCATTCAAATGATGCGTCTGCTCAATGTTTTTCAAATAATACGCAACCAACTCAGGTAGTGCAATGGCACCATTGCCCAAGTCTTTTTGTACTTCGGAAAGCGAGGAATAACGGGGAGTCATTACAATTTCTCTGGCTTGTTGTCGGTCTCTGAAGCTTCGCCTTTACTGGCGTCTTTAAATTCCTTGACACCTTTACCCAAACCACGCATCAATTCTGGAATTTTCTTACCTCCAAAAAACAACAACAATACTGCAATGATGAGAATAATCTCTGTAGGTCCTAATTTGCCCATTTCTTAATGTTTACGCGTTAACTGTTTGCAAAGATAGGGCAATCCCTTCTTGTTTATTTCCCTTCTATCTTGAAAAAACCAAATCCGATTGCCCGATTTTCTTGCCCCCTTCATAGATGGAGATTTTGTACGTTCCCTTGGACAATCCAGCAGCCATGCAATACATACAAACATCGGTATCCTGATTCTGATAATCTATTTCACGCATGGCACTGTAAGCCACGCTCTGGCCATCCAAATTGGCATTGCCCGCACTTCCTATCAACTGTCCGGAGGGAGATTCCACCCGCATGTAAATCTTTTTGGTTCCAGATTTTACAATGTTGTTTTGACGAATGGTAAAGCATGATTTAATCTGTGATGCTTGGGAAGCGCGCTCTACATCCTTTTCTCCTCCCCGTGTTTTTTCTTTGATTCCTTTGTTGCTAAATCCTGCGGCTGAAAGCACCGAACCTTTTGTAACCACATCCTGGGTAGTACTCAGCTCATTGGCCAACTGCTTGGATTGTGTCTCCGCACGATTGGCACGATCGCTCTCATTTTGTTTCTCCACAATCAATCGATCATTCATCCTTTGCAGTGAATCAATGTCATGGATGTATCCCTTCATGATACGGCGCAATGTAGCGGTTTCGTCACGCAATTGCTTGATGTCAAAATCCTTGTTGCGTGCAGAGGCCAACAATTTTGCAATTCGATTGGTCTGCCATTGAATGCTGTCTTGCATCTGCTTGTTGTCCGTCTCCATCTCAGAAAAAGTTCCCTGCATTTGCTCCAATTCCATTTGCAAACCATCCCGCTCATCAATCAAGGTTCCATTCGCTTTGTCAACGTAAATAATTCTCTCCGTTAACTCCTTCTTTGTTGAATAGAGCATATAGCCCAAGAAGAGAGATAGAACTGACAATACGGAAATCAAGATGATGTAAACCCTGTTGGTCATATAATTTATTTTTTACAAAATTAAGTTGTTTGTTCCAAAGATGATACTTTGTATATTTGCCGCTCAATGGTCCTGTGGCCGAGCGGCTAGGCAGAGCTCTGCAAAAGCTCGTACAGCGGTTCGAATCCGCTCGGGACCTCCAAAAATCCTCCTTCGGGAGGATTTTTTTTAATACTTCTCTTTGATTTTATTGGTCCCCTCATCCCACTCCTCCTTGGCTTTGCGCATGCCATTGTGATACAAGGCACTCTCCTCTATGGCGGGCAACAACATAAATGAAAAGCGATACAAAGGATCATAGGTCCATGACATTTCTCTTTGCTCCCTCGGCATCCATTTGACCTTTCCATTGATCTTCTCTCCCGCCACCAATAAGACACTCAACACCAACAACGTTTTGAATACTGCAAAAAAAGCTCCTGCAAAAGCATTCACATTGCTACCGCCTCCGGACTTAATGGCAACGCTCACCAATTTTGCAATAAAAAACAACAGCACTGCAAACAACAATCCGCAAATCAAAAAAGCCTTCAGGCCGGAACCATTGGGCTGAGGACCGCCCCATTTACTTGCAAACCAATCAGAGAAATGCAGTGACAAATAAATGGCTACAAAAATAAAAAGGAGATAAAATATCTCCATGATGAATCCATTGCGCCAACCCTTCCATGCTGCGTATCCCAACATGACAAATATGGCGATGTCAAAAATCATAATCATAAATGAAAATTACTCCTTTTTTCCGAAAAACTATCATCAATAGCGACTTGTTTCTCCAATCTCCTTTGTTAATTACTTGATGATATTCCTACTTTTGTAAAAAATGAATAGCATGAGTCAGTTTGATGTGATTGTGATCGGTTCAGGTCCTGGTGGTTATGTAAGTGCCATTCGTTGCGCGCAGTTGGGCATGTCTGTGGCCTTGGTTGAAAAATACAACAGCTTAGGGGGCACTTGTCTCAACGTAGGTTGTATTCCTTCCAAAGCGTTGTTGGATTCCTCAGAGCATTACCATCAAGCGGTTCACCAATTCAAAGAGCATGGCATTGAACTGTCCGCCGCTCCAACAATTAATCTCAAACAAATGATCGACCGCAAGGCGGGTGTTGTTTCAGATACAGTTAAGGGAATTCAGTTTTTGATGAAGAAAAACAAGATCACCGTTCTTCATGGAATGGGGAGTTTTGTTGATGCACATACTGTTGCCGTTGCTGGAGAAAAAGAAACGCAAAACATTACTGGAAAAAATATCATCATTGCTACAGGTTCAAAGCCTGCCTCATTGCCTTTCATTAACATTGACAAAAAAAGAGTCATTACCAGTACCGAGGCACTTGAAATGAAAGAGATTCCTAAGCATTTGATCATCATTGGTGGTGGTGTAATTGGCTTGGAATTGGGTAGTGTGTATGGACGCTTGGGTGCCAAAGTCAGCGTTGTAGAATACATGGAAGGCATCATTCCCACCATGGACAAGTCTTTGGGCAAGGAATTGCAAAAGTCATTGACCAAATTGGGCTTCGAGTTTTACTTGTCTCACAAAGTAAAATCAGTGGAGAACACCGGTAAAAAAGTTGTTGTCAAAGCAGACAACACCAAAGGGGAAGAATTGGTTTTGGAAGGAGATTACACATTGGTTTCCGTAGGTAGAAAAGCCTACACAGAAGGCTTAAACGTTGACAAAGCAGGAGTGGCAATGGATGAAAGAGGTCGTGTCATCACCAACGAGCATTTGCAAACCTCACAACCCCACATCTACGCCATTGGCGACGTGGTCAAAGGAGCAATGTTGGCCCACAAAGCGGAAGAAGAGGGTGTTTTTGTAGCGGAAGTCATAGCAGGACAAAAGCCTCACATCAATCACTTGTTGATTCCAGGCGTGGTGTACACCTGGCCAGAAGTGGCGGCTGTTGGGCATACCGAAGAAGAGTTAAAAGCCAAAGGCATCGCCTACAAGGTGGGTAATTTTCCATTCAAAGCCAGTGGTCGCGCACGCGCCAGCATGGATACGGATGGATTCATCAAAGTGTTGGCGGATACCACAACAGATGAAGTTTTGGGCGTTCACATGATTGGACCACGATGTGCGGATTTGATTGCAGAAGCTGTGATGGCCATGGAGTTCAAAGCAACCGCTGAAGACATTGCCCGCATTTGTCACGCGCACCCCACTTTCACAGAAAGTTTGAAAGAGGCGGCGTTGGCTGCAACGGCCAATCGTGCTTTGCACATGTAATCGGAAATAAGAACTGTAAAATTAAAGAAGGCTCCGGCCTTCTTTTTTTATGGCATCAAAGTAAACCTATTGGCTGTTGCTCCATTCAGCATGCAGGGCTCGTGCCACATGGCCAAAGGTCTAGCGTATACACTGCCAAAAGGTATACTTTTGTAAATGACCAGGGGCTCTTTGGTCTCACTGTGATTGGCCAAGGTGATGACTTCATAGACGCCGCCTTTGTAGTGCTTCCAGCGCTCACCAGGCATGGGGTATTGAATGGGGTAGTTCATTTATTCTAAAACGCTGGAGTTCCTACTCCAACAAATTTTTTGTTTGATTTTTTATTCCCGATGTGAAAAACATATCCCACTTGAACGCCGCGTTCAAAGTAGTGGATGTTTTGAGATGCCTTGGCATTCAGGTCATCGGGGGCTTTGCCAGATTCTTCGTTCTTCTCCAATTGGATGTCAAACAAAAAGTTGATGCCGTTTTGAAAACCATGCTGGATAAAAAAACGATCATTGAATACCCAACGCACTCCATAAACGGCACTGATACCAATGCCGCTGAAATGTAGATTGTTCAAATAACGCTGACGCAAAAACGTAAAATCCGTCCAACAAATCACTGCTCCTGCGCCTACTCCGCCGTACAAATCAATCCGTGATTTAAGCTTGGGAAATTGAAAAATTGTTCCCCTCTTCTCCAACTGAACACGAATGTAATTCATGCCATTGCTGTGGTGAAAATCCATGAATTGTCGCTTGTACAACAATGAATCGCCATTGAAGCTTCCCGTGTATTGTGCTATTTCCTCTGGGTCCGTCATGCGGTAATAATCTGCAGCAGAAGATGGGTCAATATTTCCGGTAATGGTTACGTTCTGTGTCCCCGTAAATCGGTACTTGTGGTGGTCATATCCCAAAGACAAAAACCAATTGTTCTTCAACTCCTGGCCCATTCTGAAATTGAACTGCGGAACCGAGAATTCATTGAGTTTAAAATACTGCTCACTTTTGGCCGGCATATCGTTGGCTTTGACACCATACAGGGTAAAATCATAACGGCTGCTCTGAAAGTGAATATCCGATGGCGCGTAAAAATTCCTATGGTATCCCCAATAAATATAGGACTCCTTCCCTTTCTTCTCAGACTTTTCAGGCGATTGAGCCAATGCATAAATGGGCATAAAAAACAACAAATATGGAATAAGCTTTTGCATGGGTGAAAAATAGTTTTATGCAAATTAAAACAACCATGGAACTGAATACTGTAGAAATCGGAAAAAACGGCGAATATCAGGCTGTAGAATTCCTCAGAGAAAATGGCTACCGCATCCGGGAGCAAAACTGGCGATTGGGAAAATTTGAAATAGACATCATTGCGGAAAGAGAAAACGACATTGTTTTCTTTGAGGTGAAGACACGCAATGGGTTTGATATTCCTGCAGATCGCATCGTTCAAGGGCAACAAAAAACCCGCATCATGAAGAGTGCGCATGCCTACATTCAGCGGTATAAAATTGTCAAAGAGCCTCGTTTTGACCTCATCACCATCTTTGGAAGCGGACCCAAAATGCGCATCTCACACATTGAATCTTACTTTTATCCGCTATTGATTTCCGCTCGCTCGCTCTAGATTGCCTAATTTTGCCAAAATCATTTTTCATGGCAAGAATTACATCTAGAACATCCAGCGGAGGTTCGGCCCCAAAAGGACGCCGAGGTCGCGGAGACAATAAACCCAAGTTTAGCTCAGATAAGCCTGAAAAAGACTTTGTAAAAAAAGACAACAGAAAATCTGCTGACGGCCCGCGTGAAAGAAAACGTCCTGCAGGGGAACGCCCCATCAAAGGCGGTGGCTTTAAAAAAACGGCTGGCCCAGGCCGACCCACCCGAGATGGCGATGCGCCGCGCAGACGTGAAGCGGGAGACCGACCTGTTGGTGATCGTCCAAAAACTGACCGACCAAAAAGAGGTGGTGCGGCGTTCACACCCCGTGGTGAACGTTCGGGATCGGATCGCCCTTTCAAAAAATTTGAGTCCAATGGGCCAACCCGCAGAAAGCGTTTTGACAAACAAGAAGAAGTTGAACAAAAGCCCCGCTTTAGAAAAAGCAGCAAAGATTTAGATACTGACTTCACACCCAAAAAAGCTTTTATTTCAAGAGCTGAGCGCGATGGGCAGATTCGATTGAACAAATACCTTTCCATGGCTGGCATTGCCTCCAGACGTGACGCAGATGAATTGATAGGTCTAGGTCTAATCACGGTCAACGGAAAAGTAGTGACTGAATTGGGATTGAAAATTGATCCACAAAAAGATGTGGTCAAGTACGATGACCGCGTGATTCGTGCAGAGCAATACCGATATGTGTTGTTGAATAAACCCAAAGGTTTTATCTGCACCATGGATGATCCCAAAGGCAGAGAAACGGTGATGGATTTGGTTCATTCTGCATGTGCAGAGCGCATTTATCCTGTAGGAAACCTGGACAAGGATACCACAGGGTTATTGCTTTTCACCAATGATGGTGAAATGGCCAAGCATTTGACTGCTCCCAAAAATGATTACGCCAAGCTGTACCACGTTGAATTGACTGAAAAGATTTCACAAAAAGACTTGGCGCAATTGCTGGATGGCGTTTCATTGGAAGATGGTTTTGTAAAAGCAGAGCAAGTAGCATTTGTGGATGCAGATACTGACAGAAAACAAGTAGGTATTCGCATCAACAGCGCCAAAAACCGTGTTGTTCAGCGCATGTTTGAAAAATTGGGATTCCGCGTTAAGAAACTGGACCGCGTTATGTATGCCGGTTTAACCAAAAAAGATTTGACCAGAGGTCGATACAGACACTTGACTCCTGCAGAAGTGGGATTCTTGAAAATGATTCGATAAAATGTTTGGATTGGTAACGCCAACGCTTCGCCCGCCTATTCACTTCTTTGAAGATTGGATGGTAATTGTGCTATTGGTGTTGCTCTCTTTGATGGCTTACTTCAATGTGGTGTATCCCACCAAAATGAAAAATGTGTTCAAAGCTTTTCGCAGCGACATTGCCATGCGGCAATTCATGCGGGAAGAAACCAATATCCCCAGGCCTTATCTCTTTTTAACCTTCCAGCACGCCGTATTGATGGGTCTGATGTGGGTTTTGTTCTATCAAGCTTTCATTCATCCTTCAGCATTGCCTTGGTGGTTATCCCTATTCAGTGCCGCTTGTGTTCTTTTGATGTATGGTTTAAAATGGTTTTCCTTTCAACTTGTCAGATGGTTCAGTGAAGGCGATTATACATTGGCTGAATACCAATACCGAACCTTTGCCACCAATCGACTACTGGCCATTCTGCTTTATCCATTGATTATTTTGGCTGCGCTCAGCAGCATACAGCACGCCTACATTTACATTGGAGGCACAGCCATTGTTATTGGATTATTAATTTCTTGGCGCATTTTAAAGGGCGCGTGGGTGGCTTTGACGAATAACGTTCCGTTATTCTACATCTTTTTTTACATTTGCACTCTCGAAATATTGCCCGTGCTGATTGGAGTGAAGTTGATACAGTTGTTGTCCAATCCTTAGGTTGTATTCATTGGAAGATTAAAATGGCAGAAAAAGTAAAATCCATCCTGATTACCATTCAAGATCCGGGGAATGAAAAGAACCCGTATTTTGACATTGCTAAGAAGTACAAAATCAAGATTGATTACCGCACCTTTATTCATGTAGAGGGCATCCCCGCCATTGACTTCCGCCAACAGCGCATAGACATTTTGGATCACCCCGGCGTAATTTTTACCAGCAGAAATGCGGTGGACCATTACTTCAGAATGGCCAAGGAAATGCGTTTGACCATCCCCAACGAAATGAAATATTTCTGCACCTCAGAAGCCATCGCATTCTATTTGCAGAAATACATCTTGTTCAGAAAGCGGAAAATATTTTATGGAAGTGGAACCTTTTCTTCTTTGATTGAGGTTATCCTCAAACAAAAAGGAGAAAAATTGTTGTTGCCTTGCTCTGACTTACTCAATCAAACCATTCCTTCAGAATTAGAAAAGAACGGCATTAGCCATTCCAAGGCCAACATGTTCAAAACAGTTTGCAGTGATCTGTCTGACTTAGCAGACGTGAAGTATGACATGCTCGTGTTTTTCTCTCCATCTGACATTGAGTCATTGTACAAAAACTTTCCCAAGTTCAAGCAGAACACCACACGCATTGCCGTTTTTGGAAAGACCACTGCAGATGCCGCAGCAGAAAACAAGTTGCGCATCGACATCATGGCGCCCAATCCAAAGTCGCCTAGCATGAGCTCGGCCATTGAAAAATACATCATTGAGAACAAATAAAATATAGGTTTTTCCTATAATTTATGTTGCCCAGCAGGTTGTTTTCTACAGCAACTTTGCATGCTGATGAATGATCAATTTTTATTACAACAAGTTGGATTGTCCCTAATTCCCGGGCTTGGACCAAAAAGGACCAGAGAAGTTCTGCACCTTTTCAAAGACCCCATGGACATCTTCCGAGCTCCATTCAAAGACTTTCAAGCTTTGGGGTTTTTCAGCAAGGAATGGTACCAATACTTGCACAGTGCCGCTTTCATCCAAAACGCTGAAAAAGTGGTGAAAGACTGTATTCGGCTCAACGTAGACATCACATTCATTCAAGACAGCCATTATCCGCATCGATTAAAAAATTGCGATGACGCGCCGGTTGTCTTGTATACCCAAGGTAAAAACGCATTAAAGACCACACCTTTCATGGTTGCCATTGTGGGATCAAGATCCACAACACCCTACGGAATTGACTTTGTGAATCAATTCATCTCTGCCATATCCAAGCATCCCGTGACCATCGTGTCTGGCTTGGCGTACGGCATCGATCAAGCCGCACATCAACAATGCAATGTTTTGGGAGTGCCCAATATTGCCTGCCTGGCACATGGTCTCCACACCATCTATCCCGCAAGTCACCGACCATTGGCCCAACAGATTAAAAACAACGGGGGCATTGTGACCGAATATTGCCCGGGCATCTTTGCCGAAAAAGAGCGGTTTCCCATGCGCAATAGAATCATCGCAGGACTTTGTGATGCCACACTGGTGATTGAATCCGAGAAAAGTGGCGGAAGTCTCATCACCGCACAATTTGCACAACAATACAACCGAGACATTTTTGCCTTGCCCGGAAGAATACATGATATCAAAAGCCAAGGTTGCAATCAGTTGATCTACCAAAACATTGCCGCGACCATCACAGAGATACCGCAGCTGCTCAAGGACCTTGGCATCAAAGAACAACCAGAGCTTCCTTTTGAAACAGTGCCTTTGAGTGAAAATGCTCAAATCACCTTTCAGACTCTACGGGCCTTTCGCGAGTTGCACTTGGATGAACTTCAGATAAAAACACACTTGTCCGCCTCCCATTTTGCCAGCGCCATCTTTGAATTGGAAATGTGTGGAATAATTCACAAACTTCCTGGTTCTCGCGTAGCAACGTCAAGATAAGATATTACTACATTTGTTGACGCATGAATTCAGCTATTGCACTGCAACACATACAGGCTCCCATCGCACAAGAAATGCGCGATTTTGAACCTTTTTTTGCCAATAGCTTGAAAAGTGAAAATGGTTTGTTGGATAAAATTTCCCACTACATCATCAAAAGAAAGGGAAAACAAATGCGACCCATGCTCGTTTTCCTTAGCGCCAAGTTGTTTCAAAAGCCAACAGAAAAAACATTTGTCGCGGCATCGTTGATTGAATTGTTGCATACCGCTACTTTGGTGCATGATGATGTGGTGGACGAGGCCATGACCCGCAGGGGTTTCTTTTCCATCAATGCCCTTTGGAAAAACAAAATAGCAGTACTTGTTGGAGATTATCTCCTTTCCAAAGGACTTTTAATCAGCGTTAACAACAACGCTTTTGACCTCCTTAAAATTGTCGCCACGGCTGTGCAAGAAATAAGTGAAGGGGAGTTGCTGCAACAAGAGAAATCAAGAAGGATGAAGGTAACAGAAGAAATCTATTACCAAATCATCCGACAAAAAACAGCCTCGTTAATAGGCGCATGTTGCCAAATGGGTGGCGCTTCCGCCAATGTTGACGAAGACACACAAAAAGCGCTGTACCAAATGGGCATCAACATTGGCATTGCTTTTCAAATCAAAGATGACCTTTTGGATTTGGGATTTGGAGCCAACATTGGCAAACCAACCGGAGGAGATATTCAGGAAAATAAGCTCACTCTACCCATATTACATGCTCTGGAGCATGGGAGCAAGGAGACCATTGCTTTCATCAAATTGTTATTAAAAAACAAAAACGTCAGTCAGAAAGAGTTGATGGTCTTACAACAACAATTGATGTCCACCGGCTCCATTGAATATGCTTCTCTAGCCATGAAACATTACGCCAAAGAGGCGGAAAATGTATTGGCACAATTCCCTGCTTCAGAAGTGAGCCAATCCATGAACCGACTCATCCAATTCACCATAGAACGAGACAAATGAGAAAACTATTTTTTGCCGCATGCTGTGCATTTATCATTGCCTGTCAATCGGGGCCGAAAGAAAACGTGATGGCCACCTATGGCAATGGAAACCCCATGAATGTCGTATACACAGATGCTGAAACAGGTGAGAAAATTGGCGAGAAAACATTCTATGACAACAAGCAGGTTCACACCGATGTTTTAATCAAAGACAACAAGCGCAATGGGACTTGCCGTTCTTTCTACAAAGACGGAAAACCATTCAGTTTGCACACCTATGAATTGGGCGTCAAGAATGGCCCTTACCAGCTTTGGTATGAGAATGGACAGATCCGAATCGATGGGTTTTACAAAGACAACAAACCCTCCGGCATTTGGAAAACTTATCAGCAAGACGGTAAACTTATCAAAAGTGAAAACATGGATTCGAAAGATTCCAGTATCATTGTTCCATGATTCGTCTAATCATTTTCTTTTTCCTTTTACCCATTTCGCTTTTGTCTCAAAAGACAACTGATGCCTACATTCAAAAATGGAAGGCTGAATGCTTGCAGCAAATGGAGCAATATGGAATCCCTGCCAGCATTACTATGGCACAAGGAATATTAGAATCAGGGGCGGGTACTTCTGACCTAGCCACAGCCGCCAACAATCACTTTGGTATTAAATGTCACAAAGATTGGACTGGTAAAAAATTCTACAAAGACGACGATCAAAAAGACGAATGCTTCCGTGTATATGAGCACGCCGAAGCCTCCTTTGAAGACCACAGCCTTTTTCTCAAACGAGAGCGATATGCATCTCTCTTTGAACTTAAATTGACAGACTACAAAGGTTGGGCGCACGGCCTCAAACAATGCGGCTACGCTACCAATCCCAAGTATCCGCAGTTGTTGATTGAACTCATAGAAAAACACCGACTCCACGAATTGGACCAAGGAGCAGAAGCCGTCTCACAATTGGACGACCTAAAAAAAAAACTAGCAGAACTTTACTAGTTCTCCACGGTAACAACCGCTACTTCATTGCTCAAAAAGGGGATACAGAAGAATCTTTAACCAAAGAGTTCCAACTGGGAACTTGGCAGTTGCGCAAATACAACGATTTAAAAGTTCAATCTTTTCAGGCGGGTGATAAAATTTATCTGCAACCCAAAAGAAAATGGGTGAAGGAAAAGGGAATCACCACAGAGAAAAAAACCACCCTTTGGCACGTTTCCCAAGACCATTGCGTGCACCTCAAAAAACTCGCTAAAATCAATGGTTTGAAGATGGGTTCGGAGATCGAAAAAGGAACCTTTGTCAAGTTTAGAAAATAAAAAAGGCCATCCTAAGATGACCTTTTACAAGTTGCCCGAACAGGATTCGAACCTATACAAGCAGAATCAAAATCTGCTGTCCTGCCATTAGACGATCGGGCAAAAGCGAGGCAAAAATAATGCTATTTTCATAAACAATGCAAACATTTTCTGAATTAGATACATTTGTAGTCAATTTTTCATGGTGGTCCATTTGTTTACTCCTAATAGATGCTATAACTATACACAAGCATATTCATACGCTACGATACTATGGTGCAATGACAATGAGGCTTTTGAAAATATTTTTAACAGAATGTATTGCGATGAAATTTTTATTTAACGCAGAGAACGCAATGGACACGCAAAGTCCGCAGAGGGAGAAGGATTTTTATTGGCAATACACCCAAACATCACTACTGCCTTTGTAGCACACCCATGAACGGACAACCATATAAATTTTTCACTACGTCTCTGCGCACTCTGCGATTACTTAGCGCTCTTTGCGTTAAAAAGATTGAGAACAACAACCTTTTAGGTTACAAACCAACGGACTAACATAAATTTTTTATGATCACGATACTCAATTACATCAACGGTTCGCTAACTCCCGCTAAATCAGGGAAAACCATCGACAACATCAGCCCAAGAGATGGAAAAGTTTTTTCAACCATTCCCGATAGTCACGCGGAAGATGTTGAATTGGCCGTTGCTGCAGCGCAAGCCGCTTTTCCGCTTTGGAAAACAACCCCAGCGGAAGACCGTTGTAAAATATTGACCCGCATCGCAGACCTAATTGCAGAGCGCCACAAAATGCTCAGTGAAGCAGAATCTTTGGACAACGGAAAGCCAATTTCTTTGTCCGGTCATGTTGATATTCCCCGCGCAGAAAGCAACATGCGCTTCTTTGCCTCAGGGGCCCAACACTTTGCCAGTGAAAGCCACGTTATGGAAAATGGCGTTGTCAATTATACCCACCGCAAACCTTTGGGAGTTGTCGGTTGCATCTCGCCATGGAACTTGCCCTTGTATCTTTTCACGTGGAAGATAGCGCCGGCATTGGCTGCGGGAAATTGTGTTGTGGCCAAGCCTTCTGAACTCACTCCCTATACCGCCTTTCTTTTTTCTCAAATCTGCATCGATGCCGGTTTGCCCAAAGGCGTGCTCAACATTCTGCATGGCACAGGTCCTAACGTAGGAGAGGCCATCGTGAATCACCCCACCATCAAGGCCATCAGCTTTACCGGTGGAACAGCTACAGGAAAACGCATCGCTTCTATTCTTGCACCACAGTTCAAAAAAATGTCTTTGGAATTGGGTGGTAAAAATGCCACCTTGGTTTTTGATGATGTTGATGTCGAAAAAACTGCTGGTTTGGTCATGCGCGCTGCTTTTGCCAACCAAGGTCAAATCTGTCTATGTGGTTCTAGAATATTCGTACAACGCCCCATTTACGAGGCATTCAGAAATGCATTGGTTCAAAAGGTAGCCAAAATGGTGGTGTCCGACCCCATGGATCCGCAATCCAAGTTCGGTGCATTGGTCTCAGAAAGTCATTTGAAAAAAGTATTGTCCTACATACAACTGGCGCAAGAGGAAAGGGGTAAAATCCTTTGTGGAGGATCCTCTCCTGAAATGCCCGACGAGTTAAAAGGCGGATATTATTTACAACCCACATTGATTGAAGGATTGGATCCATACTGTCGAACCAATCAAGAAGAAATCTTTGGTCCCGTGGCCACCATCATTCCTTTTGATACAGAAGAAGAAGCCATCACTTGGGCCAACTGCACTCCTTACGGCCTTGCCGCATCCATTTGGACAGAGAATCTCAGCCGCGCCCACCGTGTGGCACAAAACCTTGAAACCGGTATTAGCTGGGTCAATACCTGGCTCATGCGCGACTTGAGAACCCCCTTTGGTGGAGTAAAACAATCCGGGATGGGCCGCGAAGGTGGCTGGGAAGCTTTCCGTTTCTTTACCGAGCCCCAAAACATTTGCATCGATCCCAACACCTTCTGATTGTCATGGCCAAACAAATTGACGGCACCACTTTCCTCAATAAAAACGAGGCGCTCAACGAAGTTGATCTTTTGAGAAAAAACAAAACTCCTTTGAGGGGAATTGAAATAGTGGACCTTACCGATGGACAAATCACCTCCCACTATGAGAAAACCGTTTGGTTTAAAACACAACGACTCTGCTATTCCCAAGCCAAACAATTTATCCAAAAACAAATGATTGGCCAATGGCAATGGGTGGAATTTAAATTGTGAATTTCTGTTAGAATTTTGTTGTGACGTGGCGCTATTTCGTACCTTAGACCACGTACGTTATGGCCAGTGCAGAAAGTAAAATATTGGTAGAAAAGTTAGACCTTTTCATTCGGAAATACTACAAAAACCGAATAATCAAAGGGTTGCTGTACAGCATGGCCCTTGGTGTTTCCCTTTTTTTATTGATTATTTTTTTAGAATACCTCGGACGATTTAGCTCTGGGGTTCGTGCGTTCTTGTTTTTTGGTTTCTCTGCTTCTTTGCTTGCCATCCTTGGTTTTTATGTCATCTTTCCACTGCTCAAGTTTTTCAAATTGGGAAAAACCATTTCCAGTGAGGAAGCTGCATTGATTATCGGAAAACACTTCAGCGGCATACAAGACAAACTGCTCAACACCTTGCAATTGCAACAAGCAGCCAAACGCGAAAACCAAGAACTGCTTTATGCGGCCATTGAGCAGAAACAAAGGGAATTGCAACCCGTTCCTTTTCAAAACGCGGTCAATTATCGGGACAATGTCAAGTACCTCAAATACGCCTTGCCTCCTTTGGTTTTGCTGAGCGTTCTGCTTTTTGCCACCCCCTCCACCATCACAAGGCCTACCAAAAGAATTGTACAATATGACAAAGCGGAAGAAGATGCCCCCTTTCAATTTGTACTGGAATCACCCACGCAAATTTTGGAAAACCAAGACGCCACACTCGCCTTGCGACTCACCGGAAATGAAATTCCAGAAAGGGTTTACCTCATCAAGGATGGTCAAAAATTATTGTTGGAGAAAAAAGATCTCCTGCACCACACCATCGTCATTCCGCATGTCAACGAATCATTTGATTTTTATTTCTCCGCTTCTGATTACTCCAGCCAACCCTTCAGTTTAACGGTGATCCCCCAACCCAAAATGACCGGCATCGCCGCCGTTCTTCAATTTCCCGCTTATCTGAAACGCGCACCAGAAAACCTGACACAGGCGGGTGACCTTACACTTCCTGAAGGCACACAAATCACTTGGACTTTCAATTGTCTTCATGCTGATTACATTCACGCCGTCATCAATGGACAAAAACAACAAGTTGCCATTGAAGACAACCAAGCACAACTCGGTTGGACCGCCATGCAATCCTTTCCCTATCAAATTTTCCCAGCATCAGCATTGGCCAAAAGCCTAGACTCATTGACGTATTTCGTCAATGTGGTTCCTGACCAATACCCTCGCATTTCTTTCATCGATAAAATTGATTCCAATAGTCAAACCCTTCACATCTTAACCGGAGAAATCCAAGACGACTATGGGATTTCTAAATTGAATTTCAATCTAAAAACACCTGGAAGCAAGTGGGCTTCGACCCCGATGAATGTCAACATTGGTGCGGTTTCTGACATTTACTACCACCCATTGGATTTGAGTCCCTACTCACTCAGCCCTGGTGATACCATTCAATATTATTTTGAAGTTTGGGACAACGACGGCGTGCACGGAGCCAAGTCTTCCAAAACACAAATTCAAAAGTTTGTCATGCCTTCATTGGAGGCGCTTGAAGCAAAATCAGATGAAGAGCGAACTGAGCTCATTCAAGACTTGAGTCAAGCCCAAAAAGAGGCAGAAAAAATTCAACAGGCATTAAAAGACCTCGAGAAAAAACTCTTGGAGAAAAAAGAAGCCGACTGGCAAGACAAAAAGAAATTGGAAGAGCTGTTGAAGCGCCAAGAAAATCTTCAAAAGAAATTGGAGGAGCTCAAAGAAGAAAACAAAGAGCACCAAGAAAACCAGGAAAAACAAATGGAGCTCAATGAAGAGCTCTTGGAGAAGCAAGAAAAATTGGAACAACTCATGGAGCAGCTCATCGATCCAGAGACCAAAAAAATGATGGAAGAGCTGAAGAAAATGATGGAGCAATTGGACAAAAATGAGTTGCAAAAAGAGATGGAAAAACTTCGTGAAAACGAAGAGGATTTGGGAAAAGAATTGGATCGCGCATTGGAACAATTCAAAGAATTAGAAGTAGAGCAGAAGATGGAAAAAACCATCCAAGAGCTCAAAGAATTGTCCGAAAAACAAGAGCAATTGTCCAAAGAAGCAGAAGAAGGCAAAAAGGATTTGGAACAGTTGAAGAAAGAGCAAAATGAATTGAACGAGCAATTCAAAGATGTCAAAGACGATTTGAAAAAATTAGAGGAGCTCAACCAGCAATTGGAAGAGCCCAAAGACTTGCCCAATACGGAAGAGATGCAAAAAAACATTTCTGAAGAGCAACAAAAAAGCTCCGAGGAATTGAACAAAGGAAAAAAATCCAACGCCGGCAAGAGCCAGAAGAATGCTGCACAGAAGATGAAAGAAATGGCAGAGCAAATGGAACAGTCTGCTGAAAAAGAAGAAGAAGAGCAACAAGAAGAGGATGCAGCGGCGCTGAGACAATTGTTGGAGAACTTGGTCCATCTCAGTTTTGACCAAGAAAAACTCATGGGAGATTTCTCCAAGCTCAATGTCAACGATCCCAATTATGACCGCTACGGACAGCGTCAGCGCAAGATCAATGATGACATGGAGATGGTCAAAGATTCGCTGTTTGCGCTCAGCAAGCGCGTGACGCAATTGTCGGCTTTCATCAACAAAGAGGTGGATGATGTGCAAGACCACATGGATGCGGCATTGGAGTGGATTCCCGAAAGACAAATCCCTGCAGCCCGCGCTGAGCAACAGTTTGTGATGACAGGACTCAACAACTTGGCCTTGATGCTCAATGAATCGTTGCAACAAATGCAGCAACAACAACAGCAGCAACAGCAACAAAAATCGGGCAAGGGAAAATGCAGCAAGCCTGGATCCAGTGGCAAAGGCAAGGGCAAGCCCAAACCATCTGCGGGACAAATCAAAAAGATGCAAGAGGCACTATCCAAACAATTGGAAGACCTCAAAAAACAAGGGCAGAACCAAGGAAAAAGTCAATCCGGCAACAATCCCCAACTCAGCAAAGAGTTGGCTGGCGCAGCGGCCAAACAAGCGGCCTTGCGCAAGATGATGGAGGACAAAGCAGGAGAGCTCAACAAAGATGGCAGTGGGAAAGGCAATGAAATGAAACAGATTGCCAAGGAGATGGAGCAAATCCAAAAGGACATCGTCAACAACAACATCACGGAAGAGACCTTGCGCAGACAAAGAGACATATTGACGCGATTGCTGCGTGCGGAGAATGCGGAGAGAACGCAAGGAGAGCAAGAAGAAAGAGAAAGCAAAGAAGGGAAATTATTGAACAACACGCCCCCTCCAGGAATAGAGGAATACATGAAGAAGAAAACGCGCGAGGCGGAGTTGTTGCAAACCTTGCCTCCGCAGCTCAAGCCCTATTACCGGGACAAGGCCAACCAATATTTATTAAGCCCCCAACCGTAGTTGGATAATTTTTTGAAAAAAGTGATGAATTGCAACCCGAATAAACTTTTTTCGTTTCATATTTGAATAACAAAAGAAAAACATGGCCTCAGAACAAGTCCTCACGTTTGCCTCAGAAATTGAGAATATACATTTGGTAGAGCAGATGATTGATGATGTGTGTACCAACCACAATGTCAAGGAGGATTTCTTTGGAGAGATTCTGATTTCGCTGACAGAGGCGGTAAACAATGCCATTGTGCACGGAAACCGTTTGGATGTTGACAAGCAAGTATCGGTAAAGTTCAATGAGGATGGTCGTCACATGTATTTTCAAATTGAGGATGAGGGACCCGGCTTTGATTACGACAATCTCCCCGATCCTACAGCTCCTGAGAACATTGAAAAACCCCACGGACGTGGCGTTTTCTTGATGCGCCAATTGGCAGACACTTGTTCATTTGAAGATGGCGGACGCATCGTGAAGTTGTCTTTTGATGTCATCGGTCGTGAAGTGGAGGCTTAGTCTTTTGCAGTGAACCCCTGACCTTTTCCCAAAGTTAACCGTTACACACGAGTTCAATGCACCATTGTGACTCATTTAAAAATTGGGTAACAAAGGAGGCGATACATTTTTCACTATTTTTGATACAAATTCAAAAAATGAAAAAGTACCTAGCCCTATCCCTTCATCTCCTCATTTCCTCATTCCTTTTTGCTCAATCCCTCCCCGCCTATCTCCCTGTGGATGGATTGGTTGGCTGGTGGCCATTCAACGGCAATGCCAATGATGAGAGTGGGAATAATGTTGTTCTCAATACCAATAATCTTTCCTATTCAAATGATCGATCAGGCATAGCTGGAAAGTCAGGATTCTTTGATGGAGCTTCTTCTTATTTGAATTATACCTCATCCAATTTATTTGAATTGAATTCATTTACTTTGAGCATCTGGATAAATACCAATATTATTCAAAGTGGTAGCTTAGGTGGTATTGAAGAGCAATGTATTATTGGATATACTCCGACCAATTGGTTTTCTGGGCCTGCATATAAATTGTGGTTACCTATTGATAACAATTCAGTAGCGGCTTTTCGAATGTGGACTCCCCAAACATCTTGGTTAGATATAAATACTCAAGTAAATACCATTCAAATTAATACTTGGTATCACTTGATTGCTACTTATGACATTGGAACTTCAATTCAAAAATTTTATATTGATGGGAATCTAATCGGTTCGAGAACAAGTCCAATTGCATTTTCTCAAGAAGGTTTATTTATTGGCGGTTCTCACGAGAGTCCTAATGGTAATATTCAGAATTTTTTTCATGGTAAACTCGACGACATCGCCATCTACAACCGCGCCCTTACCCAAGAAGAAATCACCGCCTTGTACACCGGAACACCCGTCAATGGTGGCGGTGGAAACACCAGTGCCAATGCCGTTCCTCCCGGGATTCCCTACCAAGCCGTTGTACGAAATGCCAACGGACAAGTCGCTGCCAATACTGCTGTGACCACACGTTTCACTTTGCATCAAAATACAACAGATGGAGCGGTGGAATACCAAGAAACCCACGCTCTTACCACCAATGCCCAAGGACTGATGTCAACCGTCTTGGGACAAGGCACTGCGGTACAAAACACCTTTGCCAACATCAACTGGGCCAATACGACCAAGTTCTTGCAAGTAGAGGTGGACTTGGGCAATGGCTTTGTGGATCTTGGTACGCAACAATTGATGAGCGCGCCTTTTGCTTTGTATGCCGCCAATGGCCCACAAGGTCCAGCCGGACCGCAAGGACCTGCAGGCGTGGATGGGGCTGATGGTGCGCAAGGGCCGCAGGGAATTCAAGGAGAGCAGGGACCACAAGGGCCAGCGGGGCAAAATGCCGTGTTGTCCGTTAGTACAACAGGTGATACTTTGTACACCGGGACGGGATTTATTATTGTTCCGGGGATTAGCGCGGCCAATTATCCAACACAAATTTCAGGTTGTACAAATGCACTCGCTTGTAATTACAATTCCGCAGCCTCACTGGATGATGGGAGTTGTTTAATACAAGGGTCAACTTGTGATGATGGAAATGCAAACACGACAAATGATGTTATTGATGTTAACTGTCAATGCACGGGAAATATTATTCTCTCAATTGGTCAAGATTTTCAAGGAGGCAAAGTAGCGTATGTTTTTCAACCTGGAGATTCTGGATATATATCAGGTGAAAATCATGGTTATGTAGTCAGTCCTGAAGACGTCGGATATACTATTTGGGGTTGTAATGGTATTAATCTCTTTGTGGGCAATAATTTAGTTACAGGCAACGGATCTTCTAATACAAATATCTTAGTTAATCATTGCTTAACTGCGGGAATAGCAGCAAGATTGTGTTTTGAGTTGGTCTTAAATAATTATGACGATTGGTATTTACCGTCACTTTCTGAATTGACTCAGATTTATAATAATCAAGCATTATTCGGAGCTTTTCAATCATATGGATATTGGTCATCTTCTGAGACAAATCCTGACGATCATTGGGGAGCTGCTTATATTAATTTCGGTTCAAATTATATATACGGAGCAAATCGAGAAACACCCATGTATGTTCGTGCGATTAGATACTTTTGAGAAAGATGAAACCTATGAAAAAAAAATGCTTTTATCTCAGTCTCTTGATTATTGGGATGCTCTCAATAAAAGTTGCGAAGTCCCAAACCCTCCCCGCTTATCTCCCTGCAAACGGCTTGGTAGCATGGTACCCCTTCAACGGCAACGCCAATGATGAGAGCGGGAATGGGAATCATGGGACTGTGAATGGGGCGACTTTGGCAAATGATAGAAATGGGGATTCAAGTGCGGCATATAACTTTAATGGAGTTAGCGATCACATTTTGTTTTCATCTGATA
This sequence comes from Flavobacteriales bacterium, assembly GCA_947442505.1. Classification (GTDB taxonomy): domain Bacteria; phylum Bacteroidota; class Bacteroidia; order Flavobacteriales_D; family Sanyastnellaceae; genus CAMCTV01. The sequence continues at coordinate 15,038 of CANEVR010000020.1, read as the reverse complement.
ATTTACCTTCTGGTGAAAGGACAATATCTGTCTGGTTTTACTCAAATGATATCGGTAATGGCCCATCAGGAAGAGCTATTCTTGGATATGGTGGACAATCATGTGGACAATCATGGAATATGACATTAGATAATCAGGGATCACTTAACGGTGCTAATGCTTATGAGGTAAATTCCCATTGCAATTTATTTAGTGTTACTAGCTCATACGGTACCAATGTACCCAATGGTTCTTGGCATAACTGGATAGTAATCACAAAACCGTCAGGAACTTCATTTTTCATTGACGGTTCTTTAGTCCATGACGAAATGGTATATATCAATAATACCATTGTAGCAGGAAAGAATTTTTGTGTAGGAACATATACGTTTGTAAATGGAATAGGGGCATTGATAACTGATCCAAATAATACTCCATGGATGGGTTATCTCGACGACATCGCCATCTACAACCGCGCCTTAACCCAAGAAGAAATAACAGCATTATACACCGCAACACCCGTCAATGGAGGCGGTGGAAACACCAATGCCAACGCCGTTCCTCCCGGGATTCCTTATCAAGCCGTTGTACGCAATGCCAACGGACAAGTCGCTGCCAACACTGCGGTAACCACCCGTTTCACCTTGCGCCAAACCACAGCGGATGGAGCCGTGGAGTACCAAGAAACCCATGCTCTTACTACCAATGCACAGGGTTTGATGTCAACCGTCTTGGGACAAGGCACTGCGGTACAAAACACCTTTGCCGCCATCAACTGGGCCAATACGACCAAGTTCTTGCAAGTGGAAGTTGATCTCGGCAACGGCTATGTAGATTTGGGTACGCAACAATTGATGAGCGTTCCTTTTGCCCTTTACGCCGCCAATGGCCCACAAGGTCCAGCCGGACCGCAAGGACCTGCAGGCGCAAATGGTGCTGACGGCTCACAAGGGCCTCAGGGAATTCAAGGGGAACAGGGGCCGCAAGGGCCGGCGGGTAGTAGCAATGGTTCAGGGTTCAATCATTGGGTTGGTGAGCTATATGACGGGGGAGTTGTTTTCTATGTTTATATGGATTCCATAGGTGATGAGCATGGTTTGATTTGCTCATTAAAAAACCTACAAGATCCCGTCGAAGGTGATGATATCCCTTGGAGCACATCGTTCTTAGATGTCCCTAATTGCGAGAGCTTTTGGAACGGAGCAGCCAATACGGAAGCGATGATATTAACCAGTGGTACTTCTGCAACAGCAGCTGTAGTTTGTAGCAATTATGAAAAAGATGGTTTTACGGATTGGTATTTACCCGCAATTGATGAGCTCATTTTAATTTATAATTCAAAATACCAATTGAACAAAACTCTATCTCAAGTCTTAGATGCCCATACTTTTGAGTTTTATACGTTGTACAACTATTATTGGTCCTCTACTGAAATCAATCAAGGCCAAGCCTGGATGTACAATTTTTCTAACGGAGCAATAAACAATGACCAAATTGGTAAATTTTATGCCTACAGAATTCGCGCTGTAAGAGCATTTTAAAGTTCATGCTCACATTACCCTTTTGTGTACTCATTGATATTGCATTTTAAAACAACAAAATTTTCAATGTCAATCAAGCCGCAAGAATAAATATCAAACGGTTTCGTAATTCATTTCGTTTTCAACTGATTCATCATGAGTTCGATCTTTTTAAGTCACAAGCCGTGACTTAAAAAAGAGGAGTGAGAAAACTATGCTAGGCTTATCTCTATAAGATGGATGACTTTATTGAGGATGTTTTGAAAAGACTTCATTAACACAGCACTTAGACTTCCATTTCCATACTAAATGTGTCGCTCCGCTGGAGCTCAAATTCAATCTGCCGCATACACTTCTATTACTGTATCGCTCCTCCGGAGCTAGCGGAATTTTCAGAAAGAAAAACAGAAACAAAATGAATACTTCAAAACTTATCCCTTCATCTCCTCATTCCTTCATCCCCTTCTCACCTTCCAAACTTCACCAACAACACAGCAATATCTGATGGATTGACACCTGAAATCCGACTCGCCTGGCCGATGGTTTCTGGACGAACTGCGCTCAACTTCTGCCTGGCCTCGATGCTCAAACTTTGCATCTGGTGGTAATCAAAATCAACGGGTATCTTGACGTAGTCCAATCGGGTCAACTTGTCCGCCAATAATTTTTCCTTCTCGATGTACCCGGAATATTTGACCAATATCTCAGCTTGCTCCAGAGATTCTTGTTTATAACCTTTTAAAACGATTTTCTCATTGATTTCCTTACAAGTCGTCGCTAAACCATTTAAAGTCGTTTGTGGACGAGATAAAAGGCTTAAAACCGATGTTTTGTTGGGTATCTCACTCGACCCCATTTCGGTCAGGTATGGATTGACTTCATCGGGTTTCACAGATGTGTCTTTTAACAAATCCATGATCTCTTGTGTCTCATTGCGCTTCAACTCCAATTCACGCATGCGATCGTCATCCGCCAAACCAATGGCATGACTCATCGGAGTCAAGCGCTCGTCGGCGTTGTCCTGTCGCAACAAGGTTCTGTATTCAGCACGACTGGTGAACATGCGATACGGTTCGTCGGTGCTTTTGGTGATTAAGTCATCAATCAAAACTCCGATGTAAGCTTCATTGCGGTTCAAGATCAAAGGATCTTTTTCCTTCACCGACAATGCCGCGTTGATGCCCGCCATCAATCCTTGACAAGCGGCCTCTTCATAACCTGTTGTTCCATTGATTTGTCCCGCGAAATAAAGTCCGGGAACATCTTTGGATTCGAGGGTATGCAGCAATTGATTAGGTGGAAAATAATCGTATTCGATAGCATAACCGGGACGAAAAATTCGGGCATTTTCAAAACCCTCAATTTGTCGCAGTGCTTTCACCTGAACTTCTTCTGGCAAGCTAGTGGAAAATCCGTTCACATATATTTCAACCGTGCGCCAACCCTCAGGCTCTACAAACAATTGGTGATGATCCTTATCTGCGAATCGTGTGATTTTATCTTCAATCGAAGGACAATACCGCGGACCCGAACCAATGATTCTACCAGTGAACATGGGAGATTTTTCAAAGCCTTCCGCTAAAATATCATGCACCGTTTGATTGGTATTGGTGATCCAACAAGAGCGTTGTTTTTGCAATGGTGCAGTTGAGGATAAATAGGAAAATTTAGAAGGATTTTTATCTCCTTCCTGCTCCACCATTTTATCGTAATTTAAACTTCTTCCATCTACTCTTGGAGGGGTTCCGGTTTTCATTCGGCCTGCTTGAAAGCCCAGCGAAACCAATTGTTCCGTGATTCCTTCTGATCTTTTTTCACCCATCCTTCCACCGGCCAATTGTTGCTCTCCAATATGAATCACACCATTCAAAAAAGTTCCACTGGTAACAATTACTTTTTTGGCGTAAAACACAACACCGATAGAAGTTTTTACACCAGCAACTTTTCCATTTTCGAACAAAATTTCTTTCACAGAATCTTGCCAAAAAAAGACGTTGGGAATGGACTCTAATTGAAGGCGCCATTCCTCAGCAAACATCATACGATCACTCTGACATCTAGGGCTCCACATCGCAGGTCCTTTGGATACATTGAGCATCCGAAATTGGATCGCACTTTTATCCGAAACAATTCCACTCAATCCACCCAACGCATCTATCTCTCTCACGATTTGACCTTTTGCAATCCCGCCCATCGCTGGGTTACAACTCATTTGTCCTATCTTATTCATATCCATGGTAATTAAAAGTGTTTTTACACCCAAATTACCTGATGCAGATGCAGCTTCATTTCCGGCATGACCTGCACCAATTACTATGACTTCAAAGGTATTTTCTTTCATTTGTTCCACGTGAAACATTTATTCATTGTTCTCATCATCTCATTCATTCTTTCTCAACTTTTCTTTACTTTGAATGGTATATTCATTGACAAATATAGTGAAATTGCGCTGCTTTCGCAAGCTCTCATTTCAACAATTTGTTCACTCTTTTTATCTTGATAACCAATAAGATGAAGAATTCCGTGTGCTATAACACGAAGCAATTCTAATTGATATTTTTCACCGATGGTCTTGGCGTTATCTCTCACCCGATCCAGACTGATGTACAGCTCACCCAGGATCATTTTATCCGTTGTGCCGTTATCGAAAGTGATGATATCGGTGTAGTAATCGTGCTGGAGGAATTGCTGGTTGATTTTGAGCAATTTGTCATCGGACATGAAAACAATGTTCAATTCCTCTACAGAACGCCCATATTGGCGTGCCAAAGCATCCAACCAGGAAGAAATACGTTGATTAGAGACGAAATAAGGCCTCTTTACGTCTTGGAAATAAATAGATACCGCCATATCAACAAAAGTCGATTTTTGGGCCATCTACAAATCAGGAAAAAGGAAATATGATAAACAGCACGATGTGAACTAATCGTTCTCAGAGAATATAGAAGCTATCATGGACAGCCCATTAGAACAACAGAATGCGACGAAATGTATTTACTCCGTAGAGGTTTGATTTGAAAAAGAAAGAATCATTCAGATAAATCAACCAATAAATGGCAGTGGTAGATTGCCCGTTTCTATATGAACACAGTTAATCAAACCCTTCAAAGCATTGAAGAAAAAGGAAGATTGAAATTCCTTTACATCCAGAGAAAACACAAGAAGTAAAAAGAAAAAATTAAGGGCATTCAAACAAGATGAACGATAAAGGAGTATGTTTCACATGAAATCAATTCGCTCCTTCAGCATCAGCTGTTCCTTTGGGTAAGATTCTCACCCCATCGATTTTATATATTTCTCCATCCTTGTAAGTCACTGTCATTTTCAAAAGACCAGCCTCAGAAAAATAAGTCCAATCGCCTGAACGCAAACCACCTTCGTACTGACCTTTCTCCATCACCATCCCATTGGCATACCACATTTTATGTTTACCCACAGGTGAACCCAAATTAAATTCCCCCTCAAAAGCGGGTTGATCTGTACTGTAATAATACCATTTCCAAATGCCATTCTTCTCGCCATCTAGATACTCGCCCGTCTCCAAATGATCATTCATTTGAAACTTCCATGGACCATTTTTTACATCATCACTGTACACACCTTCAATAATTACCACACCCGAAGTATCCCATTCGACATATTCCCCATCCAACTTTCCACGTGAAAAATGCTCTCTTCTGTGCAGTTTATCCTTTTCATAATACCACAACCACTCCCCATCCGGCTTACCTTTCCAATAGTTTCCTTTCAATTCTGTCAAACCTTCCTTGTCAAAATACACCCAAGTACCAATACGCTCATTGTCTTTGTATTCGCCTTGTGCTTTCAATTCACCTGAAAGGAAAAACTCTTTCCAAATTCCTTGGCGCATACCATCAAGATCCAACAATCCCTCAGCCACCTTTATACCTTGCTGAAAAACTTGATTGGTGATTCGCTCACCAGAAGGACGTTCCACATGAAAAATGCCCTGTTTCTGACTTCCTGAATAACCACCCCTAGATAATAATCCATCAGGCAATGTATCCACTTTGAAGGTCAAATTGCCTACTCCACCGTTGTCTGTTACCAAGATGTCATTCTCATACAACTCAGTTCTGATCACGATTCCTTTTTTATCATAGAACTGAAACAGTCCATTTCTCTTGCCATTGGACCATATACCATCCTTCAGAACAAATTCCGACTCTGGGAAAAACTCTTTCCATAAACCTTCTCTTTGACCATTTTTATTGTAACGATTGAAACGCTCAACACTATTCACAAAACCCAACGTATACTTGGTAATACCGATCAATGTACCATCTTCACCATACTCCTTGGCCTTTCCTTGTTCCTTGTTGCCATCAAAAGGTATGCGCCAATGTAGCTTTCCGCTGGCATAATATTCTTCTCTCAGGCCCTGCTTCACATTATCCAAATACTGCATGGACCAAACTTTCACTCCTAAAGTGTCATACTGCACTTCCCACCCGTTCTTCTTACCTTCTCTGTACCCTATCTCTTTTTCGATGCGACCTTTACTGTCAAAAAACTTCCACGTGGAATCCAAGAGACCGCCTTTGCGATTGCCGCTTGCTATCAGCACACCAGACGTGTTGTACGTCTTCCAGAATCCTTCTGGTTGATCCTTTGACCAAAACCCTTCACTCGATACATTCCCATTCGGGTGATAAAACTTCTTGTATTCCAGTTGACTGAAAACCAAGTTTGACCAAACAATGAAAAACATCAAAAAGAAAAATGATTTTATTTTTTCCCCATTGGTATTCATTATAAAACTAAAAATTTTTTTTGAAATAAAAGAGATGGTGTCCTTATTAAGCTGTTAGTACCGTTGGTAAAATTCGTCCAAAACATTTGTTTTTCTTGTAATTCACAAAATTATGTAGGTTATGAACATGTTATTTTATTGTAAAATACTGGTTTTGAGAAATCGAATGGAGTTATCAAAAATGAAATGACATTGGGAGGTGTGCATAAAAAGGAGGACTTTGCATCTGTTGATATTGGTGATGGCAATTTGATATTGTTGTTTAGAAAAATACAAAACAAATTTTGGTTAGGGGAATATGAAGAACTAAGGACAGCGTGAAAAATCAAAGTCAACAATAGTTGTACTTGGTTATGAACATCAATTAACAAGTTCCAAATCCAAAATGTAGATAAAAGAAATTGTATTTTTGTGAAATGAAAATTATTATCGGAAGTGATCATGCTGGTTTTTCCATGAAAGAAGAATTGAAGACATGGTTGAATGCACAAGGACATACTTGTGAAGACAAAGGATGTTTCTCTGATCAAAGCGTGGATTATCCTGATTATGCGCATGCGGTAGCTCGAGATGTAGAGAGCGAAAATACGCCAGGAATCTTATTGTGCGGTTCAGCCAATGGGGTTTGTATCACAGCCAATAAACATGCGGGAATTAGAGCAGCATTGTGTTGGACCAAAGAGATTTCTTCATTGGCCAGACAGCACAACGATGCTAATGTGGTGTGTATTCCCGCTCGCTTCATTTCATTAGATGAAGCAAAAGAGATTGTTACTGCTTTTATAGAGACTGAATTTGAAGGCGGTAGACATCAGAATAGGGTTAATAAAATTTGCATGTAATGAAATCAATATTTTCTTTTTTATTTGTTTTACTGGCATTCTGTGCTGGAGCGCAGAAAGATTGGTCGCAGCAATATGGCCAAGTTATTTCCCAAGAAGAGTTGAAAAAGCACTTGTATGTCATCGCTTCTGATGCCTATGAGGGACGTGAAACAGGCATGGAGGGACAGCGTAAGGCTGCGCAGTATTTAGATGAGTATTACGCGGGTATTGGAATCAAAACACAAAGACAAATTTTTCCGCTGAAGCGATTGAGTTTTTTGGAGTCTACTGTTTTGTTGGATACCAAGTATGATGTACAAAAGACGTATTCTTTCATTAAAGATTTTTATTTTTTCAGTGCGGACAGGACCCAAACAGTAGAGGTAAATGAATTGGTTTTTGTGGGTTATGGAATATCTGAGGAAGGATGGGATGATTACAAAGGGTTGGATGTAAAAGGAAAAACCATCATCTGTTTATCAGGAGAGCCAGTGAAAAAGGGTAAAAGTTTGATCACAGGTAAAAAGGAATTTTCTCAATGGACTTTGGATCGCGAAGCAAAAAGAAAAGCAGCGATTGAAAAAGGGGCTAAGATGTTTATTCAGATTGATCAGAATTTTGACCAATACATGAGTCGTGTCAAGTACTATTTGCAGACGCCAAGAATGACGTTGGATAAAAAGGGTTCAGAAGATGAAGAGGATTTGAGGATTCCTTATTTGCATTGTTCTGTAGAGATGGCTCAGGATTTATTGGCATTTATGGGATTATCCCAACATGAAACGTTGGTGAAGAAAGCAATGAAGAGAAAAAAGGTATTGTCTAATGCACACAAAGCAACATTTAATGTCAACTTCCACGTGAAAAGAGAGGATTTGGTTTCTGATAATGTATTGGCATTTTTGGAAGGAGAAGATCCAGAATTGAAATCGGAGATTGTGGTCATTAGTGCGCATTATGATCACGTCGGAATTATCAATGGTGAAATTCACAATGGAGCAGATGATGATGGATCAGGAACAGTGAGTGTGATGGAAATGGCGCGTGCCTTTGTTCAGGCCAAGAAGGAAGGACATGGGAGCAAGCGCAGCATTTTGTTTTTGCATGTGAGTGGAGAGGAGAAAGGATTGTTGGGTAGTGAATGGTATTCGGATCATCCTGTTTATCCATTGGCCAATACGGTTTGTGATTTGAATGTGGACATGGTGGGAAGAAAAGATGCGGATCACCAAGATGGACGTTATGTCTATTTGATCGGTTCCGATAAATTGAGCACTGAGTTGCACCAGATTTCAGAGGAGGCCAACAAGAAATACACGCAGTTGCAGTTGGACTATACGTACAATGACCCCAACGATCCCAATCAATTTTATTACCGTTCTGACCATTACAATTTCGCGAAGCACAATATACCTGTGATATTTTACTTCAGTGGTGTGCACGAGGATTACCACAAGCCAGGAGATGATCCTGAGAAAATCATGTACGATAAAATGGCGGAAATAGGCAAGTTGGTTTTCCATACTGCCTGGGAAGTGGCCAATCGACCAGAGAAATTGAAAGTGGATGTGACCAATGATTTTAAACAGAAATAATTCAAGCAAACAAAAATTTAATACAATAACATGCAAGACATTTTAAAGACCTTAGGGTTATCAGCGGTGAATGATGGAACTTCAACAGGATTGAAGTTTATGGGATCAGGTGAAGTTATTTCATCCTATTCACCAGTGGATGGAAAGCACATCGCAGATGTGAAATCCACAACCAAAGAAGAGTATGAGCAAGTGATTTTAACAGCTCAAAAAGCGTATCAAGAGTGGCGTTTGATGCCAGCGCCCAAGCGAGGAGAGATCGTTCGTCAATTTGGAGAAAAACTACGTGCAAAGAAGGATGCTTTGGGCAGATTGGTCAGTTATGAAATGGGAAAATCCTTGCAAGAAGGATGGGGAGAGGTTCAAGAGATGATCGACATCTGTGATTTTGCAGTGGGTTTAAGTCGTCAGTTGTATGGATTGACCATGCATAGTGAGCGTCCAGGACATAGAATGTATGAGCAATGGCATCCACTGGGAGTTGTAGGAATTATTTCAGCATTCAACTTCCCTGTTGCTGTTTGGAGTTGGAACTCAGCATTGGCTTGGATTTGTGGAGATACTTGTGTTTGGAAGGCTTCAGAGAAAGCACCATTGTGTGCAGTGGCTTGCCAGAACATTTGGAATGAAGTTGCCAAAGAAAACAACTTGCCTGAAGGAATTTCTTGCATCATTACTGGAAAAGTTCAGGAAGGAGAGTGGTTGGTGAACGATACACGCGTTCCCTTGATTTCTGCAACAGGATCAACCCGCATGGGAAGAATTGTTGGTGCTAAAGTAGCTGAGCGTTTTGGAAAGAGCTTGTTGGAATTGGGAGGAAACAATGCCATCATTGTTACGGACAGTGCAGATTTGAAGATGTGCATTCCCGCGATGGTCTTTGGTGCAGTAGGAACAGCAGGACAACGCTGCACAACTACCCGTCGTTTGATCATTCACGAGAGTTTGTATGAAGCGACCAAAGAAAGTTTGGTCAAGGCATACGGACAATTGCGCATTGGTGATCCATTGGATGCCAACAATCACGTGGGTCCGCTTATCGATACAGATGCAGTAAACAATTATTTGAACGCCATTGAGCAAGCCAAGGCACAAGGTGGAAAAGTATTGGTAGAAGGTGGAGTATTGACCGGAGAGCAATACACTTCTGGATGTTATGTGAAGCCTTGTATCATTGAGGCGAGCAACGATATGGCCATTGTTCAGCACGAGACCTTTGCCCCCATTTTGTATGTGATGTCTTATAAGACATTGGATGAGGCCATGGCGATGCAGAACGGTGTGGTTCAAGGATTGAGCTCATCGATCATGACATTGAACATGAGAGAGGCAGAGCGTTTCTTGAGTTGCGAAGGATCGGATTGTGGAATTGCCAACGTCAATATCGGAACGAGCGGAGCGGAGATTGGCGGAGCTTTTGGAGGAGAGAAGGAGACCGGTGGTGGACGTGAAAGCGGATCAGATGCTTGGAGAAATTACATGCGCCGACAGACCAATACCATCAATTATTCAACCTCATTGCCATTGGCGCAAGGAATTAAATTTGATATATAATGAAACCAAAGATTTTCCTTTTTCTTTCTTTATTCATCACCATCATGGGACAAGCACAGACAGAATCATGGAAAATGAAATTTCATTTGAACGATACGGTTGACGCGGTTTTTGATGTGATATTGGAGCACGGTGAAAGCACCATGGGCATGACCATTGAAAACGGCGGAGAATCGATTTATTTGCATAGCATAGAAGGCCAGGAATTTCCTGGCTTTCTTTTTCCTTATTTTGATACTAAAATTGAGTGGAATCCTTCAGATAAGGGAGACATGGCCTGGAAGGGTTGGTTCATCAAGAAGGGAGGTAAGCCGATTTATTTTGATGCACAAAGACAACCCTATGTGAGTGCAGAGGAAGAACCCATGCCTAATCAATTGAAGCAAGATTTGGTCATTGAAAAGCGACAGAAAGTGGTGTTTGAGCCAGGAACACCCGATGAATACAATTCCATAGGTTTATTTCATTTGTATTCCAATGGAATGTGCACAGGAACTTTTTTAACAGAAACGGGTGACTATCGATTTTTAAAAGGGACATGGGATTTTTACAACATTCAAATGCAATGTTTGGATGGTGCGCATTTGTTCTGTTTTACAGCCGAGGTGGCGCATGAGGAGGGTAGCTTTTACAACGGAAGATTTTACAGTAGTAATACTTACTCTGAGAAATGGGAGGGTGAAGATGATATGGATTTTGAATTGCGTGATCCGGAACATTTGGTTCATTTGAAGAAGGGAAGAGAGAATGAAGTGTTTTCTTTTCAGGCTATGGATTTGCAGGGCAATATGAAAACATTTGGTGCTGAGGATTGGAAGGGTAAATTGAGCATCATTCAATTGATGGGCACCTGGTGTCCCAATTGCACGGACGAAGGCAAGTTGATGGCGGCGATGCACAAGAAATACAACGCAAAGGGATTGCAGATTATACCGGTGGCGTTTGAAAGATCTGATGATATTGCCGAAAATAAAAAGGTCATACAAAAGCAAATGGCGCAATTGAATTGTGGCTATGAGGCCTATGTGGGAAGAGCAGAGGGAAAGGGCAAGGAGCGTGCGCAGAATGTGTTTCCGCAGTTGGAAAAGGTGATGGCCTTTCCTACGATGATTGTGGTGAATTCAGAAGGGAAGGTGATCCATGTGCATACAGGATTCAATGGCCCTGCAACGGGAAAGTACTACACCAAGGAGGTGATGCAGTTGGAGAAGATGATTGAGGAGGGGTTGAAGGATATTCACAGACCATAAGGCATCAAAAACGGTTTTTCTACATTCCATTTAATGGTTCTTTGGTAGTCGCATCCTCCGTGTATGTTGGCAGTGATGAATAGTCTTTTATTTGTTTTTTCACTTTCAAAAAGTAGGACACGTGGTACAAAAGCCAATTCATGTGTGATGAAATCTACTTTGTTTTTTCTGATTTTGGTTTCTTCATAAAGGGGGAAGAAGTCGTCGGATTTGCTTCGCTGTGTGTGCTGGATAAGTCGCCACTTTTGGGCAATTTCTTCAGTGAGTTCACATCCTCCTGAACAGTATTGACTTTTAAATTCATTGTAATAATCACCTTCAAGGGGGTAGACGGTTACAGTGATGTCTTCATATTCAGGATTTTCAATATGAAAGGTAAATACTCCACCACCGCAGCGTTGGGCATTAACAAATAGAGGAGATATTATGAAAAATGTAATTATCGCTAATCTAATCACGGAGCTATTATTATGGAATTTAGCCCGGAAAATAGGTGATTTGGATTAAAATGCAAATTGGTATTTTCATATTTTGGAGCGATAGGGTTTTTTCAGTTTTTTGATTGATAGGTGGTTAAAAATGCATTTCTTCTTTTTGTATTGTTCAGAATCTGAACTAAAGTTAATGGATTGAAAGTTAAAAGTGAATCAAGCTTTCTATATTTGTTTATATCAATGGTTCAAAGCTGCGGCAAATCATAGAGAATCAGTAGTTTTAGAAATTTACGTAAATACAAAAACAGTAGCGCTCGATAATGAATCTCATTAATTTACTTAATAGTCAGTTAAGCCAAATCCTTTCATTTGCTTATTTGCTTTTTATTTTTTACTCTCTCTATTATTCAAAGACGCTTTCTACGAAAAAAGTCGTTATAGTGACGATAGCATTCATAATAACGGTGAGGTTTTTTGATTTTGAGTACTGGTGGTCAAATCCAGATTTGGGACAATGGATAATTTGCGCAAAGAGCATGGTTGATAATCCTAAGGAGTGGATTTTGAATTATTCTTTGTTTGATTTTACTAGGATGCTGACCATTTTACCATTGGCAGTTCTGTTTTTATTAAAAGGGAGTGTTACATATTTTGATGCACATTTAACTTTTTTAATTTCTATTCTTGGTTTTCTATTAATTCAACTTATTATTTTGAAAAAGTTGTTTCACAAGGATACAGTCATAATAGTATTGGCATTGTTTGCTGTGTATTTTACAATGTCCAATCACTATGATTATAGATTATACAATAGTGAAGTGCCTGTTATTTTGCTTTACAGTTTATCAACTTTGTTTTTTGTGAAGGCCCTCGAGACCAATAGGGGTTGGTTTTTTATTGGTTTTTTATTGAGTATAATGCCCTTTGCCAAAGAGCAATCCGCTTTTATTGCGATTGTTTCATTTCAGTATATAGTGGTTTATCAAATAATGCGCAAGAGTTACAAAGATTGTATCAAGCTCGTTTTGGGCGCGTGTTTAGGCGGGGGACTATTATTTTTTATGGTATTGATGATACACGGTTTAGACAATGTGTTATGGATTTTTTCAATTTCTTTGGATTATAAGGAGGTTGGCCTCATTGGGGAAGTGGTGGACGAAAGCCACAAGCTACTTGTTTTTTTGCATTTCAGGTGGCTCAATAAAGAAATGCTATTGATTTTTCCAATGGCCGTTTTTGGTTTAATACTTGGCGTAATAAAATTTAGCAAGAATCCGAGGGGTAATCATGAGACAATCTTTGGATACTACGTCTTGGGCTTTTTAATAGCTATTTATAGTGTTTTTGCTCCAGGCAATCGATGTATGCATTACAATTTACTTTTATGGCCCGGATTGCTTTTTTTCATGAGCGTTTTGATAAGACACCTTCAACAACTGCAACGTCGATCAATTCATTTCATTTTTGGGTTGGTGTTTCTCATCATGATTAATGATATTAGGGTTGGAAATACTCGACCATGGCGGGCGTTTGAATCTTATCAGAAAAAGTCTGATGAATGGAGAGAAGATCCCTTTATTCTTTCATTGATCGAGAATAAAATTTCAAAGAAGGATGTAGTGTTGTGGGGTTGGGATACAGTTACTCCCATATTGTTTGATTTTAATCGCACAACTGGATTTCTATACCCTCAGTTTGCATACGGCGAATATCAAAATTTAAAGTTGGTAAGAGAGCATTATTTAAAGACTATTCAGAGTGATAGGCCGGAATATTTTATTGAATTAGTTGGTTCGGGTAGACGATACTTCAGAGACATCAATAAGTTTTCTGTGAGCCAATCATTTCAAGATCTGCAAAAAGAGCTGGATAAACAGTATAATCTCATATCAGCAGGACCGAATTTTAAGATATACAAAAAGAATTCTATTTGATACACCCAGGAATAGTAGATCAGTACCTTGGGTAGTATTTAATCATTTGATTAAAATCATTGTTTAAATCTGATTATGGCGCCGCCCATGCTGCAAATTGTGGGTGATATGGATCAAAAGCAATATGACAAGATGCTTAAGAGCAGAAAGGATAGTATAGTAAAATGGGTGATGAAAACTTTGAAAGCATGAGAAGATATTTGTACTTACTGCTTTTGTTTTTTGGAACAACGGCATTTGGACAATCGGTTCAGCGCTTTTCCACGTGGAAAGCGCTTGAGGATTGGGTGCTTAAGAATGCCACTGTGATTCAATTGAATCAAGAGCAGTTGCGAATGGCGGAGTTGACAGAGCAGGCCTCATGGCTGAATACGCTCAATCCACGCATTCCAACAACGGGAAGTTGGATCAACAACACTGATTTGCCTGTCAATTTTATACCGGGTCAGGTTTTTGGTGGACCGGAAGGTAGTTTCAGGGAAATAACATTTGGTCAGCAATACATTAGTTCATTTACCGCAGCGCCGCAATTGGACCTTGTGAATATTGCAAAATGGCAAGATGTTAGGGCAGCCAAAGCCAATACCAAGGTAGTTGCTGCGGAAGGAATCATGAATAGGACAAAGTTGTTGGAGCAAGTCAATTTTTTGTATTGTGGTATAGTACAACTGAAGAAACAGCAAAAGATGTTGGAGCGATTTGTGGGCTTGTCGGATAGTTTGTCTCAAATTGTTGGGCGTAAGTATGATGCGGGTTTGATACGATTGCAAGACAGAAATGACGCTCAAGTGAATGTCATACAGCAAAAGGGTGTCTTACGGAATATAGTGCATCAATTGACCTATCAAGAGGCGCTATTGTCTTCATTGGCTGGAATTACTGTAGAAATTGATGTAACAGAGGGTGCAGAGGAATTAGAAACCAAGAGTACGGTGCAGAATAAAACAGCTTTGAATTTGGCCATGTTTAAGGTTGATTATGCTAAGATGATGTACCGTTCAGCGCAATTGGAGCAGTTGCCGGTTTTGAGTTTTCAATCATCGTTGGCGTATCAAAACAACAGCAATGCTCAGTGGATGGATCCCGCGAACAGGTGGATTTACAGCAGTTTTGTTGGCGCTAAGTTGACATGGGATTTACCCACCAATGCTGTGAAGGCGACCAATGTTCGCGT